>JAFGLN010000047.1 GCA_016928025.1 Deltaproteobacteria bacterium
AAAACCTATATATCACACTTTGTGACGCTATACTACTAATTATTTCAATATGTTATAGATATTTCGCTCCTGCGAAAGTTGAGTTATAAACTTATTCTGGGACAGGCGAAATAGCTGTGTCAATTTCATACCTGAATCTTGCACAATTTTGATCATTTCCCGTGCAAGAAATTTCTTGCACGGATTATTTTCAATTTAATATCATGATGTTGGAAATGACATAAAAGCATATGATCCGTGAACCCCTTATTTTACTTGTGTTAGGACGTATTCATCAAACCCAAGTTAGACGAACATTTGAATGAGTGCATAAAATGGAAATTCCCCTAATCAGTAAAAATATCATATTTTATGATCCCTGCTATCTCCATACCCGTCAGCATTTGCTTGATGTATGTTCGCCTGCTGAACTTTTGGTGCAAGATTCAGGTAATGTATTACATAAAGAAAAAGTTGATTGGTTAACGACTTAACTATATAATATCTGGCTTGAAAGGTGATTAATGATGAGAATAAATATTACAATCAGCGCCATGATATTATCGATGATATTATCGACTACGGCCGTGTATGCGGATAATTTCTATAAATTGGTCGGTTATGAATGTGACAAAGAAGCGAACACAATTACTCTGAGCTATACAGGTGCTCATAATGAGGACGGCGAAAAGATGGTGGCAAATAAAAGTTCCCGGCAATGGGAACTCTGGTCGCTCGTCGCTACGATCAAAGACGAAGACCATATTGGTTCGCTTAAAACCATTCAACACCAGTGCGAGTTGAAGGATGGTACATACACAATCACTATCGGGCCTTCGCCGGGCAATTTCAACATCCAAGGCCGTTGCGGGGCATTTATGTCTGCCTGGGCTGAGGTGCGACGAGGTTCCAATGTGGTTTTACCGCGGCATGATTTTGAAGCCGATTGCCATGATACTGAAACTCCCGTCACAACAGCCATCATCATTAAGGCGGGCAGTAGAAAACCAATCATCAAAACAGTACCTTGGGATGATTTTTACAAATAGAGCGGTCCAACACCTATCGACGGTGTTGGCAGATCAGATCTACATTCTTGACAAGTGCGGAGAAGGGCGTCCGGCAGCCAACAGGGCTTTGAAGCTGGGTGCGGGGCATAAACTGGAGAAAGGAAAGGGCATTCATCATATAACCTCTGCTTTAAGAGCAACTTCTTTTGCGCTGCCCCTGCAAAAAAGCTGCCGGACGGGCCGTGGGCCTGATTAAAAGAAGACGGATTTAAGTGTCTGTCTTACAAAGGAGGGTAACGATGGCGACAAGCCGATGTAGCAACTGCAAGTTACGAGAAAAGTACGACAAAAAGCCAAAGTCCATTGCCGGGCGATTCTGGCGTTGGCATATAAACTTTTGCCCGGGTTGGAAACAATACTTCACGTCTCTTCCGGCTGAGGAAAAAGAAAAACTAGCCGACAAATACAATTTTAGAAAATATCATTCATAGAAGGATAAGACACGGCCTTCTAATGGAGCAGTCGGGCGTTTTACTCCTCCAGTCTTCAAACTTCTGGGCAGGTGAGTTGTCATTGAGGTGTTCAACGGGTTGCGGTTCGAGTGGAAACATGACGAGGAAACGGAGCGTTGCCGCTGAGGGAGGCGGGTTTTTTGTGTCGAAAATATGAACAATATGCGCCGGAATTAATACGACAACATTTGCGTTGTAAAGGTTTTTTATCAAGATCCATATAGACAGGGTTGCTGCGGTCCGTCAACGGGTAGACAGCGGATGTGTCGGCGACGCAAAACGCAATGATGAGGAGGACACCATGAAAGTTGTCAAAATCGATGAAGTAAAAAAAGAAGCAATCAGCACCCCCCTCTTTACCGGTTCGGATGTAACGATGCAGGTTCTTTTACCGGACAGCAAGGAATTCAATGTCAACGTCGTCAATTTTGGTGCGGGCGTGCGAAACAAGTTTCACGCCCACGACAGCGAACAGGTTCTGATCGTCACATCCGGGAAGGGCTTTATCGCTACCGAAACGGAAAAGAAGGAAATCGCTGCCGGAGATATTGTTATTATTCCGGCCGGGGAAAAACACTGGCACGGTGCAACCGAAAATTCGGAGTTTTCCCACATTTATGTATCCAGATTAGGCAGCCGGGCCACACAGTTGGAGTCATAGCATGGGATATACGGGAATGGTACGGGAACAATAAAAAATGGAAAGTGTTCTTTTCCAATGAAAGTCGTTGGCATTGGCCGGTTTCCCGGGACATTTAACAAAAAGGAAGAATATTCCCGTCGGTTTTCCTGAATTCTATGAGTAGTTGTCAGACCTCGAATAATATGGTAGCACTTTCATTCCGTAGCAGTCGGGCAAAAAACATACAGACATATTATAGAATAGAAAGGTTATGACAATGAATCTCAGCCATGAAAATCTTGATGACATATTCCATCCCCGTTCCGTAGCCCTGGTAGGCATAACGACTTCCAATCCTGGACACTGGACCCGTGGTTTTCTCGAAGGTTACCTGAAGTTTGATTTTCCCTCCCAGGGAAAACTGTATCTGGTGAACCCCAGGGGCGGCACCGTGGAAGGCTTTAAAGTGTTCCAAAACATCCAGGATATCCCCGATACGCTTGACTTTGTTGTGGGGCTGGTACCTTCACGCGGTGCTCCACAACTGATTGAGGAAGCGGCGGCGAAGGGGGTTAAATGCATCCATTTTTGCACCGCCGGTTTTAGCGAGATCGATGACCAGGAAGGCAAGGAATTGGAGTCGGAATTACTCCTTGCCGCCCGCAAGCATCATGTCAGAATTATCGGTCCGAATTGTCTGGGGGTGTACTGTCCGGAATCGCGAATGTCTTTCAGCGAACTCTTCCCCCGGGAAAGCGGTTCCGTCAGCTTCATCAGCCAAAGCGGCGGCAACTCCAATTATTTGATCCGTCAGGCCGCCCTGCGCGGTATTCGCTTCAGTAAAGTCATCAGTTTCGGCAATGCCTGCGACCTGAATGAAAGCGACTTTCTGGAATATTTGGCGGATGACCCGAAAACAAAAATTATCACGATGTACCTGGAAGGGATAAAGGATGGCGATCGATTCCACCGTGCGCTGAAATATGCGGCGGAGAAAAAAACGGTGGTGCTGCTCAAAGGGGGAACGACGCCCGCCGGAGCACGGGCGGTTATGGGCCACACGGCATCGCTTGCGGGAAGCCATGATATCTGGGAATCCCTCTGTCGCCAAGTGGGTGCCATACAGGTTCAAAACCTGGACGAAATGATTGATGTACTCGTTACCCTGACGCTGCTGCCCGCGCCCGCCGGCCGACGGGCCCTGTTGTTCGGCGGCGGAGGCGGTTCAAGTGTTATCGTGGCCGATGTATTTGAAAAGCGCGGGATGATCCTACCCCAGGTGCCGAAACAGGTGATTAAGGAGTTGAGAGAATTTAGCCAGGCGGCCGGCAACTTCTTCAATAATCCTATTGATTACTCACAAAGTATGGATCCGGCTAATGTAAAGCGCGCACTGGAAATTCTGCTGCGCTGGGGGCAGTTTGATTTCATTGTCAATTTTATGGTTCCCGGGCAATCCACGAGGGCGGGGCGTTTCACCGATCGTTTGTTCAATTTTGACGGCATTTCCAAACCTGTGGCCGTTGTCATACCGCCGACATTTGATCCTGCGGAAGGCAATAGTATGTTTGAAAGTATTAACAGTTACGCTGTCGACGGCTTCCCGGTTTATTTCTCTTTCGACAGCGCCGCCAATGCGATTAATCTTGTGTTGGCTTACTATGAAAAAATGTCCATCAGACAGGGTTCCTGATTTGCTCTATTTATTTCCGGGATGATTCCGTCCCCTGGCATCGGCTTTCAGCCATTGCTGATACTGAATATATTTGTTCAGGGCAACGGCCGCGCTCCGGATCGACAGAAACACGGCAAAACCCTCTTTAGTAAAAGAATCCCGCATAGCAGAGGCCATTTTCTTCGACTTATCACTGGCAAATGAGTGTAAAATAACCGCCATCGGTTTATTGGTTTTATTCTTTAAATCAAGGATCAGCCACTGATAAACCCCGACCATCAGCTCTTTATCTTCATCATTGACCAACCCGAAATGATCGAAAGCGATATGGAGGACCAGCAAATTCACATTGTCTTCGGCCTCGATCGTCTTTATGGTATCGGCAAAGGCTTCCGGACTTTCCAGATTATTCATATCAACGGGATTTTTAAAAATCCGGCCAGCCTCGGAAGAAAAATGACCAATTAATTTCTGCCGTGATTTCTTGGAAAATTTGGGCAATGACAGGCCGGCTTGAGAAAATTCGTCCGCGAGGATAACACTCGCTCCACCCCCGATGCCGACGATCACCGTATTTTTCCCGGCGGGAGGTGCCATATGGAGGAAGGTCACAACCATATCGATCATTTCTTCGATGCTATGGACCTGGATGGCGCCAACCTGTCTTAAAAGCCCTTCCCATACTTCATTGGCGCCGGCCAGCGCCGTGGTGTGGGAGACGGCGGCCTCTGCCCCGGCTTCGGAAGCCCCAACCTTGTAAATAATGACCGGTTTAATCCTTGCGGCTGCCTTAACGGCGTTCAAGAAACGGGGGCCGTCCTTGATTCCTTCAATATAAGCCGTGATAATCCTGGTGTCGGGATCATGGGTTAAATACTCCAAATAATCCGATTCGTTGAGATCGGCGCCATTACCCATGCTGATGACCTTGCTGAAACGGACCCCTCTTGCGTTGCCTTCCGCTATGCTATGTGAAGCGTTTCCGCCGCTTTGGGAAATCATGCCGACCGGCCCGCTTTCCTTTGACGCATGCGGGTTGAAGGACAATCCTCCCGCGGGACAATATAAGCCCAGGCAGTTGGGGCCGATGATCCGTATACCCCCCCGGCGGGCGATTCTCAAAATCTCTCCCTGCAGCTTTTTCCCTTCGATATTTTCTATCTCACCGAAGCCGGAGGTAAAGAAATGTATGGCCTTCACCCCCTTGGCAGCGGCATCGGCCACCAGCTCAGGTGTATTCCTTGAAGGGACCGCTGATATGACATAATCCACCGGACCGGGTATCTCCTTGAGCGTTTTGTATATTTTCAGGCCCATCACCTCTCCGCCTTTGGGATTAAGGGGATAGAGCCGGCCCGGATACCCGAAGCCGGTCAGGGCTTTTAAAAACATCAAGCCGGTATTAAATGTGGCATTAGCGTCTTTCACACCGGCAATCGCGATGGACTTGGGATGAAATAAAAAATCAAGATCAAAAGCTTCCATGATACCTTTCCTTATAATCGGTTCTTTGGGAGGATATTTAGCGATCCTTCTAAGCCGGGTATTTTTTTGTCTATGGGGGGTATGTCATATTTTTTCTGAAAAAGAAAGAAAATGAACTGCGTCTCCGCATGGCGTACCATTACATGGCGGTCGGCATTCATTTGTAAAAAGAATTTCATGAAATTCATGATGAAATGAAAAACATTTCATCGATTATTCAGCTCCTCGATTTTCATTTTGTAACCTTTTATTCAAGGCATTGAACGTTCTATTTAAAGATTCGTTCATTTTTGAAGAAATGAACGAGATTCTCTCTGCCATATTCTCAAATTAATAATTGTATATTCAGAATGTTACAAAATTAGCGCAAAAAATTTCTCATTTGGCACACTCCTTTCATTATTCAATATCAAAAGCTTGGAGTTAGGGGCTAAAAAAACCTGAAAAGGAGAAACAAATCATGAAAAAGACATTATCGACCATCGCAGTCACGGCTTTCGTAGTCCTCAGCACGGCTGCTTTCAGCTTTGCTGAATATACGGCAACAGGAGTCAGCAATTTTCCATTCTTTCAGTTAGGGTGCCTCATCATTGGCGGCTTGCTGATTATCTCTCTGAAGAATAAATTCTCGAAGATTTATACGACCGAGGCGGTCGGTGCCTTCGCCCTTTACACGATCATGATTGCTCTGTTTACCGCCCCGGTTATCGATGCGGTTAAATCGCTGGTGGGCTAAGGATAAGAATCATTAAATTACGGGGAGGAGGTTTGCATCATGAAAGCGGAAGAAAAAAGACAATTCCACGCCGAGTACGGCCAGATCCTGATGATGAGCGCATGGGGCATGGCGATTGTGATAGCCTCTTTCCTCTTCCTGTACCTGGGCTATCTGCTGGACAAATGGTTGAACACACCGCCGACTTTCATGTTCGGACTGTTCTTCCTGGCCCTGGTCACCTCCATCGGCAAACTCTATCAAGAAGCATGGCGAAGAAAAAAAGAAGTATAATTTTCAAATAAGATATATGAAGGTCTTTTTCATGGTCCGCCGAATAAGCACCTCTTTGCGAATGACATGTGAGGGGGTGCTTATTTATTAGCTACCGTTCAATTTGTTTCCTGGAATGCTTTTCTTTGTTTCTACACATCAGTGCCGTATTATGATCCGTATTCGTTGTCGTCAAAAATGAAAAAGGCAGGGCCAATGTCCCTGCCTTTAATCAGACGCTCGACAACCCGTCGGAAGTAAAAAAACAAAAATAAGACAGATAGTTAAAGGGGTGAATTGACTACCCCTTTACCGCTCCCTAACAGCCGTTTTTTTTGACGTCGATGGCTTTTAGTGGAGCAGATAATGCCATTGAGATTAGACCTATAAGCAGCAGGGCCAAAGTTCCCGGTTCTGGAACGCTCTCAACTTGAAAATTGATAAGGCCGACGACATTGGAAGTGCGCCCGGTCCCATCGTCGTTAAAGGTTATGGTATGAGGGGTATTGTTAGCTATGTTGTCGCCCTGCTTCCCGTCATCTATGTATTTTACTGTATATCCGCTGGGATTACCTAAATCGTCTGTTAAATCTATTATTTACGAAACAAAGGCCCCGTGCCCCCCATTAATTTTATTACCGTTTTTGTCTTTTCCTTTGAATACGATGCCAATTTTGACATCTCCCTTCTGTGGGGGTAACGACATCCTCCGGACGGCTATGACGGATTCCTTTGAAATCGCATACCAAAATCAGCACAACAGGCAAATTGGTCAATCTACTTGATATAAGGATTCATACCCCCGATGAATACAAAGATTTTCTCTATGAAGCAGGGTATGTGATAGAAAAAATCAATAATCTACCTAAAAAAAATGGATTTCTGTAGTTGCACCAAAAAGCGGCGCGGCTGATTAGCGTCGTTGGCAAAATGATAATTGGCAAGATCAGATCGGTCATGATATCGTCGAACAAAATAGATCGATGGAGTTATTGACATGCAATCCGTAACTGTATCACCCAAATATTAAGTTGTTATACCTAAGAATGTCAGAGAGGCTTTGAAGCTTCATCCAGGCCAAAAAATGCAAATCGTTGAATATGCAGGACGTATTGAAATGATGCCGGAACGTGATATCAAAGAACTCCGGGAATTTCTTAAGGACATCAATACTGACTTCAAACGAGAGGGAGATAGAGTATGAATATCGTAGATTCTTCCGGGTGGCTTGCATATTTTGCCCTGGAGTATCAACTTCCTATGGCTGACAGTATCATTCTTGCGACAGCGCAAGAATTCAAAGCTACTATATGGACTCAAGATGTGGACTTTAAAGATATAAGTAAGGTCAAATATTTCCCAAAGAAATAAAAGCACAACAAAATCAATACCGCCGATCGCTAACGCTTCGGGTGATTTTTTAGTTGTGCGAGGACAAAACATGAAAAATTTAAGTCGTTCAGCTCTTGAGCCTTTTGGCCAAGCTCTTCTTGCCTATTGGCGGGGTAATAAATCCGCCATGCTTATGCATGAGTGCAAGACCGGACAAAAGAAGTCGATACCTGTTTCTGTATTTTTTCGCACTGATAGTGAATTTTTCCCGACGGAAAATGTCTTCGAGTATTGTCAAGGTCGCATTCTGGATGTCGGTGCCGGCACCGGCATCCATGCCCTTGAACTTGAAAAACAAGGTTTTGAGGTTACGGCTATCGACATCTGTCCTCAAGCCGTACAGATCATGCGAGAACGCGGAATCGGGGATGTTCAGCAGCAAGATTTTTTACAATTCGAAGGCGAAACATACGACACCATCTTAATGCTGGGGCAAAATATCGGAATTTGCGAAACCTTAAAGGGGATAGAGGGACTACTCAATAGATGCCAAATACTTCTCCGCCATGGCGGTCAGTTGTTGGTAAACTCAACTGATGAGCCTAAACCTCTTAACGCTCAAAATGACCTGACGTATCCGGGTGAATTGGAGTTCCGTCTATGTCACGATGGCAACCTCGGCCCCTGGATACGTTGGCTTCATGTAGATTTTGACACATTAAAATCGTACGCAATTAAATGTGGCTGGTCCACAGAGAAGCTTATCGATACACAAGAAGGCGCTTTTCTCGCCAGATTGAAGCCAAATTTGGGAAGCGCACGACCAAAATATTAAAAGCAATGGAAAAAAATCGCCGCGTCTTATACCCGGCAGTGATCAGACAAGATATTAGGAATCATCGATGGCAAGACGGCGGTTGATGCCGTCAAGAAATAATGTCTTTACCGGACGAATTTTTATGATGGATTGGCCTCCGGCCCTGCGATGGCAAGAGCGTGAGTTTAAACAATACGGATTGCCCGTCAGGGAAACGACAAAATTCAAACATCCCGGAAGGCTTTTTCGGATTCGCGGATGAGGAGCGTTTTTTTGACCCCATGATCGATGAAATCCCAGGGTAGAATTTCGTTTACGTCCTTTCTACGATAGACATAGAAGTCGGGATTCACATTGACCTCCTTCATGGCCCGGGACCAATTGCCGTCGTAACGGTGGGCCGCCAGCAAGATCTTCCCGACGCGCCGGTCACCCAGGGAAAGAAGGGCCTGAATATAGTTCCATTTGGGAAGATCGTGAATTACTTTAATGGCCTTTTCACGGCGCAGAGCACTGGCGATTCTTTTCATTTTTTTTCGAACGTTGTTGATATCCTCCAGGGGCTGCCACTGGAAGGGGGTCACCGCTTTCGGAATAAACTGATTGACGCTGACAGTGATCAGGCGGAATGACCGTTTTCCCGCGGTTGATTTTACGGCATGGTGTTTGATCTTCTTGACCAGGTCGATGATGGCCTCGATATCGTCCGCCGTTTCCGTCGGCAGGCCCACCATGAAATACAGGCGGATATTGGTGATGCCCTGCTCCAGAAGTATGCTGGCAGCGGCAAAAATATGTTCCTCCGTAATGCCTTTGTGGATAACGTCCCGCAATCGTTGAGAACCGGCTTCCGGAGCCAGGGCCACGGTCTCCGCACCGGCTTTCCGAAGAAGCGCAGCAATCTCTTCATTAATCCTGTCCACCCGCAGAGAGCCGATGGTAAATTTCCCGCCACCATCGATAATCGAACGGCAAATTGCCGGCAAGTCCGGTGTATCCGAAACCGCCGTGCCAAGGAGCCCGATTTTTTGATTTATCCGGAGTCCCCGGTCGATGGAGGGCGAAAGGCCCTTTTGAGTGCGAAACCGGGCGGGCCTGCCGACAAAGCCGGAGGCACAGAAACGGCATCCCCGGTGGCATCCCCGGCTCACTTCCACCAGATAAATCCCGGCAAATTCCGTCTCCGGGGTCAGTACACATTGATCAGTGATAAAATCATCGATCAATGTGACTTGTCTTCGTTTTATTTTTTCAGGATAGGACGGATCGAGGGGCTTGAAACTTTCGATGCCGATATCCTGTTTGTAGTCGATTTGATAAAACCGCGGGCAGTATGCCCCGCTTAGTCCGGTTTGAAATCGGTGAAAAGCCTCACGGCGGGAAAGGCCGCCTTTGTGTACGGCTTCAAGTTCGTCCAAAAACTCCGGGACCATCCCCTCTCCCTCGCCCAGCAGAAAAAGATCGAAAAAGTCACTCAGGGGTTCGGGATTGAGAGACACGGTAAAACCTCCGCCGATAACCAAAGGGGTGTTCTCTTCCCTCCTATCCGCTCTCAATGGAATACCGGCCATATCGAGCATCTTCAATATATTGGGATAATCATTTTCAAAAGGGATGGAAAAAGCGATACAATCAAATTCACGGATGGGCTTTTGCGACTCCAGGCTGAAAAGGGGAGTCGATCCCGAGGCGAAAGCTTCTTCGTCCTCGGGATCGGGAAGGAAAACTCTCTCACAAAGGAACGACGGATGATTGTTGATCATCCGGTAGACGGTTTGAAATCCCAGGTTGGACATTCCCGTCCGGTAACGATTCGGATAAGCCAGACAGACGGTGATATAATCGCCCCAGATCTTCTTTTGCCCGCTGTCCTCACGGGCTGAAAGATCCAGATATTTCTTTTTTATGTTCCAGGCCATTGTTGTCCGTGCCCGCCCGTTGTATTATCCCGGCGCCCACGCGGTTTTAATCCGCCTGTCGGCGCAGGAACGCCGGAGTTTCCAGATCCAATTCTTCGTCTTCCAGGGTCCCCGGAAGCTTATCCCCCAGCTTTACCTCGTGCCGCTGGTAGGCCGGGACGTTTATATCATCTTTTCTTAACCTGTTCAGTGACGCCACATTGGGCAGCTGTCTTTTCTGGGCATCCTCAAATCCTGTGGCAATGACGGTAATCCGGATTTCGTCTTCCATTCTTTCGTCGATAACGGTCCCGAAAATGATATTGGCGTCTTCGTGGGCTTCACCCTGAATCAGAGATGATGCTTCATTAATCTCAAACAGCGACATGTCCGGACCGCCTGTAATATTCAGGAGGATGCCATGAGCGCCCTGAATACTGTTATCTTCGAGGAGGGGGGAAGATATGGCCTTCTGCGCCGCTTCCACCGCCCGATTCTCGCCTGATGCAATCCCGGTGCCCATGAGGGCAAGTCCCATTTCGGACATGATATTTTTCACATCGGCAAAATCGAGGTTGATCAAACCGGGCACCGTGATGAGATCGGAAATGCCTTTGACGGCATGATAAAGAATATCATCGGCCTTCTTGAAGGAATCAAGAAGGGATAGGTTCCGGCCGCCCAAACTCAGCAGCCTTTGATTGGGGATCACGATGAGAGAATCGACAATTTTCCTCAACTCCGCCACCCCTTCTTCAGCCTGCCGGTTTCGCTTCTTGCCCTCAAACTGAAAGGGCTTCGTGACAACAGCTACGGTCAGGGCGCCCATCTCTTTGGCCACTTCCGCTACGATCGGGGCGCCGCCCGTTCCGGTGCCGCCGCCCAGACCGGCGGTAATAAAAACCATATCCGCCTGATCGATATACTCCCGGATGATATCCTTTGACTCCAGGGCGGCATTTCTACCGATATCCGGATCCGAACCGGCACCAAGACCGTTGATGCCGAGCTGAATCTTGATCGGCGATTTCGACGCTTCCAGCGCTTGGGCATCGGTATTGGCCGCAATGAAATCAACGCCTGCGAGACTGCATGAGATCATTGTGTTGACGGCGTTGCCTCCGCCGCCGCCAATACCGATTACCTTGATTTTTGCCGCATTGGCCAAACCCGAATCAGATAATTCAAACATCGTTTTCCCTCCCCTAAAAATTTTCTAAAATCCAATCCTTTATCCGTTGAAACAGACCACCACCGAAACCAACTTTATCGGATTTTCCCCGCTGCCCTCTGGAAAGGTTTTTGCTTCCATGGATAACCAGTCCTACCGCCGTTGCGTATAACGGGCTGTTGACGATATCCGTCAGACCGGAAATCTCCTGCGGACTTCCTCTCCGGACGGGCATATCGTAAATCTGCTCCGCCAGTTCCGGAATACCGTCCAAAAGGGCCGTTCCACCCGTTAAAACAACGCCCGCCGCCAGACGCTCTTCCTGTTCCGATTTCACAATTTCCTTATAGGCAAGGCGCAGGATTTCATCGACCCTGGCCTCAATCACCCGTCCCAATATCTGGCGCGAAACCTCCCGCGGCTCTCGTCCTCCCACACTGGGGACCTCAATGACTTCATCTTTCTGAATCATGGGAGAAAAAGCGCACCCGTACTTGATCTTGATTTTCTCCGCATCGGCGATAGGGGTCCGGAGACCCGCCGCGATGTCGCTGGTCACATAATTGCCGCCGATCGGCAAAATAGCCGTATGTTTGATGTTGCCGTCCGAGAAAACGGCAACATCCGTCGTCCCCCCGCCGATATCGATAACGGCAACGCCGAGATCCCGTTCGTCCTTGCTTAATACCGCCTCCCCCGCTGCCAGCGGTTCGAGGACAATGCCGTTTAGATCGAGCCCCACCCGGGTGACGGATTTTACGATATTCTGAACCGATGAAACAGCGCCGGTGACGATGTGCACCTTCGCTTCCAGCCGGACGCCCGACATCCCCACCGGATCTTTAACGCCGTCCTGCTCATCGACGACATAATACTGCGGCAGCGTGTGCAGAATCTCCCGATCCGCCGGCATGGCAATGGCCATCGATTGTTCAATTGCCCTTTCCACATCGTCTTCATCGACTTCGCGCCCCTTCACGCCCACAATGCCGAGGCTGTTTTGCCCTTTGATATGCTCTCCCGCAATGCCGGCGTATACGGACCCAATTTCGCATCCCGACATATGCTCCGCCTCATCGACGGCCCCTTTAATGGACTCCACCGTAGCGTCGATATTGACGACAACGCCTTTTCTGATACCTTCGGAGGGGTGCGTCCCCAAGCCGATAATATCGATGCCTGTCTGAGTCATTTCACCTATGATGGCACAGGTTTTTGTCGTTCCGATATCCAAACCGACAATTAAGTTTCTTTTTTTGGCCATTTATCCGTCCACCTTTCCTCAACATTTACCTGACTGGCATCATTTTTATCCATTCATCCTCATGTTCGATATTTGTTCTTTGCTCCCTTTGGAGGCACGACGTCCGCCGGACCCAGGACATCATTCCTTTTGACGGTAATCTTTGTCGGATCACGAAGATCAATGTTCAAATAACTTGTTTTCAGATTTTTCCTTTCCAAATCGGCTATAATGGGTGAGAGACGTTTCAGCTTATTCTCGTAACAGCCGAAACCCATTTGGAGACATAAACCTGTATTCGTATAAATGTTAAAGCCCATGACATCGCTGCCGTGAACTTCGGACACGTTGTTGATCGTGGGAAATTCCTCTGCCTGAGCGAGATACCGGAGTAATTCAACAGATTTTCGCAGCAGGTCCGAATCCACCGTACCGTTCCGATAAAAGCCGGTCAGGATGGGCAGATCAAAATTGTCCGTTTTTATTTTCTTCTTAAAAGGGACCCCCTCTTCGTCGATCAAAAACATATCGTGACTCGATTTCACAACGGCAACAACCTTTCGTTCCCGTATCTCGATGACCAGTCTGTTGGGCAGTTCCCGGCCGACAAAAACATTCTTTACCCAGGAATTCTTTTTGACCCTCCTGGCAATGACCTCCGTATTGACGGCCATAAGATACTGCGAATCTTTTAAGGCCGCCAGGGAGAGAATATCCTTTTCCGTCAATTCTTTGCAGCCTCGCACGACGGTTTCCTGGATCCGAAAAAACGGCAGCGTAATGGCATAATTATACGCAAAGATCATCAGGGCGCTGACGACAAACACGATACCGGTCAACAACAGGGCCTTCATCACGTCAAAACAAATTTGCCCGATGCGCCTTTCAACGCGATATCGTTTTGTTTTAATCCTGGATTCGAGAGATTTTTTCATGGATTTCCATTTTCCCCTAAAATGACGACTTCCGTTTCCAGGACGACTCCTTTTTGTTCAAAAACCTTCTTTTTGATCCTGGCTATCAGATCCAGTACGTCAGCGGCTTTCGCATGACCGAGGTTGACGATGAAATTGCCGTGTTTCTCTGACACTTGGGCATCTCCGGAACGAATGCCCTTGAGCCCCGTTTCATCAATAAGCCGGCCGGCCGGCACACCCGGCGGATTTTTGAATATGGAGCCGGCGCTGCGATAATCGAGGGGATGCTTGCCCTTTCTTAAAACTTGAATCCTGTCCATTTCCTCTCGAATAGCCCGGCGGTCGCCCTGCTTTAATTGAAAGGAAACGCCGATAACAATCTCATCCTCGGCAAGATGCAGTTTCCGGTATTCGAATAGCAGATCGTCTCTTTGCCGCTCCCGAATCTCCCCGAACGGTGATAAGAGACAAACTTTTTCCACCACGTCTTTCATTTCCCATCCATAGGCCCCGGCATTCATTTTGACCGCCCCTCCGACCGTCCCCGGAATCCCCGCACAAAATTCCAGACCGGTCAGCGACTCTTCCGCGCAATATCCTACGAGAGAGGCCAGGCCGACGCCGGACTCAGCAAAAACGACCGGATGATCCGCGCCGCTTTTTCCCAGTTGTATCCGGCGAAGCCCTTTCAAAGACACAACGGCACCCCGGTAGCCGCCGTCTTTCACGATGATATTCGTCCCATTGCCGATGGGAACCAGCGGAATGCCGCGTTCCTTTAACGCAACGATCAGAGTCTTAAGCTCTTCCGCACCGGCCGGAAAGAACACCGCATCAGCCCTGCCCCCAACGCCCATGGAGGTATACCGATTCATAGGTTCATCATAAAACACAGGACAAGTCGTTAATCTTTCTAATTCCCGACGCAACGTCTCACTCATCATTCCCGGACTTCCTATTTCAACATCATAAACCGACCTGTTTTAAAAACTCCTCACCGATCTTCCATACACTACCGGCGCCCAGCGTTATGATGACATCCGATGGTTTTGCCATGTCGCACAATTTATCCACAATGGCATTAAAATCAGAAATATACATGACGTTCTTGTGACCGGCGTTGGCGATGCTTCTGCTCAGATTTAGAGCATTGACATTTTCAATCGGCTCTTCACTGGCCGGATAGATATCGGTCAGGATGAGAACATCGGCATCCGCAAAGGCCGACAAAAATTCTTCATACAGCGCCTTCGTCCGCGTGTAGCGGTGCGGCTGGAAGACACAGATGATGCGGTCACGCCATACCTGACGCGCCGCGGCCAGCGTCGCCCTGATCTCCGTCGGATGATGGCCGTAGTCGTCCACGACGGTCACGCCCCCCGCCTTGCCCTTCAATTCCAAGCGCCGCTGGACGCCGCCAAACTCCGACAGGCCGTCCCGGATGGCCGGAAATTCCATGTCAAGTTCACGGGCAACGGCGACGGCAGCCAGGGCGTTGGAAATATTGAATAAACCGGGAACATTCAGGATCACATCGCTCAGCCGTTCGTCTGCGCAGCTAATGGAAAAGTGGGAGGAAAGACCGGAGCACGACAGATCAACGGCCTGATAATCCGCGGGTTCATTAATTCCGTAGGTGATCACCCGGCGCTTTATCAGGGGAATAATCTCGCGGCAATAAGGATCATCCGCACAGATAATCGTGGAACCGTAAAAAGGCACGTTGTTGGCAAACTGCACGAAAGCGCTTTTTATATCATCAATATCCCGATAGTAATCGAGATGTTCCCGGTCGATGTTGGTTATGACATTCAGCGACGGGCTCAACTTCAGAAATGACCCATCGCTCTCATCGGCTTCCGCCACGATAACGGCCCCATCGCCGATCTTGGCATTGCTGCCGATGCTGGCCAGTTTTCCGCCGATCACCATCGTCGGGTCAAGCCCCCCGTGAGCAAGCACCGTAGCGATCATGGAGGTGGTGGTGGTTTTGCCGTGGCTGCCGGACACGGCGACGGACAATTTCATTTTCAGCAACTCTGCCAGCATTTCGGCGCGCGGGATGACGGGGATCATTCTTTCATGGGCCGCCACGACCTCCGGATTATTCGCCCGTACCGCTGTTGATGTCACCACCACATCGGCCTCGCTGAGATTTCCCGCCGCATGACCGACATAAATCTTGGCACCGAGCAATGCCAGGCGCTCTGTAATATCCGTCCGCCCCAAATCGGACCCGCTGACCGTATATCCCAGATTGAGAAGCACTTCTGCAATGCCGCTCATACCGATCCCGCCGATGCCCACGAAGTGGATGCGCTTCACTTTTCTTCTCATGACGTGTGTACTGTCTCTTCTATCGACTTCCACAATCCTTTACCTGCCCGATTATTTCTTCTTTTTTCCTTGATCCTTGCACCTGGTGCCTATTCTTTTATAAGCCTCAGGCAGGCATCGACGATATCCGCCGCTGCCTGCCTGTTGCCTATGGCTCGAGAGTTCGCCTCCATTTCTCTGATTCTCTCAGGGCTGTTCTTAAACGTTTCAATCATCCGTGCCAGAGCTTTACCGTTCAAACGGTCCTGCGAAATCATTTCCGCCGCCTTTGCTCCAACCAGTACCTCGGCATTTTTCGTTTGATGGTTATGGATCGCAAAAGGAAAGGGGATCAATATGGCCGCCTTTCCGCATACCGTCATTTCGGCAATGGATGTGGCCCCGGCCCGGCAGATCAGCAAATCCGCAGCCTGGTAAGCCGCCGGCATATCCATAATGAAAGACCGGACATCCGCCGAAAATCCCCGTTTATGGTAGGCATCGGAAACCATCTCCCAATCCTCTTGGCCGGTTTGATGGACGAAATACAATTGATTCTTCATATTTTCCAGATCATCGAGTGCATTCACGCACGCCGTGTTGATGGCATGGGCGCCCTGGCTGCCGCCGAAAATCAATATATTAAATCGGCCGGTTACTTTTTGTTTTTCTTCTTGGCCGGCCAGGAAAGCCTTCCGGACAGGGTTGCCGGATACGAGTACTTTCTTGTCGGAAAACCATTTTTTTGTATCCGGAAACGTCACGAATATTTTATCGACAAATTTGCCGAGGATTTGATTCGTCACACCCGGCACAACATTTTGTTCGGCCACAGCCGTCTTGATGCCTTGCATCCAAGCCATCATTACACAGGGGCCCGATGCATAGCCGCCGACACCCATGACGATGTCGGGGCGAAATTCACGGATGATTTTCAGAGACTGCAGCAAACTTTTCGGAATTTTGAGAGCTGCCTTGACGGCCTCCGTCCTTCCTCTGCCTTTGATGCCCTCCACATCAAGAATCCGAAGGACGTAACCCAGTTCTCCAAGGACCTTTTTTTCCAACCCCCGCTCCGTACCGATAAAAAGAACAGCGTTGCGGCCGTCTCGCTTTAAAAATTCCTCGGCGATGGCTATCCCAGGGAAAAGATGGCCTCCCGTGCCGCCCCCGGCAATGATCATTCTATAGTCCGGCGTCCCCGATTTATTTTTCATAGGACGACACATTCAGAAGGATTCCCACCATCATTAAGGACATCAGCAGCGATGTCCCCCCGTAGCTCAGGAAGGGAAGCGCCAATCCCTTCAGGGGAACCAGCCCCATGACACCGGCAATATTGACAAAAGCCTCCAGCGCGATAATCATGGTCAGACCGGCCGCCAGCAAACTGCCAAATCGATCCGGCGCTTTGAAAGCAATCATAAAACCCCGATAAATAAACACGGAAAAAAGGACAATGACGGCCATCACACCGACAAAACCGGCCTCTTCCGCAATGACGGCAATAATGAAGTCCGTATGCGGTTCGGGCAGATAAAACAGTTTCTGCATACCGTCACCGACCCCGACGCCGAAGGCACCGCCCGATCCGAATGATATGAGCGACTGAATGATTTGAAACCCCGTATTGTGCGGGTCTTTCCAGGGATCGTGAAACGCCGTCAATCTGGCCAGTCGATAGGGCTTTTGCATCAGGATAAAGACACCGATCGGAATCAGGGCCGCCACCATTTCCGAGAGATGCAGGACTCGGCAGCCGGACACATAGAGCATAAACATCAGTAAAATGGCGATGATGACGGCGGTTCCAAAATCAGGCTGCAGGAGTATCAACCCCACCAGAAAGGCCACGACGGTCAGCGGCGCGACAACGCCCTTCTTAAAGTCGCGAAGCACATCCATTTTCTTTGTGAGGAAGTGGGCCAAAAACAGGACAATGGCGACCTTGACCATCTCACTGACCTGGAAGGAAAAAAACCCCAATTTCAGCCAGCGTTTTGCGCCGCCGGCCTTCATGCCGACATGGGGTATAAAAATAGCAACCAGAAGCACAAAGGACAAACCGATGAACGGATAGGCCAATTTTTTCAGATAGTGATAGGGAATCTTCGTCCACAGAATCATTAGACCCAGACCCAGGCAAACAAAGATCAACTGTTTTTTCAGGAATAAGTATCCGTCATGGTAGCGGGCGGCAGCCATAATGGAACTGGAGCTGTAAATCATCACCGTTCCGACCATGACGAGGATCAAGGTAATGATCAGCAAAATGACATCCGGGTTTTTATCGGGTACGGGCAGCTTTTTCCTTGAATAGAGACTGGACCGGTATTCCCTTATCCGGTTCATTATGGACGTCTTAGGTATGGTACGTGTTTGATTCATCCTTCAAGACTCTCCACCACCGCTTTAAAAAAACGGCCTCTTTCCTTGTAATCCCTGAACTCATCAAAGCTGGCGCAGCCGGGCGACAACAGAACCACATCACCGGCCGCCGCATGATCATAAGCCATTGCCACTGCTTCTTTCAGCGTTCCGATAGGACAGGTTTTCACCACATCTCCAATGGCGCTGAAGATTTTGTCCCGTGCCTCTCCAAACAGGATAAGCTCCTTGACCTTCTCCCGGAGAAGGGGAATGAGAACCGAGAAATCAACATCCTTGTCCCGGCCTCCCATGAGGAGAATGACGGGGTTTGTAAACGTATTGACGGCGCAGAGGACGGCTCCCACATTCGTCCCTTTGGAATCGTCATAGAAGCTGACGCCCTTTTTCTCACCGGCATATTCGATTCGATGGGCAATGCCGTGAAAATTTTCGACGCACCGGGTGATGTCCTCGGCGGAACAGCCGCATGCTCTGGACACTGCCACGGCGGCCATGACGTTGTGGATGTTATGCACACCGGGCATCTTGATCATGGAAAGCGGATATTTTTCCGGAATATTGTTATTGCGTTGATACACGAGAAAATCCCCATCAAGAAAAATCCCCTGATTCCGTTTGCAGAAAACACTGAAACAGCAAACCTGCGCGGATAGGTTTTTCATTAAAATCTCTGTCGGCGGCTCATCAGCGTTCAGGACCGCCAGATCGGAGTCGGTCTGATTCATAAAAATCCGTTCCTTAATTCCTCGATACACTTCAATATCACCGTGATAATCGATATGGTCGGACGTAACATTCATAAGGACGGCAACGGTCGGGTGAAATCGTTCGATCCACTGCAATTGAAAACTGCTCACCTCCACAACCGCATAATCACTGTCCTGTGAGCCGTCAATATATTCAATCAGCGGATTACCGATATTGCCGCCGACAAAGGCCTTTTTGCCCGTGCCCATAAGAATTTCTCCGACCAGGGTCGTCGTCGTTGTCTTACCGTTCGTCCCTGTAATGGCAATCATGGGCGTTTCCAAAAAGCGGGAAGCCAGTTCGATTTCACTGTAAACCGGAATCCCCCGGCGGACGGCCTCGGACAGGATCGGATCAGCCGGCGGTACGCCGGGCGAAGGAATGATCATATCCGTCCGTGAAAGAATGTTTGTATCGTAAGAACAAATCTCTATTTTGGCGTCCGCCGTTTCATATGCCCTGACCGTTTCAAGCCACTCGTCCACCGGCTTCACGTCCGTCGCGAATACCCGGGCACCCTGCCCGACGAGAAACCGAATCGTTGAAAGACCTGTTTTCCCCATTCCAATGACCAATATCCGTTTGCCTTTTAGATCCATTAACCATTTACCTTATCTTCAAAGTGCTGAGCGCCACCAGGGCCAGCAACACGGAAATGATCCAAAACCTGACAATGACTTTGGGCTCCGCCCATCCCTTGAGTTCAAAATGATGGTGGATCGGTGCCATCCTGAATATTCTCTTGCCCCGCGACATTTTGAACCAGCCCACCTGAAAAATAACCGAGAACGTCTCGATGACAAACAGTCCCCCCACAATCGCCAGAAGAATCTCCTGCTTGGTAATGATGGCGATGGCGCCCAGAGATCCGCCGAGGGAAAGGGACCCCGTATCGCCCATGAACATCTGGGCGGGATAGGTGTTATACCACAGGAAGCCGATGCCCGCCCCCACCATGGCACCGCATAAAACCGCGAGTTCTCCCGTTCCGGCCATATAGGGAATTTGCAGATAACCAGAGATCTTTATATTGCCGGCAAAATAGGCGAATAAGAGGTAGGTCGAAAAACAGGTGATCACGGGACCGATCGCCAGACCGTCGAGGCCGTCCGTCAGGTTGACCGCATTGGCCGTCCCCACAATGATAAAGACGGACAGCCCCACATACCACCAACCGATATCGGGAAGAACCGTCTTAAAAAAAGGAATGGTCAGAGTCGTCGTAAAACCGGGTTTGACATAAAGAATAATACTGACAAACAACGCGATGATTATTTCCGTAAAGAGCCGAACATTACCGGGAATGCCCCGGCTGTTTTGCTTTACCAACTTTTTATAGTCGTCGGCAAAACCGACGATACCATATCCCACCAGCACCAGCAGTGCAAGCCAAATATAGTCCACTGTCAGATTCGCCCAGAGAACCGTCGAGATGACTACGGCGAAAATAATCAGGATGCCTCCCATCGTGGGTGTTCCTTTTTTTGTCAAATGAGAGTTGGGACCGTCTTCCCGGATGGTCTGGGAAATCTGCAGGGCCTGGAGCTTTCTGATCAGCCAGGGGCCGAATATGAAACAGATCAACAGCGCGGTGATCGTGGCATAGATCGTCCGAAACGTAATGTATCGAAAAACATTGAAGGACGAAATGGTTGTATGAAGGGGATATAATAAATGATAAATCACGGCAAATCCTTTTAAATTTAATTCGCGAGGCCGAACGTTTCGCTTATTTTTTGAACGATCTCATCCATTTTCATTTTTCTTGAACCTTTCACCAAAATCCACGCACCCTCTTTCGGCTGCGCCTTTAAATAGTCCAATATGTCCTGAGGTGCCTTTAAAAAAAAGACCTGACTCTCCGACAGGCCGCTCTTATATGCACCCGCTGCTGTGTGGCGGGCAAAATCGCCTTTGAGAAAGAGAGCTTCAGGATGGTGGTTCGCGATAAACGATCCGATTTCTTCATGCAGCGCTTCGGCCTGTTCGCCCAGCTCGAGCATGTCGCCCAAGATAACGATGCCGGCATGTCCGCCTTTCAGATCATCGAGTGTCTTGACGGCTTCACGGACAGACATGGGATTGGCATTGTAAGCATCGTTAATCAAAAAGCGTCCCCCTCGGAGGCGGTGTATTTCCATTCTCCCCGCAGGCATGATAAACGAAGACAGGCCCCGGCAGATAACGGAAGGATCAAGCCCCAGCGCCCGGGCCGCTGCCGCCGCCGCCAGGGCGTTCGAAATTTGATGCTCGCCCGCCTGAGACAAAACGACGTTCTCGGCCGCAGTACCGATCATCAAATCAAAGCGGGTGCCGTCGATTCCCAGCTTTTTGATATTCTGCGCCCGGACATCGGCTGCCGATTGAAATCCGAAGGTAACTTTTTCCCCCTTCCATGCATCGCCCAAAATTTTGGCATTTCGATCGTCGAGATTAATGACGGCGACGCCCCCCTCAGGAAGATATTTAAAGAGATCACCTTTTTCTTCCCGGACACAATCGATGGACTTCAGGCCTTCCAAATGGGCCGGGCCGATATTGGTAATCAACCCGACGGTCGGGGCGGCAACGCGGGTTAAACGGCCGATTTCTCCGGGGCGGTTTGTTCCCAACTCCAGGACGGCGACCTCATGCGTTTTGTTCATTCGCAGGAGGGTCAAAGGAAGGCCGATGAGATTGTTAAAATTGCCTTCCGTCTTGATGACATTTTTTACCAGGCCACAAATAGCCGCCGTCATTTCTTTTGTTGTCGTTTTCCCCGTGCTGCCCGTGATCGCAAGGACGGGAATTTTAAATTGCCCCCGCCAGAAATGGGCCATGTCTCCCAGAGCCCGCAACGTATCGTTTACGCCGATAACATTGACATCATTCAGGCCTGCTCGGGGCAATTTATCCCGTTCATTATTTTCAATAACCAATCCGGCAGCCCCGCCCGTAACGGCGGTGCCTAAGAAATCGTGACCGTTAAAATTCTCGCCTCTGAGGGCAATAAATAAATTGCCTTCTACGGTTTGCCGGGTATCCGTTGTGATGCCGTGAAATCGCTTCACCAACTCTCCATTCAATAAAACGCCCCCCGTCGCTTTCACAACCTGCTCACCTGTCAAAACGGGCGTTTTCTGACCGGTCATGGTGGCATTACCCTTCCATAATGCCTGGCCAGGGCTTTAGCAGCGATCAAACGATCATCGAAAGGCAGACGCTGCCGGCCGATAATCTGATAGTCTTCGTGCCCCTTACCGGCGATCAGAACGATGTCCGACGGATCGGCAATGGCCACGGCCTTCTCGATGGCTTTCTTGCGATCCGGGATGACGGCATAACTTTTTAAACGATCGGCCGTTAAATCATCCGGAGAGACTTTTGTCATAACCGTCTCGGAAATCCCCTCTTCAATGGCGGCAATGATCGTCAGAGGATCTTCCGTTCTCGGATTGTCGGATGTTACAATGGCAATATCGCTCAATGCCGCAACAGCCGCCCCCATCAGGGGCCTCTTTCCCCGGTCCCGGTCGCCACCGCAGCCGAATACCGTGATAATGCGAGCCTTTTTAAAGTCCGTCAGATTCTCCAGAACCTTGCGCAAGGCATCTTCCGTATGGGCGTAATCAACAAAAACAACCGGCTCCGTCTCGATACCGGCATCCACCTTCTCCAAACGGCCGGGGACGGATTTCAATTTTCCTATGCCGTCTTTAATCGTCTCAGGCTCGATATGGAGGGCCAGGGCGGCGGCAACCGCAGCCAGGATATTATAAAGATTGAACTTGCCGATGAGTTTGGAAGCAACCGCCATACGGCCCCGGGGACTCGTCAGTTCCGCATGGAGTCCGTGAACGGCGATTGTATATTTTTCGGCTTTCACATCAGAGGGATTGTCTATCCCATATGTTAAAACGCCTGCCTTACCGACCTCGGAAATGAGCCTTTTCCCCCAAGGATCGTCTGCATTGATAATCATCTGCGGAGATCGTCCTTTTCCGCCTTCCGGAATGACCTCCGTAAAAAAACGTTTTTTCGCCTGATAGTAGTTTTCCATGGTAAGGTGGTAATCCAGATGATCCTGGGCCAAGTTGGTAAACAGCCCCAGGTCGAAGGCACAATCGTCAACCCGCCGAAGGTCGACGGCATGAGAGGACACCTCCGCAATGATGTGGTTTACACCCTCGTCGGCCATTTGTCGCAAAATCTTCTGCATTTCTATCGACTCCGGCGTCGTATTGGGGGCAGGCATAACCTTTTCACCGAAACGGTAGTTGACTGTCCCTAAAACCCCTGTGGAAAAACCCGCTGCCTGAAAGATGGATTCCAACAAATAGGTAATCGTGGTTTTTCCTTTGGTGCCGCTTACACCGATCAGGCAGAGCTCCGAAGAAGGATCACGATAGAAGTTTCTGCCAAGGGTACCGAGAACGCGGCGCGCATCGACGACTCTGACCGCCGTGATTCCCGATGGCAGAGAAATCTCTCTTTCATGAACAACGGCAACGGCCCCCTTGGATACCGCCTGATTGATAA
Organism: Deltaproteobacteria bacterium; assembly: GCA_016928025.1. GTDB lineage: Bacteria > Desulfobacterota > Syntrophia > Syntrophales > JAFGHS01 > JAFGHS01. Next base: position 23,622 of record JAFGLN010000047.1, read on the forward strand.
AATCATGACCGTCTGCTGTCAACCCCGATACAGCCACAAACAGGCAACCGGCCTCACAAATTCTGGAATCGTAGCAAATCTTTGTTATGTCTAAAGAACAATCCCCTGTAACATCAAGAATGGGACAGGTACCTATCAATTCAGATAATTTCATATTGACTCTTCAGCGGCCGGTTTCGAAAAACACCGTACACATCTTATAGTCCTTCAAAATGACGCCCGGCGATGGGTTCTGACTCACCGCCCATCCGCTTCCTTCAATCTTTATGTCTATCTCCAGCGCTTTTGATTTTTTCAGGGTTTCCCGAATCGACAGGCCTCTAAAATCGGGCATAACTGTGCTTTCAATCGAATTCGCTTCCATCACATTATCGGCGACAAAAGGATTAACCGACACGAGTTGAATTTTCATCGGAGGAGTTGTTTTTTTCTCCTCGACAGGCATTCGGTAATTATTTTGAATATTGGTTTTGAAGCATGTTAAGATCTGTTCCGCAATACTTTTAAACACCGGTGCGGCGGCGACACCTCCCCATCTGTCTTTTTCCGGTTCGTCCAACGTTACCAGCATGGCAATTTGTGGATCCTCGGCCGGGAAGAAACCCAGAAAAGATGTCATCAGTTTTTTGGATGAATAAATACCGAGATTGAAATCAAATTTCTGAGACGTTCCCGTCTTGCCGGCAACAGATATGTTGTCGATGCGGGCCATTTTACCCGTACCATCTTCTTCGCCGACAACATCGGTTAAAATAGCCGCCAGCCGTTTTGCCGTTTCGGCGGACACAACCCGGCGAACCGGTGTGGGCTTCACTAAACCGGCAACCCCGCCCTGTTTGTCGACAAAACCTTTGACAATATAGGGCTTCATCAAAATACCCTGGTTGGCAATCGCTGATAACGCGGTAATCAACTGAACAGCCGTCACGGATATACCCTGGCCGAAAGCAATTGTGGACCCGTCGACCCTGGTCCATTTATCCTGAGATCTAAGAAGCCCTAACGATTCACCGGGGAAATCGATCCCCGTTTTTTCGCCAAAACCGAACTGCCTGATATAATGGTAAAATTTTTCCTTCCCCAACGCTTCATAAATCTTCACAGAACCGATATTACTGGAATATTTGAGAATATCGTGAAAGGTCAAAACACCATATTCTTTGCGATTAGCGTCGCGGATAATCTTGTCATCAACTTGATAGCTTCCTTTTTCGCAGTCAAAGTGGCTCGTTTCAGTGGCCACACCCTCTTCCAGAGCAGCAGCAGCCAGGAAAGGTTTGAAGGCCGAACCGGGTTCAAAGCAGTCAGTGATCGCTTTATTGCGAATTTTGCCGGCAGTATAACTGGCAAAATTGTTGGGATCAAAACCGGGTTGATCGGCCAGGGCCAATATTTCCCCGGTCTTGGGATCCATAACAATGGCGAACCCCCCCTTGGCACCTTTTTCTCTAATGGCCTCCAATAAATTTGACTCGACCACATGCTGGATCCGGCTATCAATCGTCAAAACAAGATTATAATTCTCCTGATTTCCAACGAGCGAATAGTCCACCCGGGGACAAAGCTTTTTTCCTTTCGCATCCCGGGCCCAAACTAATTTCTCCGGTTCCCCCCTCAAATAATCATCATATTTCAGCTCCAAACCTTCCAAGCCCACGGAATCCATACCGACAAAACCCAGAAGCCGACCCGCCAGATCGCCATTCGGATAGAATCGTTTCGGCTCCGGAACTAAAAATATACCGTCTATTTTAAGATTTCTTATTTTTTTGGCCTGAGCAGGTGAAATTCTTCTGGCCACCCAGCAAAAACATCTGTCCGTTGAAAGTTTTTTGATAAGAGCGCCTTGATCGATATCCAATATTCTTTTCAGTTTCTTAGCAATATCAGATGGACGGCGAATCTTTGTCGGGTCGGCATAGACGGAATCCGCCATCACGCTGATCGCCAGTTTTTCTCCGTTTCGATCAAAGATCATCCCTCTTTCCGACGGAACCGACAACGTTTGGATATGCTGTTTGTCCGCCAAGGTCTTCAATGTTTCTTGGGAGTAAACCTGAAGATGAAATGCCCTTGAAACCAAGGCGACATAAAGCACCATAAAAAATACGATCAGTGTTAAAATTCTGAATTTTAACCATTTCGCCGATGTGCCGTTCATCTCATACCGCCCGCTGTATCAATATTTAATAATGACGACCTGATCCCTCTCAGGATACGTCATATGCAGCTTATCCCGGGCAATCGCTTCGATGCGCTGAGGGGATTTCAGAGTTGCATACTCAACTTTCAGTTTTTTTTGTTCCTCCAACAGCTTTTCCTGAATACTGATTTCTTCGGCAACCCTATATTCCAGTTGCGTCATGTGAATACGAGACCAAACATAAAGAAGCGCCACCGCCATTAATGTCAGAGAGATGATAATCAAGGTTGAATATCTGATACCGGTGATTTGAACAGCCTTGACATCCGGTACGGCAACCGCTGTTTTCGACATAACTTAAATCCTTTCCGCCGTTCGTAGTTTGGCACTCCGCGCCCGAAAATTGGATTCGATCTCCCATTCACCGGCCGTGACCGGTTTTTTACCGATGAGTTTCAATTTGGGTTTCCGGTTACAAGTACAAAAAGGCAATTCCGGCGGGCAAATACACCCTTTTTCCCAAGAGCGAAACAGATCTTTAACCATACGGTCTTCAAGGGAATGAAAGGATATGATGGAAAACCTGCCGCCAGGTTTAAGCACATCGATGCCGGCATTAATCGCTTTATGGAGATTAAAAAGTTCGTCGTTTACGGCAATTCTGATGGCCTGAAATGTTTTGGTCGCCGGATGAATTTTTTTTCGTCTGACCGCAGGGGGCGACAATTTGAAGACAATAGATGCCAATTCCGCCGTCGTTCTGATGGGGGTTTTTTTTCTTTTCTCTGATATGGCCCTCACTATTCTTCCTGCCATCATCTCCTCACCGTATTCTCTGATGATTTTTTCCAAATCTTTCGATGGCAACTTATTGATCAGATCACCAGCATTTAAGCCACGGCTTTTATCCATGCGCATATCCAAAGGCGCATCTCGGGAAAAGCTGAAACCTCGGGCAACCGTGTCCAGTTGATGGGACGAAACGCCCAAATCCAGGAGAATGCCGTCAACTTGTTTGATACCGAGGTCATCTAAAATTTTGTCGATGTCGGCAAAATTACCTTTTCGCAGGATTTTTCTGCGTCCAAACGGTTTAAGATTCATCTCCGATTCCGCCAGGGCGTCGTCATCAAGATCAATGCCGATCAGCAAACCATCCGGAGCACATTTCTGAAGGATTTCATAAGAATGGCCACCCCCACCCACGGTCCCGTCAACATAGATGCCGCCGGGGTTACAATTCAGCGACGCTATTGCTTCTTCCCGCATGACCGGCGTGTGGAAGGCAGACATGTCTTATCTCCGCTAAAGTCCCAAATCGGCCATTAAATCCCCGATTTCAGGATCTTCGCCTGACGTTTCCACATCTTTAACAAAACGTTCCTTGGACCATATCTCTATGTTCTTGATCATTCCTGCCAGAACGATTTCTTTTTCAAGTTTAGCGTATTCACGGAGATTTGGCGGAATGAGCACTCTGCCCTGAGAGTCAATTGTGCAGTCGTGAGCCGGGGAAAAGAAATAACGCTGAAACTGTCTGACTTTCTTTTTTATAATAGACCAATGTGAAACCTTCTCTTCGATGATGCGCCATTCATCGTAAGGGAAAACCATTAGATAGCCGTCCCAGGTCGTAATCACCAGCCGGTTGTCATACTTCTCACTGAAAACTTCGCGCAGCTTCGCCGGAAAAATAATTCTTCCCTTTTCGTCGATAGTATGATTATATTGGCCACGAAAAACAGACACTTAAGATTTCCCTCCACAATCCTCCACTTTGCTCCACTGGTTGAACTATAGAGAGCGACATGGCGTTTGTCAAGGAAAAAATGCTTTTTTTATCTGGTAGTTAATATTTTAAGGCGGCTGTGTTGTGTTCGGAAAGTGTGGAAGAAAAATGATGGGTCCCGTTATTTTTGGATACAAAATATAAATAATCCACCGGGGCAGGATTAATGGCGGCTTTAAATGAAGAAATCCCGGGATTGGCAATCGGTCCGGGAGGCAGACCGTTGATGACGTATGTATTATAGGGAGACTTTCTTTTCAGATGCTTCCTCCTTATCCGACCGGAAAAATTTTCCAGATCATAAATGGCTGTCGGATCACTTTGCAGCCTCATTCCTTTCTTCAACCGGTTATGAAAAACAGCAGAAATTAAATTTTTTTCCTGTCGATATCCCGTCTCCTTACCGATGAGTGACGCCATCGTGATGAATTCGATCTCGTTAAGGCCAAGCTTTTCAGCTTTTGTAAACATCTCCGGTGTTACCTTTTTTCGAAACTGATTGACCATGGCCCTGATAATCTGTTGAGGTGTCATGGTATGGTTCAGCCGGTAAGTATCGGGGTAAAGGTAGCCCTCGGCTGTAGGGGCGTCAATACCCAGCGAGTCAAGAAATATCCTGTCCGATGTTAATTCCAGGAATGTTTCTTGATCGACAAAATTATTCTCAGGAGAAGAAAGGAGCAAGGCAATATCTTGTAGCGTTTTATCTTCCGGGATCTTCACCCAGTATTGTTTGATTTCACCCTTTAGCAGTCTGTCAATAATGTTCGCTGGTGTCATGGTACCGGCAAATTCATATTCGCCGACTTTAATTCGCTTTGTGGCGTTTTTTAATACCGCAAGCAGATAAAAGAATTGCTTATTTTTTATCAATCCTACCTGATCAAGGATTTTTATCGTTTGATCAAAACTTGCGCCCTGGGGAATTTCAATCACGGTGGATTTAAGGTTCTTGTCAATGGGTGTTGTGGCGTACGACAAAAATATTGCGAAACAGCAAAGAAAAACCAAGACAACGCCAATTACAATTCTTATTTTATTTTCCTCTGAACAGATAAAAAAATTCATAGTCAACTTCCGCGTATCATCGACAATCTTTTCTTCTACCGATTATTTCGGTCAAGATAATTCTGCAGTATCAATGTTGCGGCCAGTTTATCGATAATTTTTTTTCTTTTTTCCCGACGTATATTGGCGGAAAGAAGGATTTCTTCGGCCGTTTTTGTTGTCAATGTTTCATCCCATCTGACCACGGGTATATTAAAATGCGTTTCCAGTCTATCTATAAAGCGGTTTACTTTTTCGCAGGCAATACCTTCCGTGCCGTCCAGTCTAATGGGGTAACCGACAACGATCTTTTCAACACCGTAGTTGTTAACCAACTCCCCGATTTGTCCCAGATCGTGCATCCGGTTTTTTCTGAGAATGGTCGTTAAGCCCTGGGCCGTAAAGCCCAGCTCATCGGAGACGGCTATACCGATCCGTTTAGTTCCATAATCGATTCCCAAAATCCTCATCGTTTTTCCTTTATCAAAAGCCAAGCTTTTTATCAAATTCGGCATGATTATATCAATATTATTCTCGTAAAATAAACTTTAATATTTTTGATGTTGTGAAAACCAGGGGAGTTTGTTATGGGATTGCCATGAGACACATTGTTTTGGGAACGGCGGGACATGTCGATCATGGCAAAACAGCCCTGATCAAGGCCCTCACCGGCATCGATACGGACAGGCTGAAAGAGGAAAAGGAGCGAGGCATCACGATCGAACTCGGTTTCGCCTCACTGCATCTTTCCAACGGCCCCACCATCGGTATTGTCGATGTGCCCGGCCACGAAAAATTCGTTAAAAATATGGTGTCGGGAGCCACGGGCATTGATCTCGTCATGATGGTTATCGCCGCAGATGAAGGTGTCATGCCGCAAACACGCGAGCATCTACAGATATGTACTCTCTTAGGAATCAGGAAAGGGCTGGTCGCTCTCACAAAGATCGATATGGTCGATGACGACTGGCTTGATCTGGTTCAAGATGACTTACAAACCTTTTTGAAGGGAACATTCCTGGAGGCATCACCGATTATCCCCGTATCGGCCATGACCGGCGCCGGCCTGCAGGAGCTTTTGGGTGCCATAAGTCGAGCCGCCTCCGAAATTGAGGAAAAAGTCGACACAGGTCTTTTCCGGATGCCGGTGGACAGGGTTTTTAGCATGAGAGGCTTCGGAACCGTCACGACCGGTACGGTGACTTCAGGACAAATTAATGTCGGGGAGGCCGTGGAAATTCTGCCACGCAGAGAAGCATCCAGAATCAGAGGCATTCAGATTCATAACCAGTCTTCAAATACAGCAGACGCGGGTCAAAGAACAGCCATCAATCTTCAGGGAACTGAAAAAAGGGAAATTGAAAGAGGCGATGTTCTGACAAGACCGGGCACCTTTGAACCATCCGTACGTCTGGACGTCTATTTTGAATACCTGCCTTCCGTGGGGAAAAAAATCAAAAACAGGACCATCGTCAGATTTCATACGGGTACCAGCGAAATGATGGCCAGGCTCGTTTTGCTGGACCGGGAGGAGCTAAAACCGGGCCAAAAGGCTTACGCTCAAATCAATCTTGAATCACCCGTCGTGACCGCAGCAAAGGATCGATTTGTTGTCAGGCGGTATTCCCCCATCACCACCATTGGCGGAGGCATCATCATCGATCCTCTCGCCCGAAAGCACAAGCGTCATCCCGCCCCCGTTATGCAGGATTTATCCATCCTGCACAAAGGCACAGACCCGGACAGAACATTGGCCATCGTTGAAAGATCAGGTTTTAATGGAATTGCAACGGCCCAACTGATTATCAGAACAGGTATTAACGGCGACACCCTCAAAGAAATATTGGCTGATTTAAGCCGTCAGGACAAAATCGCCACCCTTGAAGGTGAAGATTCAAGGATCGTCTCCAAAGGGCACTATCGAAATCTTCAGGAAACAATTCTTTCGGAAACCAAGGCATTCCACAAAAAATACCCTTTGAAAGAAGGTCTTCATAGAGAAGAACTGAGAAATATAATCGGGCATTATATCAATGCCAGGTTGTTTAATACAGTCATCAGGGACCTGGAAAAAAAATCCGAGCTCGTGGCGGAAAAAGAGAATATTCGCCTGCCCGATCATCGCGTCGACTTGTCGGGAGAGCTTGAAGAACTGCGCACAGCGATCGTTGATTTTTATCTACAGGCGGGACTCGCGGCGCCGACCATGAAGGAGGTTACGGAGAAATTCTCACATCAGAAAAAGCAGTTAAATAAATTATTAACCGTCATGACCCAGGATGGATCGCTTGTCAAAATCAACGAAGATATTTATATGCATAAGGACATTCTTTTAAATCTGAGGCGGTCCTATAAGGATTTCCTGATAAAAGAGGGTAAGGCAACACCGGCGATATTTAGAGAACTGACCGGCTTGTCCCGTAAATTCATTATTCCGCTGATGGAATATTTCGATAGGGATAAGCTGACCATTCGGACGGGTGATCAAAGGATTCTCAGAGAAAAATAATAAAAGGCAGTACCTTGGATGACTCATAAAGATGTAAACAAATTCATTATCCACATCTATGACGGGAAGAGACTGATCCCCAAAAGCGTCTCCATAATAACGGAAGAGACTATTGAAATTCGCCTCAATCATAAAAAAATCATCACGAGCGCCTGTGCGGGTATTCATCTTGATGAACTGGCTGTGGGATTTTTACGGTCCGAAGGCATTATCCACTCATCAAAAGAGATCAAAGAAGTTTCGATTCATGAAAAGCAAAAAGCTGTCAATGTGTGCACGGCGGAGGCGATCGATTTTTCCGTAACTGTTTACCCTCAGAGGGAAAAGGTTACATCAAGCGGCGCCCGCATCAGGATGTCGGACGAGGCCATCCTGGCAAAGAAATCTCTGGTGAACAATCCTCTTCGTCTATCATCCGCAAAAGCCTTGTCGCTTATGGATGACATGCTGGCAGCGGCGGTTCTCCATGAACAAACGCATGGGACCCATTGCTCCGCCCTTGCCACAGCGAATGACCTTATAATTTTCAGGGAAGACATCGGTCGACACAACACGATCGATATGCTGGGTGGTTATGCCCTTCTTTCAGATCTCGATCTATCCGATAAAATTCTTTTGACCACGGGTCGCATTTCTTCGGAAATTGTGGGAAAGGTATGGACAATGGGCATACCGGTTATTATTTCACACTCGGCACCCACCTCAAGAGCATTGTGCTGGTCGGAGGAAGCAGGGATAACGCTTGTCGGCTATACCAGGGGCGGCAAAATGAATATCTATACGCATGGCAAACGGGTGAATATATGAAAGAAAAAAATATCTACATCAGGGATATCCAGACAGGGGAAAAGATCAGCACTTATTTCCTTCTTGCGGAAAAGAATCTGGCCTTCTCCCAGAAAGGCTCGCCATATCTCAATCTCCGGCTTAAGGATAAAACCGGTGAAGTGGACGGCAAGGTCTGGGAAAATGCCCTGGAATTTGATGAAATCTGCAAGAAAGGCGATATTATCCAGGTCACGGCCCGGGCTGTCAGCTACAAAAGCACCTTGCAGCTTTCGGTGCTTTCCATCAAGCAGGCGGATTCAGCAGCTATTGATCCGGCGGACTTTTTCCCCTCATCGAGGTTTGACATTGAAACAATGTTTTCGGAACTCCTGACCATTGCCGAACAGATCGCAACGCCCTGCCTTCGGGATCTCACCTTATCCTTTTTACAGGACGAGGAAATAGCCGATCTATTTAAAAAAGCACCCGCTGCGAAAGGATTCCATCATGTATATATTGGAGGGCTTTTAGAGCATACCCTTTCCGTGACTCGTCTTCTGGAACTGGCGGCCAGTCATTATCAAGGGGTAAACCGCGATCTCCTGATCACAGGAGGCATCCTCCACGACGTAGGTAAGATTCATGAGTTATCTTATGACAGCGTCTTTGACTACAGCGATGAAGGCAGGCTTATCGGCCATATCATCATCGGCCTGGAGATGCTCGATACCAAAATTGCCTCTTTGCCGGATTTTCCTAAACAGACAGCCATGGAATTACGCCATTTGATGTTGAGCCATCACGGAGAACTGGAATTCGGCTCCCCTAAACGCCCCAAGACACTGGAAGCTTTAATCGTCCATTACATCGATGATCTGGACGCCAAGGTCAATGCGTTGCAGGAATATATTAAAGACGCCCCGCCCAACGATTCGGACTGGACACCTTTCCACCGGCTCCTCGAACGATTCATATACAAAGGCGTAAAGATCTGACGGCTGAATTCCAAGATACTCGATGGCATGGATTTGATATTCTTTGAAGCTCAGGCCTCAAGTCATCGGATTGGAAGCACCTTAATTTTTTCAAGTTTTAAATAATTTTAGCATTTCAGTATTTTAAATTATCTGATATAAGATCGCTGCGCTTTTGTTGTCAACATCCTTAACTCTATGGAAGAGGCAGGAAAACAGGACAAGGGTCAACGGAATTGTAAGTCATGGATTGTGAATTAGAGCAGATTTTGTCAGACCTCTATCGACATAAATAAGCACTTGGTTCTGCTGGCGGCATCCATACAATTTCCCTATAGTGTTTTCCAACTAACATCAGCGAAAACAAAAAAATTTTTTAGGAGGCAATATGTCAGAAAGAGAAGTTGTTTTTGTAGACGGTATGAGGACACCCTTCGGCAGACTGGGCGGTACCTTGCGCGACATTTTTTGTGCAAAATTGGCAGGTATCGCGCTTAAAGGACTGCTGGATAAAACCAAGATCGCCGAAAAGGCGCATGTGGATTGCGTCTTTGGCGGATCGGCCGCCCACTGTTCCCACACCATTAATCCGATGAGATGGGCGGCGTTGGACGCGGGATTGCCCTATTCGACGTCGGCATCGTACATCGAAATGCAGTGCGGCTCGGCCATCGATGCCATCAACCACGCGGCCTGGAAAATTATGGGCAACAGCGCGGATATTATTATTGCCGGCGGTATGGAATCCTACAGCCAGATGCCCGCAAAATTTTCCATGTCCGTACAGCCTTATAAACTGATCCCACCAACCCCCATTAACCGTATGCTGTCACCGGTTGAAGATGAAAACATCGGCATGGGTCTCACGGCGGAAAATCTCCAAGTCATGTATGATATTCCCCGGGAAGCGTCGGACGAATTCGCTTACACCAGCCAGATGAGAACAAAAATGGCCATGGATAATGATTATTTTAAGGATGAAATTGTCCCCGTGACCATCAAAGGGTCCAGAAAGACCCCGGACATCATCTTTGACAAAGACGAGCATCCCCGGCCGGAGAGTAAACTGGAAGTCATGGCCAAACTTCCGCCGGTCTTTAAAGAGGGCGGAACGGTCACGGCGGGAAACTCTTCCGGTCAGAATGACGGGGCTGGCTTCGTCTTGATGATGACCAAAGAGAAAGCCAAGGAACTGGGTTACACCCCCATGGCAAAATGGATCTCCGGCGCCGACTACGGCGTCGATCCGAAGATCATGGGCATCGCGCCGGCCTATGCCGTGCCTATTGCCATCAGACGCGCCGGGTTGAAACTGTCCGATTTCGATCATATGGAATGCAACGAGGCCTTTGCCGTCCAAAACCTGGCGGTTATCAAAGAAATCGAAAGCCAGATGGGCGAAAAAGTGGACCGGGAAAAATGGAACCCCCTGGGGGGCGCTATTTCTTACGGACATCCCAATGGTGCTTCCGGCGCCCGGATCTGCATGTTTACCATGCGTCACCTGATCCGGACCGGGGGCCGCTACGGCTTCTTCAGCTCCTGCTGCGGCGGCGGACTGGGCGTGGCCGCGGTTATCGAAAACCTGCAGAGATAATTTCGTCTCTCTTAAAAAAATCCGGAATTCAACAGCAAATTGTTTGGCTGAATTCCGGATTTTTTATCTATCAGATTTTTTGCGTCTGGAAGATCGGTTTGCGTTTTTCGATAAAATCTAAAATCCATGAAACCTTCCCGTATGTCATCATAATCTGGAAATTCGCAAGCTATTCTATTTCCCACTTTATTTTCAAACCACTTCCATGTTATTTATATCCCGATGGAATTAGGGGCGGTATCCCGAATGGGAACCGCACTGGTTATTAAAAATTATTTTATGCTTTGAGTCTATCAGACCGGAGACAGGGTAGCAATCGACGCCGTATCTTTATCTATGCACGGGCATAGTCAAAGCCTATCCTGCTTCTGGATAGGCTTTTTGCGTTGAGTCTGACAAAGAAAGGAGACCGGCGACATGAAGAAAGATTTACAGTATTTCAATGGAAAAAAAGGCAAGAGGAGAAAAGACTGTTTCCCTGACCTGCTATGACTATCCGACAGCCGTCATCATGGAGGAGGCGGGCATCGATCTCATCCTGGTCGGGGACAGCGTGGGGGCCAACATGTTGGGATACGAAACGGAACTTGAGGTCACCATGGATGACATGATTCATCACCTCAAAGCAGTCAAAAGGGGCATCAAGGATGCCTGTCTTGTGAGTGATATGCCCTACGCGTCTTACAAAGATGTGGAAACAGCCCTCATCAACGCGCGCAAGTTTGTCGATCACGGCGCCGATATGGTCAAACTGGAGGGATTTCATGAAAACATCATCGCTTCATTGACGGCAGACGGGATCGAGGTTATAGCGCATATCGGCTTAAATCCGCAGGCCAGCGCCGAACGCAGGGCCTTCGGAAAAAAGTTCGATGAAGCCGTTCTGCTGATCGATGGGGCAACACGGCTGGAAGCAGCGGGGGCCAAGATGATCGTTCTGGAAAAAATACCGCAGAAAATCACGGAAATCATCACGCGCGAACTTTCCATCCCCACCATCGGCATCGGATCGGGCCGATTCTGCGATCTCCAGATTCTGGTCATCTATGACATCATCGGGTTTGCACCGAAGAAGTTCAAGCACATCAAGGTTTACGGCGACATCAGAAAGGCCCTCAAGCAGGCCGTCACCGCCTATAAGGAGGACTGCACCTCCGGCGGCTTCCCCGCCGATGAGCACGCGAACATTATTCCGCTGGAGGAATTCGAAAAAGTGACGTACTGGATGCAAAACGGCGTGAGCGTGTTAGGAAACACGCGACCCATTTCTGGCAACAATGGATTTGCAAAGAACATGGATAATTGATATGTCACGTTTTCATGCAGAAATGAGCTGATTCAATAACAAAAGGAGGAACATCCATGCACATCATCGCCTTCAACGGAAGTCCGCGCAAGAGCGGAAACACGTCAACCATCATCAAGGCCATGCTCAAAGGGGCCAAAGCGGCCGGTGCCGAAACAACGGAAGTGCGGCTGCACGACATCGATATGAAAGGCTGTCTGGGCTGTTTGACCTGCCGCACCAGGGCGGGAAAATGCAAACAGAAGGACGCCCTGACACCTTTCATAGAGGCCCTCCGGAACAGCGACGGGGCCATCTTCGGTACACCAATTTACATGTATCACGTTACGGGGCAGATGAAGATGTTCATCGACCGTATTTATCATTTGTTTATCAGCAAGCCTGATTCGCCGGGAACTTATGAAACGGCCCTATCACCCGGCAAAACGTACGCCATTGTAACCTCTCAGGGGCATCACGATATCGAGCGATTCCAGCGGCCTGTCCGCTGGCTGGCCGCCATGACCGGCGGCGGCCTCGGCATGAAGGAAGTGGGACGGATCGTCCAGGTCAACAGTCATCAGGTCCCCGTAAAAGAGGACAAAGCCCTCCTCGGAGAGGCCTATCGCATCGGACAAAAGCTGGTCACGGAATCCAAAGCCTGATATCGGGACGTCTTCCAGCGGCTGGCTGAGTTGACTCCCTGGCGGATCAGAAAAATTGTTTTTTAGCGACAGCTTATTTCAACTGAAATAAAAAAAAGGAGGGATTGCCTGCAATCCCTCCTTGATCCTTTGACCTGGATCCTTGTTTCCCGGACCCTGAACCTTGCGTTAGTCCATTCGCTCCAGAATGGTCGTTGCACCCTGACCGGCACCGATGCACTGGGTCGCCAAACCGTAACGCTTACCACTCCGGCGGAGCTCATGGGCAACCGTCAAGACGATGCGGCAGCCGGTTGCTCCCAGGGGATGACCGATGCCCAAAGAGCCGCCGTTGACATTTGTCTTTTCCTCCGGAATACCTAATTCCTTCAGGGAGGCAATGACTTGGCAGGCAAAGGCTTCGTTAAATTCGACCCGGTCGATTTGATCAGCCTCAAGACCGGCATGTCTAAGGGCTTTTTTCGTCGACACGACGGGCCCCATCCCCATGATCTGCTGTTTAACGCCGCCGTTGCCCCAACCGACGATGCGTGCCAGAGGTTCCAATCCCAGTTTAGTGGCCATTTCTTCGCTCATGAGAAGCACCGCCGATGCCCCGGAATTGGTCGGACAGGAATTTCCTGCCGTGATCCGGAGGTCCTGTTCACTGTAACTGACGATTCCCCTGACAGGGGGCAATTTGGCCAGAATTTCCATACTGGTATTCGGCCGGACGCATTCGTCACGATCGAAAATCATCTTGGGACCTACTGCATCTTCCACCCATTGTCGTTTTTCATCAAATACAGGCTCCTCGATTTCCACAGGAATAATCTCGTCTTTGTAAATACCGTTGTCGTGAGCGATACCCAGTTTCTTGTGACTTCTGACCGTAAAGGCGTCCAGCTCTTCGCGGGTCATATTGTACATTTCGACGACGTTCTGGGCCGTCTGAACCATGGACGCATTACCGGGAGAATCGAGAACCCAGTCAGGAATGGGCGTGGAAAAGTACTCAAAATGATCATGGGCCAGATTGCGCTGGATTTCATTCTTTTCCAAAACCTTGGGATTGTAACCGCTGACTTTCGTTGCGGGTGCCGCAACCCGGCCGCCACCGATTTCTCTGGTCATGCGTTCAATGCCGAAGGCAATGCCGCAGTCATACTGACCAAGAATAATGGCCATGGCAATGCGAAGGAGGCATTCCATACTCGATGCACAATGGCGGTCCGTAAAGAAGTTTGATACTTCATAGGGCAAACCGACCATACGCGATATATTGTTCAAACCGGAAAGATCCATGGCTCGGGCACCATTTCCCATGCCGAATTCATCGATCATGGTGGGTTTGACCTTTGGGTTCCTTGCCAGTAGAGCTTTGACAATCTGCACGCCAATTTCATCCATACGGGTCGCTTCAAATTTTCCCACACCGCCGCGGGAGAACGCCGATCTACAACCATCAACAATCACAACATTTCTTACTTTCATTCCATCACCTCTTGTTTTATTGATACTATCCCAAAGGGAGTTAAAGCATCCAACCGGAATCCGGCAATGAACACAGTGGAGAGTAAATAGGAGAACAAACTGTCACTGTCAAGAAAAAAGAAAGGGGGGCAAGGTTTCAAACGTAACGTCTTTTTTATATCACAATTTATTTGACGTTAAAGCTGCCAATTTGATAGCGTAACCCTGTATTTTTATACAAAAATAAATTTTAAAACCTTTTACTTGAACAAGCGGCAATGGGCGAATCAACAAACACAACAGAAAACTTTACCGGTTATCTGTTAATTCTGACCCTTTGCCAATGATATTTATGCCTCACAGCATTATGATGTAATTATGGCCATTAATAATCAATAATGAATCAATAAAAGGACTGAATATTTATGAAAAGAAAGACTGTATTGCCCTTGACAACCGGTTTTATCTGTCTTTTTTTAACTATTGTTATGATGAGCTGTTCATCGGGTACCGCCAAACTTGGTACAGAGAAAAACCCCATTATCATGTCCTTCGTTCCTTCCGGCGATACCCAGGAAATCGTAGTCGGCGGGGATGCGATCGCAAAAATGATCACTGCCATAACGGGCCTGATTGTCAAAGCAAACGTAGGGACCGATTTTGCCGCCGTTCGGGAAGCCATGGGTTCCGGTAAATCACACATCGGTTGGCTCAATACCTTTAATTACGTTCTGGCCCATGAAAAATACGGCATCGATGTGGGTCTGGTCGCTATCCGCTTCGGTCAGACGACTTACCGGGGGCAAATCGTTGTCGGAGCCAAATCGGGAATCAAGGTCCTGACCGATCTCAAGGGGAAAACCGTCTGCTGGGTCGATCCCAATTCCACATCGGGCTATATCGTCCCCCGGATCACCCTGAAGGCAAACGGTGTCGATCCGGATAGGGATTTCAGGAAGACCATCGAAGCGGGTTCCCATAACAATGTGATCATCGCCGTCTATAAGGGCAATTGTGACGCCGGAGCCACCTATGCCGACGCCAGAGGCACCATTGAGAAAGATTATCCTGACGTTAAAACCAAAGTCTCCGTACTGGCCATAACGCCGGACATTCCCAACGACAATGTTGCCTTTGCGAAAGATTTGCCCAAGGACCTGCGGGATAAAATCACGAAAGCCCTGCTGGAAATCGCAGCCAGCGACGAAGGAAAGGCCGCCATGAAGACGGCCTATCAAATCGCCGGCTTGGAACCTTGCGAAGATGCATTCTATGATGGTTTCCGCGTCCAGTTGGGCAAAGCGGGCATGAAGATCGAAGAGTTGGTCAAATAGGGAGGCCCATGCTTACGGTTGAAAAGTTAACGAAAGTTTTTCCCGGCGGCATCGTCGCGTTGAAAGATGTAAGTTTCGCCGTATCCAAAGGCGAATTCATGGCCGTGATCGGCCTGTCGGGTTCCGGCAAATCCACACTTCTTCGCTGTGTCAACCGCCTGATCACACCAACTTCCGGACGAATCATCTGGGACGACACGGATATCACAAAGGCCAGAGGCCCAGAACTCCGACGCATCCGCCGCCGTATCGGCATGATTTTTCAGCAGTTTAATCTTGTCAAGCAGAGCAGTGTTTCGACCAATGTTCTTTCCGGGCGACTGGGTTATGTCAGCCCCTGGTCAAGCCTGCTCGGGTATTTTCCGTCTGAAGACCGCGTACGGGCCCGGCGCGCCCTGGAGCAGGTGGGAATACCGGAAAAAATACACGAGCGGGCCGACACATTGTCCGGCGGCCAGCAGCAGCGGGTTGCCATCGCCAGGGCTTTAATGCAGAAACCGCAGCTTATTCTCGCGGACGAACCCGTGGCGTCTCTGGACCCGGTCCTGGCCCATGCCATCCTCCAGTATCTCGAACAGCTCAACCGGGAGCAGGGGATCACGGTCTTGTGCAGCCTTCATTTCCTCGATCTGGTACACCGCTACGCGACCCAAGTCGTCGGCCTGAAGGCGGGTGAACTGGTTTTTCAGGGACGTCCGAAGGAACTGACCCGGGAACGTTTCCGGGAAGTTTACGGTGAAGAAGCCGAAATGGCCACCCTCGGCAAACCCCTTGATTAAAACCTCCGGGTCAATCGACATGAATCCCAGGAAACAGCATCTACTGATCGGCCTTATCGCTCTTATCATCCCCGGCGCCGGCCATCTGATTCAACAAAATTTTCAGCGCGGATTGGCCGTGCTGATCAGTATTCCATTGCTGATCGGCCTCGCTTGTTGGCAGGAGACGCCCCTGGTTTTTGCAGGTGCGGCCACCGTCTGGCTGTGGTCGGCATGGGATGCCTGGCGCGCGTCCGTCGGCAGACCGACCAAGACCACCATTGTCCCCTTTCTGGCCGGCACCATCGCCGTTTACATCGTCGCCCTTGCGGCAACGGATATTCAACCGGCAAGGCTGATCAGCGGATTCCCGTCCATTCGTCCCATCCTGAGCGCCTTGACCAGCCCGGATATTCTGGCGTATCCCACGCAGGATAAAATCGGCACGGCACCCATTCTCGTTCCCTGTGTCGAGCCCCTTCCCCGGCCGGACGTCCAGGGAAGCCGCCAAACAATCCTTCTTCCATCTGCGTCCTGTGCCGCCGTCGATGATACCGTCCGTATCACGGGCCTCGGCTTTTTTCCGAATTTCGAAGGCGAGATGTGGTGGCGAAATCCCATCGGCGACCTGCAGCGCTTGACGAAAGACGGCAGACCTCAGATATTCAAAACAAACGAAAAAGGGGAATTCAGCGCCACCATTAAAATACCGCTGGCCGTTCCGATCAGCGCCCTGCCCGTCCCCGGTCAAACACAAACCCATCAGATCGAAGCGCGGCAGCACAAAGCCTATGGTCAATTACAACCCACCGAAACCCTGCGGCTGGTCGTCACCAAAATGGGCGAAACGCTGGCCCTGGCGTTTCTTGCAACCGTCCTGGCTGCCATTTTTGCCATACCCATCGGCTTTCTGGCCGCCCGCAATCTCATGGGTGCCGGCAAAATCACCCTGGCCGTCTATTATGCGGTCCGCGCCGTCCTGAATATCATCCGGTCCATCGAAACCTTGATCTGGGCCATTATCTTCGGCGTCTGGGTGGGGCTGGGACCTTTTGCCGGCACCCTGGCCCTATTGTTTCACTCTGTTGCCGCCCTGGGAAAACTCTATTCGGAAGCCGTTGAGAGCGTCGATCCCCGGCCTATCGAAGCCGTTCGGGCAACAGGTGCCAACCAGCTGCAGGTGATTGTTTTCGGTGTTATCCCGCAGATTGTTCCGACCTTCCTGTCCTTTACCCTTTATCGCTGGGACATCAACGTCCGGATGGCAACGGTAATCGGCCTGGTATGCGATGCGGGCATCGGATTTCTGGTCATCCAATGGATACGTCTGGGAAGCTACAATGCCATGGCGACCAGCATCATTGCCATTACCCTGGTCATCGCCGTTCTGGATTATGTCAGTTCCGTTTTGCGCCGGCACATTCTTACGGGCGTCAATTTCGGAAAGGTCAAAACCTTTCGCCAATACGCTTTCCGCATCATCGGGGTTTTTGTCTTTGCGGGCCTTTTTCTCTGGTCCTGGAACGTGGCCGATATCCGGATCGACTATTTGGTCCGGGACGCCGGGAACGGCCTGCGCCTCGCCCGCGAACTCCTGACACCGGAGATCCTGACCCGCCCCACGGAACTGCGTTCCATATCGGCGGAAATCCGGACACCTCGGCAATCCTGTCCGGCGGATGAAGTGATGAAGACGGACGAGGGGCCGGGTATTCGGCTGTCATCCACGTGTTCAAATGTCGGCGAGCCTTTGACCATTTCGGGAGAGAAGCTGCCGCCCGACACCCGTGTGTATATCCGATGGCAGTTTCCCGACGGCGGAGAGCTCAGGGTCAAGGAAAACTGCTGTGATACGGATGCCGATGGCCGTGTCAGTCTGGAAACCCGCGTGCATTCCCTCGCCGATTCGGAAAAACACGATGGCCGGCCCACCCGTATTTCCATCCAGTGGCCTGAAGCCGTCGGCGGCTTTCAATTAAGTGAAGCCATTAAAAAAACTCTCGATCTGGCACTGATCACCCTCCTGATGGCTTTGATTGCCACCACTCTGGGCAGTCTTATCGCCATACCGGTCTCCTTTCTGGCAGCTCGGAACATCGTCGGCACCGGCCCGCTGGGTTCGGTCCTCTATTATGCGGTGCGCACCGTCTTCAATCTCTGGCGATCTATAGAGCCCATGATCCTCGCCCTGATTTTCGCGACCTGGGTGGGGCTTGGTCCCTTCGCCGGCGTCCTGGCCCTGACCCTGAACAACATCCCCAATCTGGGTAAGCTCTTCTCGGAAGCCATCGAAGAAATCGATATGGGGCAGGTGGAAGCCCTGACGGCCACGGGGGCGAATCGCCTGCAGGTCATCCGGTTCGCCGTCATCCCCCAGCTGATTCCCAAATTTACGGCCTTTATCCTTTACCAGTGGGACATCAACATCCGCATGTCCACCGTCATCGGCTTTGTCGGCGGCGGCGGCATCGGCCATCAGTGGCGCGTCTGGGTCCAGCTCAACCAATACGCGGCGGCCGCCGTGGCGACCTGGGCCATTGTGGCCATGGTCTGGATCATGGATTACGTCAGTTCCCGGATGAGAAGCAGGCTGGTTTGATGGCATCCGTACTTTTTACAAGTCTCCCTTTTGATTTGTGTTGCCGATTTCATATACCTTTGTTATGATCATCATCAGATTCCGATTCCATATTTTGTTATTCGGCGGAAGGTAATTTCATCAATGAAACCGAGGAAGTTCAACGTCAACAAATCGCGCGGCCCCAGAAAGGTCGAAAATATAAAATCCATCGATGAGATGATTCAGGGGCTTCAAAAGACCGCTTCGTCCGATGAGGACTACCGGGAACGGTCACTGAAAATCCATGGTCTCATTTGCGCCAAATGCGGCCGGGAGTTCGATCATACCAATCGCCATCTTCTGACGGTCCATCATAAAGACGGCAATCATCATAATAATCCCCCCGACGGCTCCAACTGGGAAAACTTATGTGTGTATTGCCATGAAGACGAGCACAGCCGGTCTCTGCTTGGCGATTACCTGAGCGGCAAAAAATGATGATGCGGTAAAAATTCATATTCTTTTAAACGCCGCGCGTTCGGCAATAGGAAATCGCCGGTAATGTATGAATGATGAAACAGTGCGGACGGAAAAGGTCAGCAACCCCAAAAAGGACTTCAGATACATCCTGGGATGGGTCTATCTGCAACTCTCCGGTTGGCAAGTGGCAGGCAAACCGCCGTCCTTGTCGAAATTTGTTGTTGTGGGAGCACCGCATACATCCAATTGGGATTTGCCGCTTCTGCTGGCGATCGCCTTTTTTTTCGGTCTCCGCGTTTCCTGGATGGGGAAGCATACTCTGTTTCGCGGACCCTTCGATGCCATATTTCGCTGGCTCGGCGGTATCCCCATTGAGCGGCAGTCGAGCCACGGCGCCGTCGAGCAAATGATTGAGGAATTTCAAAAGCGTGACCGCCTCATTCTGGTTCTGGCTCCTGAAGGAACACGCCGTCGCGTCGAGTCATGGAAATCCGGCTTTTATCACATCGCCGTGGGCGCCGGCGTACCCATACTCATCGGCTTTATCGATTATGGGAGAAATAAAGGTGGCATTGGGCCGCTCATTGATCCGTCCGGCGATATAGAGGCAGACATGGCCAAGATCAGGAATTTTTTTGCAACCGTCACGCCCCGGCATCCGGAAAGATTCGGACCCGTCATCATCAAGTGAAGACGGAACGAGTCCACAGTTTTTAGAGCGGTATTTATTTTTCAGGAGGCTCATCATGGATATCGGCTTTAAAAAGCACTTCAGCAGTTTGTGGAATAGATATTTCTCCGGCGCCGATTTACCCATTGTGTTTTTTTACACAAACCGGGAAGATTTGGGCGAACCGGTCAAGCCGGCCAAAAACCACCGCTGTGTTATCGGTGATCTGGCCCGGGTCATCCGCGGCCGGTCGCTTCGCTTTACCGTTGACACGATCGGATGCGCGGGGGGCAAGCGATACCTGGGCTTCAAGAAAGACATCTTGCCCTACTTCGAGTATTTTCTTTCCTGCGGCATTCCGGGACGATTGGAAGGTGAGCGATATAAAAAGACCCCCGAACTGGTCAAAGAAATCATGAAAACCCAGCCCTGGACGAAGGCGCCCGCAAAAAACATTGTGTTTCAGCGGTGGGACCACATCGGACCGGAAGAGGATCCCGCCGTGGTCATTTTTTTCGCAACACCGAATGTTCTCTCCGGTTTATTCACCTTGGCCAACTTTGACAGTGTGGATCCTCAGGGGGTCATCGCGCCGTTCGGCGCCGGTTGCGCTTCCATCGTCATGTCGCCTTTTCTGGAATTGAAGTCTGAAAATCCCAGACCCGTCATCGGCATGTTCGATGTTTCGGCCCGGCCTTACGTCAAACCACAGGTTTTGACATTTGCCGTTCCCTGGCCGAAGTTCGTCGGCATGGTCGACAATATGGAAGAAAGCTTTTTGATCACCAAATCATGGGCAAAAGTACGCAAAAGGATAAAAGCGGATGCCAAACAAAATCGTGCAGAAAAAGGATAAGGTGTCATTATGAAAACGGTTTCCATGTTCATTCCCTGTACGGTCGACCTCTTTCTTCCGGACATCGGCGAAGCCACCTATCAACTGTTGAAGCGCTTGGGCGTTAATCCTGTCTACCATGAAGAGCAGACCTGCTGCGGCCAGCCGGCCATCAACGCCGGTTACATCAAGCAGGCGAAAGAGGTGGCCAAACATTTTATCGAAGTCTTCGGTGAAGACGGGGCCATCGTCAGCCCGTCCGGCTCCTGCGTCTGCACCGTCAAGTTCCACTATCCAGAGCTGCTTTGCGACGAACCCGCCTGGCTTGCCCGGGCGGAAGACCTGGCGGGCCGCACCTACGAACTGTCTCAGTATATTGTGGACGTCTTGGGCGTTTCCGACTTGGGCGCCTTCTATACCGGTAAAATCGCCTACCACGAATCCTGTCACATCCTGCGGGGGCTGGGCGTCTCCGAACAGCCTAAAAAATTGATTACGAACGTTAAAGGGGCTGATTTTGTCGCTATGAAATTTTCCGAGATCTGCTGCGGCTTCGGCGGCGAGTTCGCCAACAACTATCCCGACATTTCCGAAGCCATGGTGAAGGAAAAATGCGAAAATTATATCCAAAGCGGTGCGGATTTGCTGCTTCTGTGCGAACCGGGCTGTTTGCTGAACATCGGGGGCTACCTGAGCCGGAACCATCCGGATAAAAAGGTGATGCATTTGGCGCAATTTCTTAATGACGCCATCCCGTTCAGGGGAAAGGAAAACTGAGCCATGGAAATCAGGACGGAACAATTTGTCGAAATCGCCAAAAAAGAATTGAAGAATGCCCGGAACAAGCAATTCCTGAGTGTGCTGCCACTGGCCATTACGATCTCGAGACCGAGGAGCATGCAATCATTCCCCGATCCGGAGGCGGCCAATGAATACGGCCGGGCCGTCCGGGCGGAAGCCGTCGCCGGGATGCCCGAACTGCTTGAAGAGTTCGAGAAAAACGCCCTGGCCAACGGTGCAAAGATCGTCTGGGCGAAAACCGCCGAAGAGGCGAATGCCTTCGTCCTGAACCTGGCGAAGGAACGCGGCATTCAATATGTCACCAAGGGCAAGTCCATGATTACGGAAGAAATGGGACTGAACGACGTCCTCCAGGAAAGCGGGATCGAACCGTTCGAGAGCGACCTGGGTGAATTCATTGCTCAGCAGTTGCACAAGCCGCCCTTTCATATTGTGGGACCGGCCCTCAATATCCCCGTCGAAGAAATCAGCGATCTGTTTATCGCCAAGGCGGACATGAAAGAACCGACCACTGATCCCGTGAAACTCGGCTATGCGGCCCGTCTGTACCTTCGGGACAAATTCCACCATCTGGCGATGGGCATCACGGGCGTCAATATGGCCGTTGCCGAGACGGGCTCCATCATCAATGTGGAAAATGAAGGCAACATCCGCATGAACAAATCCTCGCCCAAAATCCAGGTCTCCATTATGAGTCTGGAGAAGGTTGTGCCGACCATGGCGGACGCCATGCACATGATCCGGCTCTTGTGCCGGAACTGTACGGGACAGAAATTATCCGCCTACATTTCCATCGACAGTGGCCCGAAGAAAAGCGATGAAGTCGACGGTCCCGAGGAACTCTACATTATCATTCTGGACAACGGTCGGTCGGAAATCTACCAGGATATTCAGGCCCGTGAAGCATTACGCTGTATTCGCTGCGGGGCATGTCTTGCCGCCTGCCCCGTATACTGCAAGATCGGCGGCTACCCTTACGGCTGGGCCTATTCCGGTCCCATGGGGCAAGTCCTGAATCCTCTCCTTCTCGGCCTGGAGAAAACGCAAGATCTCTACCACGCCTGTACCCTGTGCGGCGCCTGCAAGAGCATCTGCCCGGCCGGCATCGATCATCCAAAGATGTTTCTCTATTACCGGGTGCAGGAAGCCAACAGCGACAAAAAAGCGGCCGGCGGGTTCATCACGAACAAAACGGCCAAGTTTTTCGATCTGTGGCGTTGGGGTACCACCAGGGCCTGGCGTTGGAAAATGGCCGTCAAGACAGCAAGGCCCTTTGTCAACCGATACGCGAAGGACGGTACGATTAATAAGACGATCAAACCTGTGGAAGGCTGGTTCCGAACGAGAAACCTCCCCGCCATGGCACGAAAGACGTTCCACGAACGCTGGGCGGAAATAAATAAAAAAGTCACAAGTGACCAGTAACGAGCAATAGTGGGCAAGGGATAAAGCCAAAAGGGTAAAAAGTGTCCTATCTAAAAGACATTAATTGATTATAATTCTTTAGTCTTTTTGTACTTGTCACCCGTCACGCGTCACCAGTCACATGATTGATATATAACGGGAGGTAATATGTCACAATCGGCAAGAGAAGAAATACTGGCAAAACTCAAGGCAGCACCGAAGGCAAAACCGGCCGGCCGCCCCTCCATGCCGCCCTTGACGGAACTTTCCTGGGACCCGGATCAACTGATCGCGAACTTCATGGCCAATCTGACCGCCCAGACAGGCGTCGTCCACCGGGTCAAAGACGAAATCGACGCAAAGGCAAAGCTGGCGGAAATCGCCGCTGAGGAAGGCTTGACCACCGTCATCGTGTCAACGGATGCCGTTGTTGCGCCCCTCAATCTAACCGAGTGGGGCAAAGAAAAAGGGATCAAAGTCCTCACGGCAAAGGATTATACCGACCGCGACGCATACAAAGACGCGGTCTTCATGGAAGCCCAGGCAGGGATTACGGGCGTCGATTATGCCATTGCCGAATCGGGCACCATCGGGCTCATCCATGACAAGGATCAGCCGCGCCTCGTCTCTGTCGCCCCCATCACCCACATTGCCATTCTACCCGTCGAGCGCCTCCGCCCAACGTATGAACGGGTCACGGACATTGTGTTCGCCGACAAAAGCAACCTGCCGAGCCAGTTCACCTTCACCACCGGCCCCAGCATGACGGGCGATATCCAGGGCGGGCAGTTCAAGGGGATGCACGGCCCCAGGAAGCTCATCATAATTCTTATGGGATAAATACATCACGTAGCATCGTTAATCTATCGAAAGCGATCGCTGATATCACACAGTATTTGTTCAAGAATGGGCATTAATTTCAATATTCACAGACAAAATACCCTTGACAGAGACATCCCTTATTCATATACTCCCACAACGAAAAACGAAGCTCCAATCCGTTCAATCATTCCATACACCGATCTGAAAAAACAGACCGGGCGTTGTTGCCGCTACATAAGTTTTAGTGTAATGAAGATGGTTGAGAATAACCTTATGCAGAGCTTTACTGCTGTGGTCTGAAACCGAAGAGATAACATTATATAGAACTTTTTAGCATGGTCATAGGTCTCATACCGATCATAAAAACGGAAAATTCCAGAGAGAGCAAACCGGAACATTTTATTTTGCCGGGCTAAAGATTGACGGAAGCAGATTCCCCAAGCCGATGGGAAATAAAGAGAACAGGAGGAACAAATGGAGGCGAAAACACAGTCGGGTTGTTTAGGTATTTTTGGGAACAGTAGGGGTTTTACATTGATTGAAATGGCCATTGTCTTGATCATCATCGGAATTATTATCGGCGCCGTTATCAAGGGAAAAGATATTATCCGCGGCGCTGAGCAAAAAAAGATTTACAGCAAATTTTTCAGCGAATGGCGAATCACCTATCTCAATTTTTACGACCGGACGGGAAAGATCCTCGGAGACAGAACGGGCAACGGTCAGGCCCAGAGTGATACTGCCTGCACACAGCTCCTCAACGGCGGGACCGGCTACTATGGCATCTTACAGGTCGGCCTTGAATCCCCCACAACAAACGGCACCGACGTCTGCACTTACAATTATACGGACAGCGGCGGTAATATCAGAAATCTTGTTATACGATTTGCCTATGAAAGTACGGCGGGAACCTATAATTATATGGAAATACAGAACATCCCTTATGAAATGGCCTTTGCCATCGACCGCATGGTTGATGGGGAAGCCAATGGAACCACGGGGGATTTTTTAAACACCACCGGTGCGAGCGATTGGGGAACAACACCGACAACAACCACAACGGCCCGCTGGAAAATGCGGTTTTAACGATAAGGATGGCCGGTATCGCTATTTTCAGGTCGCATATAACAACGCTGATCCTCGCATTTTTTTTTCTCCTGAGTGCCTGCCTTTTTTTTACGGCCGGTCGCGACTACTCTGCGGACTATAAAAAGCTGCAGGCACTCAAGGACAAACTCCATTTTATTACGATCCAGCAAAAAGAATTGAGACAGAAAAAGCGTCTGATGAGCCGCGTCGAAAGTTTCGTTAAGCGAACAACGTCATGGGGCCTGGTTAAAGATCGATGGACATTTTATGACGTCGAGATTGAAGAGCCCATGACCTTCAACAAATTAGAAAAGATACTAAATCAAACCTTAGGCACGTCCTCTTATTTTTATAAGCCGACGGCACTCCATTTGAATACGAATGTCCAAGCGTATAAAAAACCGGACCAGAATCAGCAACCGGAGCGGTCGGCCGATTCAACATCGGTCGGAGAGCAGGATGTCATCGTTAAATTAAAAGGGGCTTTTCTGGTACAGCACCGATGATATTTCAACGATCGAAACATTGCATCATTGAAATCGACGGAGAAACGTTCAGTCTTTCCGGTAAAAGACTCGAACCGATCTCGGCCTTCAGTGAAACCCGTCAGGATACCTATTTTGTCTCCGATTTCCAGGGTACGGCCATTTCACGAACGGCCACGATCGATTCACCGGTCAAATATATCGAAGTCATGGTTCGAAAAAATCTGCAGGAATCCGGAGAATTCGATGAGCCGCTCTCCATTATCACACACTGGAAAAAGAAGAAGGGCCGCAACTTAAGCGACATCCTATTCACGGCGCTTCCGACTCGAATCCTTTATCAGTATCTGGAGCGATTCAAAGAATTCCAGGACACGGTCATTCTGTTTTCCCCTTACACGGTGCTTTTTTCCATCTTGAAAAAGATGCGGCTTCGGGAGCCTGTCGCGATCATCTTTCAGCACAGCCGGTTTGCCGATGTGCTCATCGGTACGCAGGAGAAAGTGCACTATGCCAATCGCTGCGTCGCCTTCGATGATACGGACGAACAGATCGATGTTCTCTGGAACACGGTAAGAGCGGATATCGAAGCAGCCAAGACGGACTACGGAATAAATGTAAAAAAAGCCCTCAAGCTCCTGTGGATCGGCAGCAAAGCCCCCCCGGTGTGGGCCGAGGATATCAAGGACGATGCCCACCCTTTTCCGGATGCGGATTTCATCTTTTCCGACGGCAATCGCTACTATCTCCCTTTCCTCGCCGCCGTCAATGCCGTGCCCGCGTCCGGCGGCCTTTCTTCAAGCCGTGAAAAGGCTATGTACTATACCGCCCGCTATGCCCCGCTATGCAACGCCCTCTTACTGCTTGGGGCCCTGGTATTCATCACCGGCATTGTCTTCTATTCTTATAAAAATACCATGTTACGCCAAGAAACGGCCTCTGTGGAAAAAACGGTCCGGTCGGCGTTAGGGTCTCTCTCGGAAAAAACGCCGGAAATATCCTACGAAGAGTCCCTATCACTGGTAAAGGACCTGTCGTATAGCCGAAAAGTGCCGTCCTACAAAGAGGCCATTAACGACCTTTCCGCCGCGCTTTCCGAAGGCATGAAAATAGCAAATCTTAGGATCGACTATACCAAAGAGGGGGTCATCTTAGAGGTTTCGGGAAGGGCGGACATGTCATTCAAAAAAGCGTATGTGGGATATCATGCCTTTGAAAATTACCTGCAGAACCGGGGATATGTCGTTGAGGAAAGCAAATTCAGCACGGAAATCAGTTCGTCTCTGTTCTTTTTGAAATTACGGAAAAAGATCCTATGAAAAGAAAATATTCAGGACTGCTGACGGTTATCATAGCCTTTTCCGCCTTTTTGTTGGCTGCAGTATATGGTATCTGGACATCGGGAACAAAGATACCGGAAATACAAATGACTGAAAAGATAGCGCCGCGGCCGGCCATCGCCGTGCCGCCCGTATCGGTCGTCACCGAAATGGACAACCTTGAGGAGGAAATGGAGGCGATGATAAAATTGGAAAACGGGGACACATCCGAGGTGGATTTGAGGCTCTTCGGCTACCAACCGGTCAAAACGGCGGAACCTGTTCTGAGAACGGAGGCGGGTAAAATGATTTCAAAAAATTATTTCCTGAGTCTTGCCTTTGTCGCGGAAAAAAAACGGTTCTGTATCATCGACGACGTCTTTTATGAGGAAGGCGGCCGGCTCCCTGACGGTTCGGCCATTGTTAAAGTTGAGCCTCAGCGGGTTATGATCAAAAGCCGCAACATGACGCATTGGATCCCTTTGGCGGAAAAAGAAGTCACGGCACAAAAGGAAGGAAAATGAAAAGATTTCTCCGGCTCGGCATCATAGTCGCTGCTCTCTTTTTGGGAGGATGCACGTTCGGCCCCTATTCGGTAAGAGATCCCAAACCGCCGTCCCCCGATATCGACCCGGCAAGGATTGTCGGTGAATCGGAAGCCCTTACGGCCATTCAAAATAGACTGGCCGCGTCCCTGGAGAAACCGGGTTCCCGCAAAATCGACGTCGAACCCATCATGCCCGCTTATGATCCGCTGGAAGATCATCTCGTTTCTTTTTCGGTTGTCGATGAAGATCTCCCAACGGTCCTGTTTTCAATGGCGCGGGCTGTCGGCATGAATCTGATCATCAATCCGAAAATTAATGACGAGACGAAGAAGGTGACGATGAACTTCGAAAAGGTCTCGGCGGCAACGGTGCTGAAGGAAATACTGAATAATTTCGATCTGTACTACGAAACAACGGACAATATCATCCGTATCCGCCCCTATGAAGAAAGGACATTTCGGCTGAACTTCCTGGATACCAACCTCGATACGAGTTTTGACATCGGCGGCGACGTCCTCGGCGCGGGCAATGTTGAGACGGCCAGCGGATTAACGGGAAATTTCAGATTGTCGGGAAAAGGGGCAAAGAAACCGAATCCTTACGACGTTATAGACGAGATGGTCAAGCGGTTGATTTCTCCCAAAGGCGGCATGTATTCCTTGAACCGGTTATCCGGAAGCCTGTACGTCAAAGATACACCGGCCGTGATCAGATCGATCGCCACCTTGATCAACCAGTTTAAGGAGCGGATGTCCAGACAGATTCTCATCGAGGCCAGGATCATTGAAGTGGAGCTATCCGACGGTTATCAGTACGGAATTGACTGGAACATATTGCGCAACGATCTCAAAAGGACATCCATGTTGGACAGTGCCGCCTGGTCGAAAAGCGGCCTGGTTTTGAGCGGTGTTACCGGAGCGTTCACATCGAATGCCACGATCAATTCCCTCAATACCTTCGGCAAGGTCAAGGTCGTCTCCAATCCGACCATCCGCACCAAGCATGCCCAACCGGCCATCATCAGCGTCGGCACCTCCATTACCTATAAAGAAAAGGTCAAGACGACCCGTTACACGGACAGCAGCGATTCGGACAGCGATACCACCGAAGTGGATGTTTCCACTGTCTTTGACGGCCTCATCCTCGGTGTTATTCCCTTCATCGAACAGGACGGCAAGATCACTCTCCTGATCAATCCCATCAAAAGCGATGTCGACAAGGACAGCCTCGAAACGCAGAGTGTGGGAAACCAGGACATCTCCCTGCCCAAGGTCAATATCAAGGAAATCAGCACGACGATCGGACTGAATGACGGCGATATCATTATTCTCGGCGGTCTGATCGACAAGGAAAAGACCAAATCGAACGCAGGCGTCCCCGGTCTGTCGGCGATCCCGATTCTGGGATACCTTTTTAAATATGAAACCATGTCGTATGAAACCCGGGAGCTTGTCATTATTCTCCATGTTTCTATCCTATAAGAAGATAAAACGTTATTATGAGCGTCATCTTTAAAACCCTCAAAAAATTAAAAGCCCAGTCGTCCGAGAAAATCACGGACGCCGAAAGGCAAAAGCTGAAAAAAAAGACCTCGTACGTCCGGAAAATTTTCACTTCCTCGCGGACCATCATCTTTCTGATCGTTTTTATTCTTTTGTCCGGTCTGATCAGTGTTCATCTCGTCAACGTAATCAAGGGCAAAAGGGAACCGTTACGACAAAAGCAGCCATATGTCGCCAGCAACCTGGAGGGAAAAAACAACGAAGCCCTCGATGAAACAAAAGGGATAGAAGAAACAGATTCATCGATCCCTCCCGCTCCGCAAAATATCCCCGCTGAGAAGCCGGAAGTCGGGAAGCTCTATCTGCCGCCTAAAGCGGAAACACCGGCCGCGAAGACCGACGCATCCCCTACGATGGCCGTGTCATCACCGTCGGTAAAGTTTCTCAAGTCCGCTCTCTCTGAAGAAACCCCAAAGGTCACATTGCCTGAGCGGGCAGCCGCGGCAGGGCAAAAAACCGAAACGTTGGAACGCGGTAAACCCGCACGATACTTACCCCCCGAAAGAGCGCAAACCCATAAAAATCCGCTTCCGCCGGCACTCCCCCCATCGCCGGCAATACCGGAAGATCAAACCGTTGGGTCAAAGGCGGAATCTCCGGATATGCATTTGCAAATACTCCAAGTTCAGAAAAACAGAGACATCAAAAACATCATTGGGGAAATCAAAGACAACTTCAAGATACGCAATGACCCAAAGACGGAAATGCTCATCGATCAGCTGGCATCGCTTAAAGGCAAGAACGATCCGTATGTCTTGAAACTGAAATCGTTTTACCTGATCAATCAGGGGAATTATGAAGCAGCGGAATCCCTGCTCAGTGCCATATTGAAAAAAGACAAAGACGACCTTGAGGCAGGCATTAATATGGCCATTCTCGAAATAAAAACGGGGCAGGTTCGGGAAGCAAAAATTCGACTTTACCGGTTGCGGGATATACACCCCCAAGACACGCTGATACCGGATCTGATCAACAAAATTGAATAATGATTTTATCGGGGAAAAATGTCGACAAGTTCATATCGACACTGATATATGTAGGGCTGCTTGGTCTGGTGATGTGGGGCGGGAATCGTGTTGTAAATTATGCCCTGGAATCCAGGTTTCAGAAAGATTTTCTTCTGAAGTGGACTGTGGCGGTCATGTCCTATTCGGTTGAACGAGGGCAGTGGCCGCAGTTTACCGGAAGCAATCATATCCAATATATGGATAACCTCGTGACGGCCATGACGATGAGTCATGTAAATGTCCCGGCATCGAATACCAAACGCCCCTATATATACAAACTGAAAAAAATCGGCTCTCCGGAAGAGAAAATTTTTGTTCTGTGCTTTTCAGACCGGTTGATTCTCTATGGCCTATCGGAAAAGACGTTTAAGAGAATCGATACATGGATCGATGGAAAATTCGATGAAAAGTGCGGCAAGTTCAGGGGTCGTCCCAGTGCGGATGGGAAGACGTTTATCGGTCTGTGGCGGCTGTAACCAAGCACCGTAATCCGATCATTTTAACGGGGTCCTTACCATGGATGATAAAACTCTATATCTCGATTATTTCGGCTTATCCTATAATCCCTTTCCCGTCGTTCCGGATTTTGAAAAATTATTTCTCTCCGATCATATCGATATGATGATCTCGGAACTGGTACACGGCATCCAGGCCAGAAAGGGCTTTATGGTTGTCGCTGGCGAAATCGGTCTGGGAAAGACGACCCTCAGCCGAAAGATCGTCAGCATTCTTGAAGAGCAAAACATTGAAACCTCTCTCATCTTTCATACGATCTATCAGAATCCTGAACTGCTGCAGGAAATCATCAGAGATTTCGGTTTAAAGTCCGACAGCCTGCAATTGTCCGATCTGAT
Source organism: Deltaproteobacteria bacterium (assembly GCA_016928025.1). Taxonomy (GTDB): domain Bacteria; phylum Desulfobacterota; class Syntrophia; order Syntrophales; family JAFGHS01; genus JAFGHS01. The sequence continues at coordinate 54,379 of JAFGLN010000047.1, forward strand.
GCAGCTCTTAAATCAATTTCTGATCGACCAAACAAAACAGGGGAAAAATTGCGTCATTATCATCGATGACGCCCAGAACCTCAGCATCAAAAACCTCGAACTGATCCGGATGATTTCCAATCTGGAAACCAACGAGCAAAAGCTCGTGCAAATCCTGCTGGTCGGTCAGCCCGAGTTGTTGAACAAACTGGATTCGCCGAAACTCCGCCAGTTGAAGAGCCGCATCATCATTATGGAAGAAGCCCACCCCCTGACTCGCGAAGAATTAAAAAATTATATCCTTTTCAAACTCAATACCGCCGGAAATCAGGGAAAGATTGTCGTCACAAACGGGGCCTACAAAAAAATTTACCGATACACCGGAGGGAACTTCCGAAAAATCAATGTGCTGATGGACCGGTGTCTCTATGTCGCGTTTCTTCATAACACGACCCATCTTGACAAGTCCGTTGTTGATCTGGCCATTAAAGACCTCCATTCCGCCGAGTGGAAAGGCGGCCGGCCGTTTGTTCGTTACGCCGTGTCTTTGGCTGTTCTGATGATTCTCATCATCACCGGCGGTGTCCTTTACCCCGATTTCATTTCCAATCTCTTCAATCAAAAAGCTGAAACCGTCGCCTCCGGCAAAGCCATCACGAACATCGATCCGTCTGAGAAAGACGGTGGTTCTGCCACCCAACGGCTGTCATCTTCCGCGGCCCGGGAAAGAGACGCAGCCACCGATTCGGTCCCGTTAAAAAAAAGGCCTGGGGAAAGCCCGACCTCAACCTTGACGACGGAGGAACAAGCCGCTGAAACGATTTCCGTTCATCAACCGTCCCCCCAAAAACCGGGCACCGAATCTCCGGCCGTACCGGGGGCTCTGTCCGAATTTTTAACGTATTACCACCTGTCCGCCTATGAAGTTGCCTTTTATCAAGCCATGAAAAAAAATCGCTTCAAGGATATTACGGATAAAATTTACGAGGAAACACAGTATCAACTGATCCTGCTCGACCGATTGCCGACGAAGATCAAAGACAACTACGCCGTCCTTAATTTTATTTCTTCCATCTCGAAAAAGGAAATTTTTTGTCTCTTCTGGAAGCCGAGCATCAAAATCACCAAATTTTATCCGTCCTATCGGGGAAAAGAAATTCGGGAGTTAGAAGAACTCCTGATTGCCCGTAATCACTATATGTATGATCCTGACGAGACGGTCGGTGTCCACCTGATGAAGGCAGTGAGCAGTTTTCAGAAAGCACACGGCCTGGAGATCACCGGCCATCCCGACCCGGAAACCCTGTTTCTGCTCTGTCAGGGAGGATAGCAAGCCGTCATGACCACACCGGAAGCCAAGAAACCCATCGGAGCGCTACTTAAAGAAAAGGGGCTGATCACAGAGGAACACATCCAGTTTGCCCTCAAAAATCAGAAAATCAGCGGTGAACGATTGGGCGAAATTTTAGAGCACCTCTGCTTTGTAACCCAGTATGATGTGGCCGTATCCCTGTCGGAACAGGAAAATATTCCCTATATCGATGTAGATGCCGTCCTGCCGGAAAAGAACGTCCTGAGACTATTCAACAAAAATCTTTGTTTGAACAATCAGTTTCTGCCGCTCCGGATTGAGAACAAGACCATGGAGGTGGCGACGCCGGCGGTGACGAATGAGAAAGTGGGGCAACTCATTTCCCGGCAAACGGGCTTTCAGCCGAAATTTTTCATCTCGGAATCGGGAAAGATCATCAACGCCATTAACAAGTCCTATTATTTCATCGACAACCCCGTTGAAAAACTGGTGGAAACGGAGGTCAACCTCCTGTCCCACGATCCGGAAATGGCGCGGGGAATGGATAATCTTATCAAACACATCCTGCATCTGGCCGTAAAAATGCGGGCAACGGACATTCATATCAGACCGATGGAGAAGTCTATTAATATTGCCCTGCGGGTCGACGGCGTGATGACATCCGCTTTGGCACTACCGCTCCCGTTTCGGCGGATGATCGCCAGCATCAAGATGAAGGCCGACATGGATATCGCCGAGCAGAGGATGCCCCAGGACGGGCGTTTTTCCGCCAATATCCTCAATAACGATTATGATTTCAGAGCATCCACCATCGTATCTCCGTACGGCGAAAACATCGTTCTGAGAATTTTGCCGATGCAGGCGGCCCTGATGGGCATGACCCAGCTCGGATTCTTTGAAGAGGATATCGAACGGGTGGAAAATATTTTTCAGGAACCCTTCGGCATCATACTCCTGACAGGGCCGACCGGATCGGGCAAGTCCACCACCCTGTATGCAGGCATCAGACGGCTCGATCTCTTGCGGAAAAACGTTCTCACCGTGGAAGATCCCATTGAATTCAGCATCCCCCTGCTCCGACAGACCCAGGTCAACGAAAAGGCCGGATACACCTTTGCCAATGCCATTCGCTATTTTTTGCGGCACGATCCTGATGTGATCCTGGTTGGTGAAATTCGCGATGTGGATACGGCGGCCACGGCGATCACAGCATCGACCACGGGGCACCTGGTTTTATCCACTCTTCATACGAACAGCGCCATCGGGGCGATTCCCCGTTTGCGGGATCTGCAAATACGACCCTTTCTGATTGCCGACTCTTTAAGGGGTGTGATCAGCCAGCGGCTGGTGCGGAAAATCTGCAACGGATGCAGGGAGGCCTACCGGCCGGAAGAGTGGGAACGGGCCTATTTGCGGGACCCTTCCATAGAGACACTGCATCGGGGCAGAGGCTGTGAAATCTGCAACGGCTCCGGCTATTTCGGCCGCACCCTCGTGTATGAACTGCTGGTCATCAATAAAAACATCTCCCGTTTAATCGAAAAAGAGGCCGAAGTTTCCGATATCATCAGCCAGGCAAGAGCAGACAATGAGTATGTCGACATTTTTCACACGACCGCAGCGAAGGTCAAGGAAGGCATCACGACGGTCGAAGAAGCGATTCGCGTTCTCGGTCATTTAACCTGAGGACCCCATAACGTAACACGATAAGGCAACAGGATATGGCCTATTTCAGATACAAAGTCATGGAGCCCACGGGAAAGATCAAGTCCGGCGTCATCAATTTACCTTATAAGGATGAAACATCGGCTTCCTTCTATCTGGGACGGGATGACCGAACGATTGTTTCCATCAAGCAAATGGGCGCCACAGTTTCTTTTATCCTCGAAAAAATGAGCGTCATCGCCCGGAAAAAACCGTCACGGCCGATCCAGGCCGAATTTTTAAGCAACATTTCCATGATGTTAAAATCCGGGATGACCCTGACGACGGCCATGCAGGAAGCGGCGAGTGGCATCAATATCCCCGGCTTCGAGCAGGACATCAACGATATGATCCTGAGGATTCAGGGAGGAGCAACCTTCTCCGACACCGTATCCCGTTACAGCGCCATATTTCCCTCCAATATCATTCACCTCATCCGCATGGGGGAAGAAACGGGCAAGCTCGATGAGATGTTGATGGATGCCTCGGAGCATCTCCAGAGAATCGAATCGATCATCAGTGATACGAAACAGGCCCTCCTGTACCCGGCATTCGTTTTTGTGACCATGGCCTTAGGGATGTTCTTCTGGTTTTACTATGTGGTACCGAAAATTATCACTCTTTTTCAGGACATGGATGTCGCCCTCCCGACGATTACCCTCTGTCTTTTAGCAATCTCCACGTTCCTGCAGAACAACATTTTACTTTTAGCCGTCGGCCTGATCGCCGTTTTGATCGTCGTTTTTGCCGCCTACCGAGGAAATCAAGGGGTCCGGTGGGGGATGGATGCGTTTTTTCTGAAACTCCCCGTTGCGGGAACAATCATTTCCGCGTCAAATCTCGCTTTTATCACGGAATACTTCAGTATTCTCCTCAATGCCGGCATCGATATCATTCAGACCATGCACATTCTGAAAGACTCCACCAAAAACGAAATCTACCGCCAAAAACTGGACGGAATTATTGAGGGACTGCAGCGAAGTGAAAGCATATCGGAGGCCTTCAGGAACGCCGTCGTCTTTCCCTCATTTGTCGTCCGAATGATCAATGTCGGAGAATTGAGCGGTACGCTCGATATCCAGCTGAAAAATATTGCCGACAATTACCGCAACAAGCTTTCCCTGCTGGTGGCAACTCTTGGGAAAATGATCGAGCCGATTGTCCTGATCACCGCCGGGATTCTTTTCGCCATCATTATCGGCGGCCTCTTCCTCCCGATTTACGACCTCGTCGGCCAGGTCAGCGGGCGGTAGGCCCGGGCATTTCCCTTTTAGGATTATGCCGTCCCGGTTAGTCCTCCCACACCAAACCCGTCTATTATTCCTGTTGACCGAAAGGCGGGACATAAGGTTCAAAACCGCGGCTACTGGCTTTGCCAGACGGTAACGCAGGGTTCGGAAAGATTCATATCGGTCAGGACTTCGCTGGCGGAAAGCCCTCGGTCATATATCCGCAACTCATCGATGAGGCCGTCAAAGCTGTATGTCGTATCGGTCGCATTCCGCCCGCTGAGCCTCAGAACAGCTCCGACGGTCCGGTCGAGGATCGTCGCCCCCCCGACCAAATCCGCCGGCTGCAGGACGCCGTTGATGTAAAGATCGTTCCTTGACTTTGCCGGATCGCTGCTATAGACGGCCCGGTTTTCAAAGACCGCGGCGATATGGATCCATCGGCCTGCTATGGCAGGCGGATCGGACATATCGACGATACCGAACAGGTCGCTGTTTAAGGTGTTGAATCCAAACCGCCGGTCGCCGGCCCCGTAGTTTCTCAACCAGAAGCCATAGCTCTGCCCCTCCCAGTGGAGGGGGATTTCATTGTCCGCGCCGTCCCATTTCATCCAGAAGGTTACCGTGGCTTTTCCTCCCGGCGCCGGCAGGGCGGATAGTTCCGTAAGGCCCCCAAATCCCACCGTCCCGTTCTGCGATTTGTCGAAGGCCGCCGCCCATCCGTCACAGCCCGCCGTGAAACTTAAACCGTCCGCCGATGGGCTGCCATCGGGATGGCCGTTGCCGGAGCTGTCGGTCCAATCATTATCCATCTTATAGTAGCCGGTTGCCGACGTATAACAGATATCGGAACAGGCGCGCGTCAGATCATCCAGGTCCAGGACCTCCTGATGAGTGAGCAGACGGTTAAAGATTCGGACCTCGTCGATCCATCCCCGGAATCTTTGATTGGAAGCAAAGCCCCCGCCGACGGAATCCTGCTCCTGGCCGATCATCGCGCCGCCCGAACTCAGCGATACGGAACCGGTACCGGTTGAACCGTTGGTGTCCGTCAGGGCGGTCCCGTCGACATAGACCGTCTCCATCCCATCGGCGGCCTTGCGTGACCAGACAAGATGGTGCCACCGCCGGTCCTGCACACTGCCGCCGATATTGAAGTAACCGGTCTGCGTACCGTTGAGGTGTGTCAACAGCGCGTTGCCGACGGCATTCAGGTAGATCAGCATCGTATTGTCGCCCGTTGACGAACTGGCCCCTGAAAACAGCGTGTTGAGGTTTGACGACAGGTCCTCCACCCGGAACCACAGGGAAAGTGTAAAATCATCGAGATTTTGAAAAGCTTGAGACCCGAGATGAAGGTATTGATTCGTGGTATCACCCAGATTAAGGGCTCCGCCCCGGCAGATCTTCCCCGTCTGTCGGTTGCCGCCGGACCGGTTATCCATATTGACGGCGAATCCGTGGGCCGTGCCGATGCTGTCGAGAACCTCGCCGGCGGTTCCGTTCCAGGTCGCACAACCGTCCATCCGCCACTCGCCGACGGGATTGTAGCAGATATGGGCACATGACGTTCGGCTGCGGGTACGGACATCGCCAAGGTCCGCCGCATTCAGGGCACGCCCCCAGATCATGACCTCGTCGATCAATCCGTGAAAATAATTGTCCGTATGCTGGGAGCTTCCGATGGTCACGGGTGATCCGTCCGCCGCATCCAGATCGGTGGCCCCGTTCCAGGTCGTGGTATTCTCATACCGGTTGCCGTTGATGGTTACGGCGACGACGCCGCTCTCATACGTTACCCCGATGAAGCTCCATGCATGGAGCCCGACATCGCCGGCATTGCCGAAATCGCCAGTGGCATCTTTGGTCTCCGCATCGAGGTACAAATGGACCGTCCCGTTCGGATTGATGCCGATTTCCAAATTATCGTTCACCGCATCGGACGCCTTGGCAAAAATGACATTGGCCGTGCCGTGATTCGTGACGGTCGACCCCAGCGATTCCGGATTGACCCACAGGGCGACGGTAAAGGCGGTACTGGCGTCTCCCAGGGCATTACCGCCGTTCAGGATATCCCCCATGTTGAGATACCCATCGGTGCCATTGAAAAATCCGCCCTGACATAACCTGCCGGCGCCGGTTGCCCAGACGCCGTTGACGGCCGTCCCTCCCAGGCCGTTGCCGCTGGCATCCGTCACTTCACCACTGGTACCGTTCCACAAGCACTCATCCAATCGCCACTCCGCCTGCAGTCCCGCATAATAAGGCGTACCCATTGCAGAGGCATCGATATTCAGCGTGTAGGTATACGAAGGTCCCGTGTCCAGCGTATTACTTGTGCACGTGCCGTCCCGGGCGGACAGCTTGAATTTATAACCCGTCCCCGCCGATGAGGTACCGATTTTGCGCACCGTCGCCGTATTGGCCCCCGTCGAAACCACTTCAAACCCGCCGGGGTCGGTGCCTTGAAATGTCAGGATCCAGTTTTCAAGCGGGCCGACCATGGGGCCGGTGACGGAAAAGTTCCAGGAACAGGTGGTACTGGTACAATTGAGTATGGACGGGAGGCTGGATACCCCCAATACGCCGTTTGATACGACCAGCGGCAGGGTTGCTTCATCAATCCGGCTGTTGTTGTCCGTCACGCGCAGCGTCACATCGTACTCACCGGCACAGACGCCGATGGCCCCTTCAACAACGCCGGTGGTGACATTCGGCAGGGTCAGATTCAGGCCGCCGCCCTGTGATATGATCTCCCAAACGTACGGCGGCGTCCCGCCTTCCGCCGACGGTTCGGGATGGCTCGAGTAGTTACTCTGCCCCAGGGTTGCTCCGGGAAGGGCCGTACTGGTAATGACAACCGTATTGGCCGAACAATCCCTCGTCGTTTCCATCTCCGTCTTGATTTCATTTTCCGCCAGGGCGCGATCGTAAATCTTAACTTCATCGATCATGCCGCCGAAGAAGTTCCGGGGCACGGTATTGCCGCGGGCACCCACGAGCAGTTTGCTGGAGTTGCCGCCGATCGCACCGGTTTGGGATCTTGCGTAAACCTGCACGCCGTCCTTGTAGAGGATCTGTTGATGACCGTCATAGACGGTGGTCAGATACGTCCAGGTATCGGCAGTGACGGTATAAGTGCTTCCTCCGTCCCACACCCAGTGGGGCTGCCAGGCATAGTTGAGAAATCCGCTCTGGACCCTGGCCTCATAAAGATTTTCTTTGTTGTAGATAATGTTATCGCCGGATGAGCCGTCCCATTTGATCCAGGCGGACATCGTCCAAGGGCTGGCCCCCGGATCGAGATCGCCGTCCGCCGGATCTCCCGCATCGAGATAACCGCCGTTGTCATCGTCTACACGCGTCAATACGGCCGACCGACAGATCTTACCAGCCGATGGCGTTGTCTGTGTCGGCCGGACGCCGGACCCCTGGCCGGCCGCCACACCGTTGCTGGCACCGGTTCCCGAATCGACCACTTCGCCGGCGGTTCCGTTCCAGGGATAGTTTTCCATCTGATAATCCGCCAGGGGAACAGTATAGCAGCTTCCCGAACAGACGGAACGGGTTATTTCATAGATCTCCTGAACCTCTTCCGGCGTCAGGGCCTTGTGAAAGAGCATGACTTCATCCAGCAGTCCGTTGAGATAGGCATGAAAACCGGCATAGCCCATGGTAAACGGATCAGCGGATGTCCGGGGATTTTCCGTGTAATTGATCGATGCCCGTTCCTGATTATCGATATACACCTTCATGGTGGCCTGATTGTAAACGCCCACCACATGATGCCACTTGCCATCATTCACGGTCACCGACGTCTGGGCGTTTCCGTACCCCCCGTCCGAATAGATCTGGAACAGAATGGTCCCATTGGTCGCCAGCCACAGGCCATAGTTACGATTCGTCGAATTGCCTTTTCCGGCCAGTCGAACCCAGTCCGACGCACTGCCGTGAACCTTGACCCAAAGCGCCAGCGTCAGGGCCCCTGTTTTCTGCAGCTCCGCATTGTCTTCCACCTCGATATAGTTGTCGACACCGTCAAAATATCCGGCCCGGCAGTTCCTGCCGCTGCCCAGGGTTGTTGCGCCGTTCATGGCCGTTCCGTGAAGCCCCTCGTCGCCTGAGTCTCTGACTTCCCCTTCGGTCCCGTTCCAGCTGCATTCGTCGAGATGCCACTCCGCCGAAAGATTCGCCGTATAGGGGGCGCCGGTACCCTCCGCGGTCACCCTCAGGCTGTAAGGGCCGCTGGTCACATGATTGGCGGGACAACTGTCATCCGTCGCCGTAATGGTGAAGGTATAATCGCCCGCTGTCGCCGTGCCGCTTTTCCAGAATTTGGCCTGCGTCCCCCCCAGAGGATCCATCTGAAACCCGCCGGGATTGGCACTTGTCCAATTCAGAGACCACGCCGTCAATTCTTCGAAAGGCCCCACATAGTCTCCGGAAACGGTAAATTCCTGCGAGAACGTGGAAGCATTAACGGTAAAGTCGGGATCCGGCAGACTCGCAGACGGGGGGCTGAGGGTCAGGGTCCCGGTTATAACGGTAATATCGAAGTTCTTCCGGTCATAATTATCGGCATTGGTGCGGTCAGCGGCTTTAACGGAGATTGCGTAAGGGGATCCCGTATGGCACACATCAAGTGTCCCCGTCAGAGTTCCCGACCAGAGATTCAGACTGATTTTTCCGGATAATTCCGCAGGAACCGATTCCAGATACCAGTAATAGTCCGGTGCGGATTCACCGCCCGTCGCCTGAAATGAATGGGACAGATTGGCACCGATTCTGCTGCTGGTTATGATATTCTGAACGATCGTCACCGTCGGCGCCGCCAGACATTGAGCATCCGACGCGCAATCCGGATCTTCACAGTCGACCAGGGCATCGCCATCGTCATCAACCCCGTTGCTGCAGTTCTCAGACGAACCACCGCTGCCGCTCCCGCCACTGCCGGCGGTGCAATTCCGGCCGATCAGAATCATAAACGAGGCCGTCCTCATCAGATCGTCGTACGATGTCGTTATGACCTGGTCAGGATCATCAAATTGCGCATCGTCATCTCCATTAAGCCCGTCAAAGAAGCCGTTGGAGCCGTCACGGTCCTTCAAGCCGCCGCTGACGATGACATAAGCCTGATGGGTTTGCGTGCCGTTCTGCGTAATATAAAGCTTGCCCGAGTCAAACGCCGCCGTTCCGGCATTGGCGAGAACATTGCACAGCGTGGTGGTCGTCGCTGCCGTCAGATCCGAATAGACGCCATATTTTATTCGATTGCCCCAGACATCATCGCCGGAAGAAAGCCCAAGGTCACGAAAGGGAAGATTACCAAAATAGACACCCGTGTCTCCCTGACCGTCTGTGTCGCTGTCGGCAAAGGGAAGTCGGCCGTTTGCCGTCAAATACCCCTGGACGGCATACTCAACCTGCTCCAGGACGGCCCTGGTCTTTTTTATCTTGCCCGATTCAATCAGAGAGGGCAAGACCGTCGCCATGATCGAGATGATAATACCGATAATCACCAGGACGATGGTCAGTTCAATCAGCGTAAAGCCCGCTTCCCGTATCGATCCGCATCTGCCCATATGAACTCCGTTATTGTCACTTGATTTAAGCATACTGCCATAACATCGGCTCACCCACCCGGCAACTGGAGGGAGCTTATCAAAAGAAGAGTTTTATTTCAATGTACCATGCCTTCGGAAGTGATTAATTTCAAATAAAAAGTGGTCCTCATTTCAAATTCTATTGATCCTGAATATTTCATCGAAATATTGTTTGAATAACTTGAAATCATTTATAAAATTAGTCCTATCGTCACAAATCTCGAGTGCTTTGTACAGATTCGTCTGATGATTATTATCCGCTCCCTATATCCATAGACCGTTTTCTCATTGACATTGAGAGCGGCTTAAGAGAATATTATCTCAATGTTGCCGAGGACACGTTCATTTTTGCGAACCGGTCATTTTAACGATGTTTCAGCGTCAATAAGCAGCATCGTTAACCACCGTTGCACCGGCCATGGAATGCAATATCGGAAGGCCAATCAAATTTATTAACTTGATGAGACCTGTTCCGGAAACGCTCTATTAACCAAAGGATAAGTAAAATGTGGAAACAAAAAATCGTCTCTGCGGCGGAAATGCTGGCAAAGATTGAACCAGGCATGAGTATATTCCTGGGTACGGGCATGGCCGAACCTCGAACACTGGTCAAGCACCTGATGGAATCGACTCAGCCCAACCTGCAGGATTTGGAGTTGATCCAACTGGTCAGCCTCGGTGATACGGTGGCCATTGATGAGCGTTATGTGAGAAAATTCCGCTTGAAAACATTTTTTGCCGGCTGGATCGCCTCCGATGCCATCAGCGAGGGACGGGTTGATCTTATTCCGAGCCGCTTTTCATGTGTTCCTTGGCTTATTAAAACAGGCGCCATTCCCATTGATGTGGCTTTCATTCAGGTCACCCCTCCGGACGACAACGGCTATGCCTATCTGGCGGGTGCCTCTGTGGAGAGGTACGCGATGGAAACAGCCAAAATCGTCGTCGGCGAAATCAATTCAGAAATTCCTCGGACGATGGGCGATACGCTGGTGCATATGGATGAATTTGACTATCTGGTCGAAGCGACACAACCGCCCCTTTATGTGGAACGTTGGCCACTGCAGGACGTTTATCTGAAAATTTCCGCCAATATCGCGTCAGCCGTCAAAGACGGCAGTTGTATCTCTTATGGTCTCGGTCCTCTTTATGAAGCGCTGGCCCAAACCCTGGCAACAAAAAAGAATCTCGGCGTCCATTCGCCTTTTTTTACGGACGCTCTGATGGAGTTGGTGAAAAGCGGCGCCGTGACCAACCGCAATAAAGGCATCTTCCGCGGCAAGGTGTGTGCTTCCTATGTCATCGGCACCAAGGAATTGATGCAATGGCTGGATTTAAATCCCATGGTTGAATTTCAGCCCCAGGACATCGTCATGGATCCCCGGATCATCGGTCTCAACGAGAACATGGTCGCTATTTTCCCCGCCCGTAAAGTGGATCTGACAGGCAATATCGCTTTGCACACAGGCAAGGGTAATGTCACCGCCGGACCCGGCAACGTCCAGGAACTCTTTATGGGGGCGACATTATCGAAAAACGGCCGGACGATCTTTGCCCTGCCCAGCCGCAATCGCGAGGGAGAGCCCAATATCCTGCTTTCGCTGGAGAAATATCCTTTTCAATTTACCAACCGCGAATCTTTGGATCTCGTCGTTACGGAATATGGCGTGGCCTTTCTGATGGGCAGGACATTGCGTGAACGGGCTCAAGCACTTATTGAAATCGCCCATCCCGATGACCGGGAGGAACTGGTCAGGCAGGCCAAGGAAATGAAGATGATCTATGCCGATCAGATTTACTTTCCCGAATCCGGCCATCTGTATCCGGAAAAAATCGCCTGCTCCCATGAATTTAAAGACAGTCTGACCGTCCGGTTCCGGGCCATCAAACCATCCGATGAAGAAGAAATGCGCCGTTTGTTTTACCGGTTCTCCGATCAGGCCGTTTATTACCGCTATTTCAGCCCGATCAAAACCATGCCTCATCGTAAAATGCAGGAATATGTATCGGTGGATTATCGATATACCATGTCCATTGTCGCCATCATCGATAAGGCCGGCGTGGAAAAGATCATCGGCGAGGGCCGATATGCCCGTCTACCGGGCGATTCCTTTGCCGATACGGCGTTTATTGTCGACGAAAACTATCAGGGAATGGGAATTTCGTCTTACCTATTTGAACTGCTTATTCGCGCCGCCCGTGAGGAAGGCATTGCCGGATTCACCGCCGATGTCATTGAGAGCAACAGGGCCATGCTGAAAGTTTACGAGAAAGCACCTTTCCCGGTGCAAATCGTGTTGGTCCATGGGGTGTATAGAATAACCATTCCATTTGAAACGCCTCCAAGTCAATGACCCCACCCATAGGGAGGGACATCTCGCGGCGGTTATTGTCTCGAAGAACGTCCGGATCATATTAAATAAGCTTTTCGGTCCTGCGGCGAAGAAAATAATTGACACATAACGAGGACTTCCATATATTTCATCATGGCTTTGGGCAGCGACACCAGAGTTTGCAGCGTTAAGATATGGCCCCACATGTTGCCATACAGGTGAAGGAGAACCGAAAGAACATATTTCGGCCATTGTGAACGGTCTTATCGGAACATCCCCGGTGGGATAATTAATTTAAACAGGAGGGAAATTTATGAAAATATTGGTCGGTTACGCGGGTAGTACCCAAGGGGATCAAAACACCATTGATGTCGCCAAAAAACATGCAACCGCTTTTAACGCCAGTCTGATTATTGTCAGTTCCATGGAGAGTGTAACGGACAAAAATATGGACGACATGGTCCAAATCGAGAACCACTTGGCCTATATAAAAGAAACGATGGCCAAAGAAGGTATTGCCTGTGAAACCCACATTCTGGTGCGCGGCATGACACCGGGAGAAGATCTGGTCGAATATGCCATAGACAAAAAAATTGATGAAATTATTATCGGCATTGAGAAAAAATCCAAGGTCGGAAAATTGCTGTTCGGTTCCAATGCGCAATATATCATCCTCAATGCACCCTGTCCCGTCCTTTGCGTGAAATAGGATCGGACCCGGAGTTGGTTTTCATAAATTACCTGTTTTGCTGATGAAGCGTTGACGGATAGGCCATCATCCGCAATACGTCATGCTGTCATTCCTTTAATACCTATCCTCGACTTGATCGAGAAACAGAAATGCCGTCATTAAATGTTCTTCATATATGCCTGTCATTTCCAATATCAAACAGGAGAACGACCGATGGAAAGCGCCGGCAAGAAAATAAAACAGTTGAGAGAGGCACGAAACTTCTCGATTGAACAACTCGCCGAACGGAGCAAAACGGACAAAAAATTCATTGAAGAGCTGGAGTCCGATCAACGGGTCCCGTCCGTCGCACCTTTGCTGAAAATTGCCCGCGGGCTCGGCGTGCGTCTGAGCACGTTCCTGGATGACGATCCCGTATCGGGGGCTGTGGTGGTGCGAGCCGGCGAGTCCCAAACCGCCCTTGAGTTTTCCGGTCTCGGCCCGTATTGTGTGAGCACCCTTGAGTTCCGTCCTCTTGCCCGGAACAAGAAAGACCGTCGCATGGAACCGTTCATCATTGACGTCCAACCGTCCGTTCCGGAAGAAAACACCTTTTCGATTCACGAAGGCGAGGAATTCATCTATGTGCTCCAGGGGGAGATTGAGGTACTCTATGGCGACGACCGCTATGTGCTCGGTGTTGGTGACAGCATCTACTACGATTCCCCAACACCGCACCAGGTACAGGCAGCAGGTGACAGGGAAGCGCAGATTCTCGCCGTCATCTATTCATAAATGGATCATACGCTGCGCATAGACCAGGCATCCAATTCCGACTGATAAAGCAAAAGATGGACATGACCGTCTGTTGTCTTCACCTTGAAATAGTTGATAAACGGCCTGCTGCTATCCACGCCCCCTTCATACCAGCGGTCAACGATTCCCTGAATCACCCGGCGCTCCCCCTGAAAGGTAAAAGCGACCGGGCGCTCGTTCAACTTGTAACCGCTGTAGCTTCCCACCTGAATTTCCATATAGTCAATACACGTCATCATTTGTCCGCCTGTAAGTTTTATCAGAGCATTGCTGATTTGAACGATTTATTATTATCGATTATAATAGAAAACAAATCAATACGGAAGGCATTGGGATAACCCAGCCGCACCTATTTACCGGAGGGAATTAATGAAAAAGAGATTTGGTTTGATTGTGCTGGCCATGTGTTTTATGGTGACGCCCGTTATTTATGCTCAGCAATACGGCAAAATCCGCGCCCTGCAAAAAAGAGCCGATGACGTCGTTAAATTAAGGAACGCATTCGTTGTCCATGTGCTGGATTCTTACGCTATTCCTTTTGACCGGAACGAACAGGGCACTGTCGTCCGCATCAATATGGAAGGCAAATGGCTCGACATAGCGGGAATCGACATCATTCCCATCCTTAAAAATACTGCGGGTAAAAACCGACAGGTCATTGCCCATGAAATCTATTTCTACACCGAAAGCGGTGTCCTGGGTTTGATGTCGGAAACCACCATTCGCTGATTTCGGCATACTCACCTCTTTTTTATGTGACGGAAATACCATTTAAAAAATTGAACCTTGATTCAAATCGGCATTGATAGTACGATCCCAAGGTAAGACTGTTCGATTGACAGCTCTGCTTGTCCCCCGTTTTTACCGCTTCGACGGATACGTATTCTTTGAACTTTTTAAAAAATCGCGCAACAAATCATTTGGGAAAGGATTCCGTTATGAAAAAAGTTTCGATACCCTCAAGGCTCTGGTATGAAAACAAGGAATGGGACCTCACCTTCCCCGACCGCTGGCAGGTTGATAATCTGACATCTCCCGGCCTGGATAAACCCGGCCTTTCCGTTGCCGAAATCGCGGGAAAAATTGCTCATCCCACCTCCGGCCCCACGCTGGAAGAACTGGCCAAAGGCAAGAAACAGGCCGTTATCGTCTTCGATGACATGACCAGGCCGACGCCGGTCAAGGATGTCGCCCCCCACGTCCTTGAGGCCCTGCATAAAGCGGGCATGAAAAAAGAGCAGATCCGGTTTATCTGGGGCCTGGGCAGCCACGGTGCGTACGACATGATCAACGCCCGGAAAAAACTCGGCGATGAGATCGTCGAAAACTACCGTGTTTTCAATCACGATCCATTCCAAAATACCGTAAAGGTGGGCAGAACGCCCACCGGTGTGGAAATTTGGATAAATCGGGAATTTATGGCCTGCGATTTGAAAATTGGGATCGGCTGTATCACCGCCCATGTCCAAGTCGGATTCGGCGGCGGGGCAAAACTGATCTTGCCCGGCGTAGCCGGCATCGAATCAATTATCCAATTTCACAATCAGCTCTTCCGCGATCCCGGCCGAACGGGCCTCGGAAACTTTGATAACAACATTATGCGGGCCGAATGCGACGCCGCCGGC
The DNA here is from genome assembly GCA_016928025.1 of Deltaproteobacteria bacterium. Taxonomy (GTDB): domain Bacteria; phylum Desulfobacterota; class Syntrophia; order Syntrophales; family JAFGHS01; genus JAFGHS01. The sequence continues at coordinate 69,650 of JAFGLN010000047.1, forward strand.
GATCTGGCGGGACTTAATTTTAAAATAGACTGTCTCATCAACCGTCGAGGTGAAATTACCAACCTTTACGCCGGTCCCTTCAAGGAAACCCATGCCCAAGGCGGGGAGGAGGGGAAAGCCCACTACGGTATCCCTTATACGACGGGTTATGATATTGCCGTCGGCAACGCCTATGGAAAGGCCAATGAATCGGCCATCGCCCTCGTCCTCACCCTGATGGCCCTGAAGCGCAATACGGGAACAGGTGTTCTGATTTCCGACGCCCCGGAGGGGCAGGTACCGCATTACGTCATGCGTGGCTGGGGAAGCGATTACGGCGGAAGGCATTTCAACCCGAGACCAAAAGGCTGGATACCGACCATCATGAAGCAGTTGATCGTCATGAGCCCTAATCCGGATCGGACAAGCCTTGATCTTATGTGCCATAACGAAGACGCAACTTTCGTCAAGACTTGGCCGGAAACGCTGTCGATGCTCGAAAAGGACTATCCCGGCGAGGCTAAAGTGGCCGTCATCCAGGACGGCACGATGCAATATATGAAAAAGCCGGGAGCTTAAACCGAAACAGTCCCGCTCCACTTCAACAAATCAAATCATCGGCCGCTGATGGAAACGACGTATGGGACAATTCAAGACCTGGAGGCCACCACCCATGAGACGCGGATTCATAGGGTTCTTCTTCGTTCTGCTGGCTGTTTTGATCCTGGCAGGAGCCTTTGCCGGAATCTATGCCCCCAAACGGGTGGAAAAACTGGGATCTGGACACGGCCATCGGCAAAATCCGCAAAAACAGTTTCCCTTTTCCTGTGCTGCAGCTGCAGGCTGATAGCGATCCCGCTCAGCCTCCGTCCCTGTTGAAAGATGTCCCTGTCCAATGCCCCAATATCCGGCTGGAATGGATTACAGATACCGGCCATTTCGATAATTTCGACCGGCCCGAACAGGTCGCCGGTGCCATCAACCGGTTTGTTAATGCAATCCGATAATCGGAATCGGTCTTTAGCAAAGGCAGCACGTTTAGAATGACGAGTGCTCAAGCTGTCATGACAAATTGAACTGACAACCGCATATTTTGGAAACAGACATCATGAAAAGTGACCAACTGGAAAGGAGCAGCACATGAAGATCATCGATATCGAATGTGATATCCCCACCCGAGAGGTTTATGAAGCGGAATTGCAATCGCTGGATGAAAGCGGCGCGGAAGGCACGGCAAATTACATCAATATCTTCGGACCGAAATGGGCCGCCGAGGCCGGCATGTCCCCGGAAGAGTTCGAGGATGCCCAAAAGTCCCTGACGCCTCTGGAAGTAAGAAGAAGGATCACCGAACGGTCCATGGAAAAAAACGCCATGACGGAAGACACGTTCATCAAAATGCTGGATGAAACCGGCGTCATTTACGCCTGTATCGGCACCGGCCGTCATGCTTCGATCGAACACACAGCGGCGCTGGCCGCCCGACACAAGGAGCGGCTGATTCCCTGGGCCAGGATCAGTCCGAAGTCGGGTATGCCGGGCGTCAGGGCTTTGGAGCATGCAGTCAAGGAACTTGGCATCCGGGGGTTCGAAGTCTCTACTTTTCGAGAGCAACTCTATCCCAATGACAAAAAATATTATCCTTTATATGCCAAGTGTGTGGAGTTGGGCCTCCCGGTACGCATCTACTGCACCATGAACTACGCCCCCGACCGGGCCATGGATTTCGGCCGCCCGATTTATCTTGACGAGGTAGCCCGTGATTTTCCGGAGCTCACCATCATCGCCGCCCTGGGCGGTTGGCCCTGGGTGCCCGAGTTGGTTGGTTTAGCCCGCCGACATCAAAATATTTATATCGATCTGGCGGCACATCGTCCAAAACACGTGGCCATACCGGGAAGCGGCTTTGAAATGCTGCTCCAGTACGGCAACACACTCCTTCAGGACCGGATGGTCTTTGCCAGCGCCTGGATTACCCTGGGTCTGCCCCTCGATCAGATTATCCGGGAAACCCTGGCGCTGCCCCTGAAAGAATCGGTGAAACCGAAATGGATGTACGATAATGCTGCAAAAATTCTGAAAGTGGGGTAGTCTCAATTTCAAAATGGAATAATGAATTGCCTAAAGGAAATAAAGGTATAAACAGAAGGAAGATACGGCTATGGCAAAACTGAAAAAAGAAAAAACCCTCAAAGGAAGGCTTCATATCGACTCCCCCCTCATGGGCGAATCCCTGGTCAGTAAGGAATTCCTGAAAAAAACGGACCAGCAGGAATATTTTCGGATGCACCCCGATATCAACGTGCTTAAGATCGGCGGCCAGAGCATTATCGACCGGGGCAAGGAAGCGGTTCTACCAATTCTCGACGTCCTGATCAAGGCCAAGGACAAACACAAGATGATCCTCATGACCGGCGGAGGCACGCGAACCCGTCATGTTTTCAGCATCGGTATCGATCTGGGCATGCCGCCCGGCGTGCTTTCGAAACTGGCCGACAAGGTATCATGGCAGAACGCGGAAATGATCAGCGTCCTGCTGGCGAAGCACGGGGGTGTCAAGATCGGGCACGGCGACAACCTGGAGCAGCTCACCATGTTTTGCCAGCTCGGCTATATCCCCATTACATACGGCGTTCCCCCGTACGGCTACTTCGAGCATCCTGCGGAATTCGGATCCATTCCACCCCATCGGACGGACAGCGGCGCGTTCCTTCTGGCGGAAAACATCGGCGCCCGGTCCTTGATTTTTCTGAAAGACGAAAAGGGTCTCTTTGAGCGGGACCCGAAGAAGGTTCCCGCCCGGGACCGGAAAAAACTCAAGTACTTCGACAAAATATCGGTCCGAAAACTGCGGAAACTCGATCTGGACGATCTGATCATCGAAAGGGACGTGCTCCGATTGCTGGAACGGGCGAAAAACGTCAGGGAACTTCAGGTCATCGACGCCCTCAACCACCCCGAGGATATTCTCGGGGCGCTTGAGGGCCGGCATGTGGGAACGATTATTTACCGGGATTAGCCGGCATCCGGTGCAGCCGCTTCTTTTTCCTTTTTCTCCGACTTGAGGATGACTAATTCGGCCCCCGTCGCCTCGGCGATTTGTTCAAGTTCTTTCTTGCGCATGTGCTGAGAATAAAGGGTCAGGTCCAGACCGCTGACGCCACAGATCCTGAACCGGGGTTTTTTCTCGCCTTTATCGACTTTATGACGCTCTCGTACAAATATTTTTGCTGCCATGGTACTTCCTCCTTGAAGGGTGTTTGACATTATGATAAACATAATGTTGATTAATATATATATCCTTCAAGGATATAAGTCAATAAAAAAGATAGGTGCATTATGTCAAGACGACGACATCCATCCCGGGGCAAAAAGGAGCGCTATATCCAGCCCTCCATCCTGCTGAGCCTGCACGGAGGGCCTACTTACGGCTACGAGGTGATCCGCACGATCCATCAGTTCGGCTTTTTGGAAGGATCGGCACCGCCGGGCATGATCTATCGGCATCTGCGTCAATTGGAAGAGGACGGTTTGGTGTCCTCCCAATGGGATACCAAGGGCGCCGGTCCGGCGAAACGGATTTACCAGTTGACGCTGGACGGCGAAGAGATGTTGGTCCAGTGGATCGACTACATGGAAAGCCAGGCCAAAAATCTGATGTCCTTTATTGAGACATACCGCCGCATGACATAGTGACAAACCGGGCACAACCTCGTCACCGCCGCCCGCCCTGTTCATGTTTTTTCAGCCAACGTCCGGGTGCTTACCGCCGTTTTACTCCCACCTGGTCTTAATGGGCAGTCGGTCGACGGTCTTACGGAATTTCAAACGCGGATAGCCCATAATCAAAACGCTGTAGACATTGTGCCCTGTGGGCAAATTCAGGTTACCCCGAATCAACTTCGAGGTCATGGCCGCGCCCTCGAACAGACCAATATAACAGGTTTCCAGACCCATTGTCCTGGCCGTCAGCGCCATGGTGTGGGCGGCGATGACACAGTTGTCCTTCGGGGTGCTGGTCAGGGCCGGTGAGTGAAAAATGACAACGACGGGGGCTCGGTGGAAAATGGGATCGAGGCCGGCGTCCCTCGCGGTCATAAGACGTTTTCGATATTCCGCCCGTGAATAAACCAATTGCAGTTCGCCCGGGATTTCTTTTCCTTCCGCCATCAGGCGCTCAACACTTTTCTCCGCCTTTTCCATCATGACCTGAAAATAATCCACCGTCAGATCGGACAAGGTTTTGATACGCTCCGGATCCTGAACAACGAGGATTTCGACGGTCTGAACGTTGCTTCCCGTCGGGGCATACCGGCAGGTATCGATGAGCGTCTCCAGGTCGGCCCGGGGAATTTTTTTGTTCGTAAAATGACGATGGCTGCGCCGCTGTTTGATAAACTCGATAAACTGATCCGCCTCAAAGGTGATTTTCTTTTTGGCGGACTTGAAGCCCCTCATATCCATCTTCTGATGCGTGATTGCATCTTGCGGACACAGGGAAACGCAATGTCCGCATAGATTGCAGGTCTCTATGTGCGCATCCACTCTGATACCATCATCCGTATGAGAAAAACATCGGGGACAACGGGTAACGCATATGTCGCACTGATTGCAAAGAGTTCGATCGATTTCCACCCAGCTCATTGTTAATTCAATCTCCTTTACTCATTTAATTTCAATCCATTAAGATACTGATGTGTTTCCCGCCCACGAAGGAGCGACGATAAGACATCAGACCTTTTCGTTTTCCAAAAATTCATTCCCCGGAAATACGAGGCCGAACTGACGGATCAAGCGTTGTCTTTAACCGAATTTGCCTCCCGACGCAAGGCCAGGATTGTTTTTCCTGTTTCAATCCGGCAAGGAATCAATGGAAAAGCAATCAGAAAAAATGCAGGGCCGTTGCTTTAAAGGAGAAATGGATGTTCATGCCTTCCCGGAGCCCCAGTTCGATGAGGGACCGTTTGGTAATGGTTGCCTTAAAAAGGTTGCCGGCCGACTCGACCCAGACTTCATAATAAAGGCCCTGATCGATCAGCGCGCTGATTGTCCCGGGAAAAGAATTTCTCATACTGGAATGGAGCCTCTCTGTGCTCAGCACAATGTCTTCCGGGCGGATGGCCAGGTAGGTGCAGCCGTCCGGAGGGGGCTCTGCAATATCTATCTCGAGGCCGTTGATGCGGGCCTGCTTTCCGGCAAATGTGACGGTGAAGAAGTTCTTCATCCCCACGAAATCCGCCACAAAAGTTGAGACAGGCTTGCGGAAGATGTCCTCCACCGAGCCGGTCTGCTCGATGCATCCGTCATTCATGACCGCCGCGCGCTCGGCCAGTGACAGGGCTTCGGCAAAATCATGAGTGACCATCAAAAAGGTGGTTTGTGTATTTTTATGAAGGGTTTTGAGACTCCCTCTAATCTCTTCACGGAAGCGAGGATCGAGAGCGGACAGGGGCTCATCGAGGAGCAGGACCAGGGGTTCGATCATCAAGGCTCGGGCCAAAGCGACGCGCTGATTTTCGCCGCCGCTTAGATTGGTCGGCAGTCGATTGAGCAGAGGATCGAGGTTCAGATCCGCCACCAGGCGATGCAATCGTTCCCTGGCCACTGCTTTTTTTATGCGATGATAACGCAAGCCGAACGTGATGTTTTCCCGGACGGTCATATGCGGAAACAGCGAATAATCCTGATAGACAATGCCGACGCCCCGTTTTTCGGGCGGAAAGGCCGTGACGTCCCGCCCGCCGATGCGGATGCTGCCGTTCTGGACGTTGATAAGGCCGGCAATGGCTTCCAGCAGGACCGTCTTGCCGGCCCCCGTGGGTCCCATAAGGACAAAAAATTCATTTTCCTCCACGGATACATTAATATCCCGGAGCCGAAAATCACCCAGATGGATATGCAGGCGGTCTGTCTCAATCATGATGATTTCCCCGTTCGCAAGGTCAGAATGCGTAAGACAAGAAAAAGGACAAGACAGACCGTAACCAACCAGACCGCAACCGGCTGTGAATACCTTAGGCCGTATGCCTCAAAGCGCTCATAGATCATGACGGGAGCGATCATGGGGTGATACGCGACCACGACGACGGCACCGAATTCACTGATGGCGCGGGCGCTGCACATGATGATGCCGATGAGCATGCTCCGCCTGGCCAGAGGAAAAGTGATCCGGAAGAAGGTCGAAAACATGGAGGCGCCCAGACTTCTCGACACATTTTCCAGACGCGGCGAGATGTTTTCAAAACCGTTTTTTACGGCATTGATATAGAAGGGCAGGCCGACAAAAGTCAAGACAATAACAATACCGGTGACGCTTCCCATGATGCGAATCCCGAGATCACTCAGGATTTGCCCGATCCAGTGATTTTTACCCGCCACGCTGAGGATGGCGATACCAACCACCGGATGGGGAATGACAATCGGAAGGTCGACGATGCTTTCGATCAGGCGCTTGCCCGCGAACTGTGTCCGGGCCAAGACATATGCCAGAGGCGTTCCAAAAACAAAAGCAATGATGGCGGCCAACCCGGCCGTGTAAATGCTCAGCCAGATTGACCGCAATACATCCTTATCACGGATCGTCTCTTTAATCATGGAAAATGAAGGCGCCGTCAGCATCTCCATCAGCGGCAGAACGATGAATGCCATAATCATGATGCCGCAGGAAATATTAACCCAGAAGAACGGTTCTTTCGCCTTCATTCAAGAAACGAGGCTCCTATTCTTTGACTTCGACCAGGGTCTGGAGCGTTGACGGCAATGACGCTTTTATGGCGGCGGTGGGGACACGGCCGGGAATAAAAGGCGGTTGTCCCATGTCCGAAAGAACCTTCAAGCCGCCTTTCGGGTCGAGCAAATAGGCCATAAAGGCCACGGCCGCTTCCTCGTTGGGGGCGTTTTTGATCATCGTCACCCCATAGGTGCAGGACTGCCCTTTAATGTCCATAAAGGTCCCCGGCTTTTTGCCGGTAACTTTGACAATGGCCTGCTCATAAAGATCATCGAATTTGTAATTACCCAGATTGATCTCATCCGGCAGCGTTATATAGCGCAAATTGTGCTGAACCGCCACAGAAAGATATTCCCAGGCATAATCCATATTGCCTGTTTGGAGCAATGAGATCAGTTCGACCGATTTCGGACGGACATTTTCTTTAGGGCGGCTTGCGATCATTGCGTCATAAAGGCCGGGGATCTTGTAATATCTCTCAGCCAGTTGAAGAACCATCAGGGATCGGTATCCGCAGGGATCGAGGTTGGGATCCGAATGGCCCCAGACGACGCCCTTCTTTTGCAGGATTTCGTACCAGTTCTTCTCATTAACGGCGTCGGCGAATTTACTCTTGTCGGTGTAACAAAGAACAAGCTGATTGCTGGCGAAACGGACGTTCCAGTCGGCGTAGGCGGGAATCAGCAGCTTGTCGATCACCTTGTAGTCGGCCGACGCCACCAGATCGCAAGGTTTTTTAAGATCGGATACTTTCCGCGCACACTGTTGGCTTCCAGCGGCTTCACGGAGGACATCGACCTGGGGATACTTCGCCTCAAAGGCCTTCTCCATGGTTTCAAAGGGAATGGAAAGGCTCCCGGCATGAAAGATGATCAATTTACCCTTGGGTTCCGCCGATGATGTCAAAGGCAGACACACCGCCAGCGCTGCTACAGACGCAAGCAAAATGAATCTTTTTATTGTTCTTCTCATGATATTTTTCCTTTCCTCTATAAAATAATTGTCATATTAAGTATTTTTAAGTCCTTTAATGTAAGGAATAATCCTGATCAACCATTATTAACGATCATTTATCTTTTTTTGATACTCTGGATTATTCTCGTTGTCAACTCAAATTAAACCCGCTGTCCGAAGATAAATGGTCTATAAACATGGAAAAGACTTTTATGACACCCATCCGATATAATCTGTTTGACAATTAAATACGCAAGATTTAGAATCACTTAATAAAATCGAAGTATTGCCATTGACCTTCCATCATCTAAGTGAGGAGGTAAAATGAAAAAACGAAAGTTGGTAAAGCTTTTTTTCTTATTCATCACATTCTTATCCTTTATATTCGTCCCCATGGCATCTCAGGCAGACACTTTGGGGGCAGGTGATTTAAACAATGATCTCATCGTCGACATCAGAGACGCCATCTTAGCCCTTCAAATTCTATCGAGACAGGAAATCACCGGTTCTCCGGATCTAAATGCCGACGTCGACGGCAACCAGCTCATCGGCATGGAAGAAGCGCTTTATGCCTTGCAGATTGCCGCGGAATTGCGTGAACCGCCTGTCCTGCAGGCTGTCTGGTCGCGGAGCATCGGGTACGGCGATACTTATGCGGATTATCATTCAGATTCACTTCGCCAGACATCCGACGATGGGTACATATTCGTATACGAAACGATTTACGGCGGCGCCGGTGGTTATGATTTCGGCATCGCCAAGACGGACCCCGGCGGCATCATGCAATGGGCAAAAGTATGGGGCGGATCTTCCATAGAAGCGCCGAAGACGGTTTTAGAAGCACATGGAGGCGGATATCTCGTTGCGGGGGATTCCTATTCCTTCAGAACAGGCTCGCGTTATTGCGACATCATCCTGCTCAAACTTAACGCCGACGGCAGCCTGGCCTGGCAAAAAAATATCGGAGACACCGGGTATGATATTCCCGAAGTCATGGAATCCGTAACGGATGCAGGAGGTAATCCGGACGGCTACATAATGGCGGCCTATACGACGTCATTCGGTGCCGGCGGTCGAGACATCTGGCTGCTGCGGTTGAATAACGACGGCAATATCGTCTGGCAGAAGACCTACGGCGGCTCAGGAGACGAATACCCCAGAGCGATCAAACCGACACCGGACGGGGGATTCATACTGGCGTCAGACACACAGTCATTTGGTGCAGGAGGAAGGGACGTGTGGGTCGTAAAACTGGACGCCAACGGCACGGTCGAGTGGGAAAAAGCTTATGGCGGCTTCGGCGCGGAATTTCCTGTAGGCATCGAACCCGTAGGCACAGATGCCTATGTGGTGGGCGCCAGGACCGGTTCTTTCGGAAATGGTGAGGATTTCTGGGTTTTTAAGATCGATGCCGATGGCGACCTGCTCTGGAATTATACGTATGGGGGTACCGATGATGATTCGGCTCAAGATTTGCGGAAGTCGGATGACGGCGGTTTCATGATGGTGGGGTGGACATACTCTTTCGGCGTTGATTACAACGATGCTTTATTAATAAAACTCGATGCCGACGGCAGCATTATTTGGCAAAAAATCTATAACAAACCCTATGAGTACGACGGCGAAATCATGAACGGACCGGACTGGGCTTACTCCGTAACACCCACATCGGACGGCGGATACGCGGTCATCGGCGATACCGACTTCTGGGATAGTGAACGCAATTCAGATATCTGGCTCTTTAAAGTAGACAGCACCGGGAAACTCGGTTGCGGAATTGCCATGGATTCATCGGCAACAGCAAACGGCAGCAACATAGTTTCTATAACAGGTGCGAATGCTTATTCCGTATCCAGCACAGCTGTCGTACCGGGTAATCCGGCGGGAATATTCTCAACGATTCATCCCGAAGAATTTGTCCACTGCGAACCTTAAATGCATGGGTAAAAAACCGCCATTAAGGCGGTTTTTTACCCCCTCACTGAGTTATCGTTTTCATCATCGATGAATCCACCCATTCTTCTTCCTGTCTAAAACCGTTCTTATCAAATGAAAACGGCTATAGAGCTGCAAGGGACCGTCTGCGTCCTCAAAAAACAATCGTCCCTCATCATAAGCTCTTTTTTTTAACGTCAATTTCAATTGACACGTCTATTCCCGAATGTTAAAAAATCAGTCTAATCCGTCACAGGAGGATGTTGTTGTGCAAGGCGGTTATGAAGACTTAATCATCGTCGGGATCAACCAGGTCGGCTTTAAAGGCAGGAGGTCAAAGGAGATGGACAACCAAGTTCAGAGCCGCGGTCAAAAAGAGCTCCAGGAACAGGTCATAAATGCGCACCTCTGTGTAGGCTGTGGGGCGTGTGCTTATTTGTGTCCCTATCAGGTCATCTATAAGGATCAAACCATTGTACTGCATGATTGCGATCTTGCGGAAGGCCGGTGCTATGCGTTCTGTCCGAGAACCTCCACGGATTATGACGCCATCAGAAAGGCCCTCTTTGATGAGGAAGACCTGACTCTGGAATTAGGACCGATCAAGGGATTTTATATTGTCAGGGCGGCCGGTGAAGTGAATCGTGCCAACGCCCAGCACGGAGGAACCGTTTCGGCGCTCATGGCCCTGGCCCTCGAAGAAGGCCTGATCGACGCGGCCATTGTCGCGGAGGGCGAAGATAATTTTCTTCATCACGGCATAGCGGTCACTGAGCCGATTGACATTAAAAAGCGGGGAAAGAGCAAATTCATCGTCTCACCGACCGTAGCCGAGTTCAACAAAATCGCCGCTGGCGACGCCAAAAAAATAGGTGTTGTGGCAACCCCCTGCCAGGCTCAGGCTTTCGCCAAGATGCGCATGAAACCCATCGCCGGTAAAGAAAGCCATATCGACAAACTGCAACTGGTCATCGGGCTGTTCTGCGGCTGGGCCCTGTCCTGGCGAAAATTCACCGACCTCCTGAGGCGCAGCACATCTCTTGAGTCCATCACGGGCATGGACAAACCGCCGGGAACGCAAACCGTTGAGATCTTCACAACAAACGGGACCATCATCCTGCCCGTGGACGACATCAATACCTGTATCCGCGAAGCCTGCCATTACTGCATCGATTCGACCGCCGAATTCAGCGACATCTCCGTGGGCTCCGCCAGACTTCCGGAAAGCTGGGAAGAAACAAAAACCTGGAATCAGGTCATTGTCAGATCCGAACGGGGCCAGACCTTGTTGGAGCTGGCCCGTTCCAAAAATGTTCTTGAATTCCGCGACGTCCCGGAGGGCAATTTTGACGAGCTGAAAAAAGCGGCCGTCGAAAAGAAAAAAGGCGCGATCGAGCGGCTGAGAGAAAAAAGCGGGCAGCCCAACGATCTGATCTATCTGGACGAAAACGATCCGGTCATCAAAAAAATCATGGGTTAACAGTCCTTGGCGCAAGATACGGAGGGCACAATGTCAAAATTAATCGATGAAAACGAGGGCGCCCAATATTTGTATATGGGCAACGAGGCCATTGCGCGGGGCGCATTGGAAGCGGGAATAAGTCTCGCCAGCGGCTACCCGGGGACGCCGTCTTCGGAGATCATTGAAAATCTCGCCAAAGTCGCGGGCGAAAGGAATCTCTATGTGGAATGGTCGACCAATGAAAAAGTGGCCATGGAAGTCGCCGCGGCGGCTTCTTTCGCGCAGCTCAGATCGCTGTGTGTCATGAAACAAAACGGCGTGAATGTCGCGTCTGATTTTCTTCTGCATCTGGCGGGATCGGGTACCCGGGGTGGCATGGTGCTGGTAACCTGTGACGATCCGGGGGCGCTGTCCAGTGTCAACGAAGGCGAGTCGAGGCATTTTTTCCGGATGGTGGAGGTTCCGCTTTTGGAGCCCGGCGATTTTCAGGAAGCCAAGGACATGACGAAATGGGCCTTCGAGCTTTCCGAAGAACTTCGCAGCCTCGTCGCCGTCCGCAGCGTTACCCGCATGTCCCATGCCAGCGGCAATGTCAAAATCGGCAAACTGCCCAGTACGGACAAACAGGCCGAATTCCGTTACAGCGGCTTCATCCTGGATCCGATGGAGGGTATCGTGGGGAGCGCCCCAGTCGCTTTCCGACACGCCGAACAGCAGGAAAAGATAAAAAAAGTCCGGGAGATTTTCGAAGACTGCCCTTTCAATACCTATGAGGGCCCCGAAAAACCGGACCTTCTGGTTATCACGAGCAGTGCCTGCACCCTTTACAGCCGAGAGGCCATCAACCTTCTGGGGCTGCAGGACCGGGTGGGTCTGTTGAAAATCGGCACGACCTGGCCCCTGCCGCCGCGGCTGCTGACGAAATACCTGTCCCTGACGGACCGCATCCTGATCGTGGAAGAGGTCCTGCCTTTCCTCGAAGATAACGTGAAAATTATCGCCGCTGAACAGGCGAAGGCCATCGGTGTGAAAACATTTTACGGAAAAAATAACGGAACGATCCCCACAGCGGGAGAAATGAATCCCGATCATGTTGTGGCCGCCTTTTGCAAAATTCTCAACATTGAATATGTCACCATGTCTTCCGAATACGAGCAACGGGCGCAACTGCTTGGTTTTACCCTGGTCCCGAACCGGGAGCAGACTTTCTGCCCCGGCTGTCCACACCGGGCGTCGTTCTGGAGCATCCACAATGCCCTGCAACTTGACAACCGCAAAGGTTTCGTCTGCGGAGACATCGGCTGCTATACCATGGCCATGCTGCCCACGGGATTCAGCACCCTGAAGACCGTCCATTCCATGGGATCGGGAACGGGCATTGCTAGCGGCTTCGGCAAGCTGGGGCCATTCGGCATGGACCAGCCGGTGCTGTCCGTCTGCGGCGACTCGACGTTCTATCACGCCGCTATGCCCGCCCTGGTGAATGCCGTCCACCATAAGTCAAATATTATTATGATCGTCCTGGACAACAGCGGTACGGCCATGACCGGCTTCCAGCCCCATCCGGGACTGGCGGTCAGCGCCATGGGCGACGAAGTGCCCGCTATCGATGTCGCTAAGATCTGTGAGGCCGTCGGCGCCCGAGTGGAAGTCCGAGACCCCTTCAATTTGAAGGAGACCCCGGATACGCTCCTCGAACTGATGGAAGATCAGGAAGGCGCCAAGGTTCTTATATTGAGACAGAAATGCGCTCTTTCCCCGGAGCGAAAAGCGAAAAAATACTTTGAGATGCAGGTGGATGAAGAGCGCTGTATAGGAGAAGAATGCGGGTGCAATCGGCTTTGCACCAGGATTCTGCGCTGTCCCGGCCTGTTTTGGGACAAGGAAAAGAAGACGGCCCGGATCGACGAAGTGCTCTGCGCCGGCTGCGGCGTCTGTTCCTACATCTGTCCCGAGGAAGCCATTATCAGGAAGGAGGTGGCCTAACCATGGGAAACACTGCATTACCGAAAGATCCATACAGCATTATTATCACGGGCGTCGGCGGCCAGGGAAATGTCATGGCATCCAGAGTTCTGGCCAACATGCTCGTTCGCAGAGGCTACCAAATAACCATCGGTGAGACCTTCGGCGCCTCGCAGCGGGGCGGATCGGTCATGAGTCACATCCGCATATCCCAAAACGCCACCTGGAGTCCGCAGATCCCGAAGGGCAAAGCGGATGTCGTCGTCACGCTGGAACCGATCGAGGCCATCCGCGTCCTCATGACGTACGGCAACCCGGATGTCCAGGTCCTGACCAATACACGCCCCATTTACCCCGTGGGCGTCATCTCCGGTGAGTTGGCCTATCCTTCGATTGAAGAAATTCAGGAGTCCGTCAAAGACCTGTCGGCGCACGCCTGGTTTGTCGATGCAACGGAAGAGGCCATCAAAATGGGAAACCCCATCCTGGGCAATATCATTATGATCGGCGCGGTAGCGGGCATCGGCGCCCTGCCCGTCGACCGGGCAGATTTTGAAGAGGTCATCAAAGAGAATCTGCCGGCGGGAACCCTGGAGGTCAATCTGCAGGCGTTCGATGTGGGGGTGGCAAAGGTAACTGCATAAACATATGCATCAAACGAAACACCGCAAAGCATGTCATAATCGCTTTCATTTCCATGCAAAGAGGGTGTTTTAATAAGGAATATCAAGTCCCCCTTTTTTAAAGGGGGATTGAGGGGGATTTTTGATGCTGCCCTACAATAAAAAACTCAAACCATTCGCCCGAAATTTGAGAAGTAACATGACGAATGCCGAAAAGCTTATCTGGTCGAAAATCAGGAGTAGACAGATAGGCGACTTGCACTTCTACCGGCAAAAAAATATAGGGAATTACATCGTCGATTTTTACTGTCCAAAGGGGAAACTAATTCTGGAAATCGATGGCGGACAACATTATGGGCATGATGGCATAAAGAAAGACCGGGAAAGGGATCAATATCTTCAGGTGCTCGGATTTTCCGTACTGCGATTTTCCGACATCGATGTACTCAAAAACATCGATGGAGTTGTTAAAAGGATTCAGGAACATGTAAATTCTATTCTTTAAAATCCCCCCTGCCCCCTTTAGAAAAGGGGGTTTTAGAAAAATTATTTTATTGAAGGAGAAGTCAGGATGGCAGGTGTATACAAAGCGGTCAAGGTCACGGATAACGTCTACTGGGTCGGTGCGATCGACTGGAATTTACGGGATTTTCACGGGTATACCACCAAAAGAGGAAGTACCTATAACGCCTATCTCATTCTGGCCGACAAAATCACCCTGGTCGATACGGTCAAGGCGCCGTTTAAAGACGAAATGATGCAGCGCATCGCCTCCGTTATCGATCCGGCGGACATTACCTACATCGTCTCAAATCATTCCGAAATGGATCATACGGGCTGCCTGGCCGAAACGATGGAAGCCGTAAAACCGGAGAAGGTTTTTGCTTCCATCATGGGCGCAAAAATCCTTCAGGAGCATTTCTCTTTCAGTCAGGAGATCACGCCGCTCAAAGACGGAGAAACCCTAAGCCTCGGCAATAGGACTCTCTCTTTTATGGAAACCCGGATGCTCCATTGGCCGGACAGCATGTTTTCCTATCTGGCGGAAGAGGAACTGCTGTTTTCCCAGGACGCCTTCGGCATGCACCTGGCCACGGCGGAACGATTCGACGACGAAATTGATCCCGCTATTTTGTACTTTGAAGCGGCCTATTATTACGCCAACATCCTCCTGCCCTACTCGGCTCTCATAACCAAACTGCTCGAAAAGGTGGCCGCATCGGGCCTGACATTCAAGTTTATCGCCCCCGATCACGGCCCCATCTGGCGAACCGACAGGGAGACCATCATCAAGTCCTATGCCGGATGGGCGGCCCAGAAACCCACAAACAAAGCCGTTGTCGCCTACGGGACCATGTGGCACAGCACCGAGAAAATGGCTGGAGCCATCTGCGAGGGACTTAAAGAAGGCGGCGCGCATGCCATATTAATGAATATGGACGCGTTTCACCGAAGCGATATCATCTACGAGCTCCTCGAAGCAGGCGCCCTGATTGTCGGATCGCCGACGTTAAACAATAACATGCTTCCGATCGTTGCCGACGTGATGACTTATCTGAAAGGATTGAAACCGCAAAACCTGATCGGCGCAGCTTTCGGATCTTACGGCTGGAGCGGCGAGGCGGCCCGGCAGGTCCAGGAGATTCTGAAAGACATGAAGGTCGAGCTGGTTGAAGAGCCGATCCGGGCAAAAAATGTTCCCAACGAGGATGTCCTGGCGCAATGCCATGCCCTGGGGAAAACCATTGCGGAGAAACTAAAGGCATGAGAAGCCAGCCATATGAAAAAAATTCCGAAATCGTAAAGATTAAAGAGCAAAGAGCATTTGAAAGGAGGGAAATTTTATGCAGCGTTATGTTTGTGGTGTCTGTGGTTACGTTTACGATCCCGCCGAGGGCGATCCGGACGGCGGAATTCCCAAGGGGGTCGCATTTGAAGACCTGCCGGATGACTGGACATGCCCCATTTGCGGCGCTGAAAAGAGTGAGTTTTCGCCCGAATAGAAGTGCAGGCATAGAAACACACCGATATTGAGAGGATTCGATGAGCAAAACAAGGGATGCCTTGCATAAGGCCTATGAGGGTGAGGCGAAAGCGGCGCTCAGGTTAAAGGTTTTCGCGGAAAAGGCAAGCCAGGAAGGCTATAAACAGATCGCCAAATTATTCCGTGTCATTTCTTTTTCCGAAGAGGTGCACGGCGCGAGAGCGCTTCGGGTCCTTAAAGATATTAAAAGCACCGAAGAAAATCTCACGGAAAGCTTCAAAAACGAACGAAATATCGCCGGTGTTGCTTATGATGCCTTCATCAAGCAGGCCGAAGAAGAAGGAAACAAAGCCGCGGTCCTTCATTTCAGCCAGAGCCGCGACGTTGAAGAGATTCACGCGAAGTTGTATAAAGAAGCGCTGGATCACTTAATGGAGGACAGAGAAACAACCTATCATGTGTGCAAGGTGTGCGGCTATGTCGCCGACGGACATCTGCCCGATGTCTGCCCCATTTGCAACGCGCCCAAAACAAAGTTTGTTCAGATAGATTAAGGAGGAAAAGGGTCAGTTCTACACAGGTTGAGGCCAGGGGTCAGTTTGAACTGATCCCAAAATGAGAACTGACTCCAAAATGAGGATATATGTACGCAGTCATTATGGCCGGAGGCAAGGGAAGCCGTTTCTGGCCGAAAAGCAGAGAAAGAATGCCCAAGCATTTGTTGGACATCATCAGCGAAAAAACCATCATTCAGGAAACGGTCGGGCGGATCAAACACCTCATTCCGGCTGAAAATATTTTCATCGTCACCGGAGCCAGCCATGCCGGCGAACTGATCAGGCAGCTTCCGGAAATCCCTAAAGACAACATCCTGATTGAACCGGTCGGAAGAAATACAGCCCCCTGTATCGGTTTGGCCGCCGTTCATATCCGGGGAAAAGACCCGGATGCCGTCATGGCGGTCCTGCCTTCCGACCATTTGATCGCCAATGAAGCCCGGTTTCTCGACCTTTTAAAAATAGCCGCCGAAATGGCGGGAAAAGGCGATTATCTGCTGACGATCGGCATCGAACCGACAACGCCTGAGACCGGTTATGGTTATATTGAGCGGGGTGAAAAAATCGCCTCCATCAAGGATGAAGATATCTATACGGTAAGATCCATCCGGGAAAAACCGGATCTTGAAACGGCGAACGCCCTTCTGGAACAGGGCGGCTTTTTCTGGAACAGCGGCATGTTTGTATGGAAAGTCTCCGCCATTTTGGGCGCCATTGAGAAATGGCTGCCTGAAATCTATGACGGCCTGTCAACTATCGAGACAGCTCTGGGAACCTCACAGGAAAAAAAGGTGATTGAAGAGGTCTACCAGACCATATGCAGCATCTCCATTGATTACGGTGTAATGGAAAAAGCCGATAACGCCCTGGTCGTTTCGGGGAATTTCGGATGGAATGATATCGGAAGCTGGGACGCCCTTTGGGACGTCTTAGACAAAGATGAGCAGGGCAATGTCGTGAAGGGCCCGTTTATCGGGATCGACGCCGAGAACTCCCTGATTCACAGTCCCCGGAAACTGGTGGCGCTGGTCGGCGTGGAAGATCTGCTGGTGGTGGAAACGGATGACGCCCTTTTAATCTGCAAACGGGGGAAATCTCAAAAGGTCAAGAACGCCGTGGAAAAACTGGCGGAGCAGAAACAGACACAGTATCTGTAGAAAAACAATCCTATAAACAATAATTGTTGGATCTTTCCCTTGGACCTTGCTCCTTGAACCTTGCTCCTTATTTAATAAACACCGGCTCTCCCAGAATGGGCATATTGCCGCTTTTCAAGGTATTAATAATAATCTCCGGCGTCGTCATTTCGTCGTCGTAAATTACCAGGACTTCTTTTTTCCCCACCAAGCTGTAATTGATCAAGCCTTTTACTCTTCTGAGGATAGAACCTAACCTCCGGTTACCACCTCAAGACAAACACCCGGGAACGGTTATTTGCATTTTCCTTTCTGCCGACCAGGCGGGAGCATTGAAGAACAGGGAAGAAAAAAATACCGATAAAACCATCAAAAGGAAAAGACATCTTACGTTTTTCATTTTTAATCCCCCTTTTATAAGGTCTTATATCATTATCGGCTCCATCAATAAATATTATTATGACAAAAATCCAGCACCATCTATTGCGTGTCGATGCGTTCGTATACTTTTAAATAAATTCTGTATATTATGCTTCACATATCGCTCGATCCATAATATAGTCTGGGGGTATACGGATGGACCGCAGTTTTGTCAATTCAAGTCGTTTGGAATCATTGCAAATCACAGGAGTATGGATCCATCATGGGCATCATTACATCAGGGGCATTTATTTTAGCGTCTAAATCCCCCCGCCGGATTGAACTCCTCAACCTGATGGGTATCAAGCATCTTGAAGTCATCCCCAGCAAGGTCAAGGAAACCTTTCTCAGCGGCGAAAATCCGGATGCGCATGTCCGGCGATTATCGAAAGAAAAAGCCGAAACCTTGGCCTGCCTCTATCCGAAGGCCTGGGTTTTGGGGGCTGATACCATTGTCGTTATTGACGGAGAAATTCTCGGCAAGCCCCATAATCCGTCTGAGGCCGGCGAAATGCTCCGCAAGCTCTCCGGAAGAGAACACCGCGTGTTCACAGGCTTTACCGTCATCAATAACAGCCTGAATATTCTTATCGGTGATTGTGTTGAATCAACCGTCCTGTTTAGAAACCTCGGGGAAGACGAAATTCAATGGTATATCGATACGCCCGAACCTCACGACAAGGCCGGCGGTTACGCCGTTCAGGGGATAGGGGCTTTTTTTATCAAAGAAATCCACGGTTCTTACACCAATGTGATGGGGCTGCCTCTCTGTGAGGTCGTTGATGTATTGAAAAAAAGCGGCGCCATAAGGTTTTCTTGATCATGCACTCCATCAAGGACAATATCGAGCAAATCAGAATGAATATTGAAGCGGCGGCTTTAAAATCCGGCCGAAAAGTCTCGGACGTCCGGCTGATGGCCGTGACGAAAACGGTCGACGACGCACGCATCATGGAGGCCATCGACGCGGGGATCGATCTGATCGGGGAAAACTATGTTCAGGAAGCCCAAAGGAAAATCGAGATCATTGGAAACGCCGTTCAATGGCACTTCATCGGCCGCCTTCAGACAAACAAGGCAAAATACGCCGTTCGTCTTTTTGATATGATCCACTCGGTAGACCGAATAGCTTTGGCGGCCGAGCTCGATAAACGGGCAAAGGCGGCGGGATGTATCATTCCCATATTGATTGAGGTTAATCTAAGCGGTGAGACGACAAAAAGCGGCGTTCCCAAAGACGGCGTCTTTGATCTGGTCCGTCAAACGGCCGGGCTCGATAACATCGCCGTCGAGGGTCTGATGACCATGCCGCCCTGGTCGGACAATCCGGAAGATTCCCGACCCTATTTCGCCCAGCTCCGCGCCCTCAAAGAAGCCATTGCTGCCAAACAACTCATTGGCGTCGAGATGCAAGAGCTTTCCATGGGGATGTCGGCGGACTATGAAGTCGCCGTTGAAGAGGGCGCCACCATCATCAGGATCGGCACAAGCATTTTTGGCGAACGCCCCCTTTGATATCCAACGGAAACTCATTACCCTGAACCGGGTGGGCTACCTGATGTCCTCTGTTTTAATGGTTGACTTGCCGGATGGCCTTATCTCGTCTGTTTTTAAAAGGGATTCAGAGGAGGATGGCGCTTCCGGTACGCTGACGGCTGCCTGGCTCTCCGTTGTTTTTACTTCGTCCTGTTTAACGGCTTTTTCGGGCGGCGACTGCGTTTCCGGTTTTGTCATTTTTTGACCGGTTGATGACATATCGCGCAAATTCATACCGATTTTTTCATGGATCAATTGGGACGCAATATTATTTCCCGTCAAACCTACCAGAATAGAAACAGTGGTCAATTCTTTTGACACATATTCCACCGTAATCGTGACCTTTTCATCCTGGATCAGCGCCTTAATGGTGCCTTTCGAAATTTTTTTGGTCTTTTCAACATCGTCGCCCTTCAACTCGACAACGGTTTTTTCACAGGCCGGCCAAACCTGATCAATATTGAATCGATAGTTCATTCGCAAGTATCCGTCTTCGGACATGAACCGACCGGAATGCACCCCGATAACTTTTCCATGCCTCACGATTGCGGCGTCACAACTCATCATCAACATAATCCCGATGATTACCAAACCCAGCCGATAAAAGTTATTCACCATCATCATTTTCTCCCGTCTCTAATCCTTGTTCATTATAATGGACCTGCCCCCCCAGATAACATACCGGCATCAATCCATCATTGGCCGTTTCAATTTCAAAAGAAATATATGGCAATCAAACAGGGCTGTCAATGTGATTTAAGATGTCTTGAGCCGACCTGTCTATCGAAATATTAAAATGAAAACCGTCTGAAATAAAGCCCATAGCAGAACGACCGCCGTCACACCCATACAAAAAACCGCTATGACGCGATGGACAAAACTTTCCATTGTGACGTCATTGTACCTCAACAAAAAACCGAGGACAATGCCGGTGAAAAGACCACCTCCATGGGCCCAGTTATTAACGGCCGGAATCATGAAACCGATAAGCACCAATCCGATGGTCCACATCATGGCCTGTTTAAAGATCGCCTCTCCGTAAAAACCGCCCCGGCTTTTGCCGTAATAAAGAACGGCGCCGATCAGCCCACAGATTGAAGCGGACGCGCCGAGCGTCAATGGAACACCGGCCAGATAAGACAGAAAAAACCCGCCGACACCGGTAAGCAGATAAATAATGCTAAACCGGCTCGTTCCGAATTCATGGACGACAAACGGGCCCAGTTGAAAAAGGGCCATCATATTAAAGAAAATATGAAGGATACCGCCATGAAGAAAAGAGGCCGAGATGAGGGTCCACCAGCGCCCGTATCCGCTGATCGGTATGGTTCCCGTCGCGCCCAGTAAAAAAACGCCTTCGTTGGAAGGTGACAGTAACGTCAGCGGATTCATGGAAACGCCCATCTTATAAGGATTCAAAACAAGGGACAAAATATAGAAAGCAATATTCGTGTAGAGAATAACTTTCACGATATTGAATGATCCTTCAGAAAAGGTTTGAGAAAGATATTTCTTTAACCCCGACCCAGGCCTCGACAATCCGCAATAGGGACAGACCGGCTCATCGGCACTGATGAGTTTGCGGCAATTCGGGCAGAGAAGAGAGTTTTTTTCACCATACGCCATATTGGATCCTTAACGTCTGTCTGTTTATGTTACATCTTTTCCTTGAACCTGGATCCTTGCACCTTGAACCTTATACCTGCCTTCATTCAATCTTCCAGGTGGTGGACTGCGGCGTGTCTTTAAGGACAATTTGCTTTTCCGCCAGAAGGTCCCTGATTTCATCGGCCCGCTGCCAGTTCTTTGCCACCCGGGCGGAGCGTCGTTCCTCCACCAAACGATCAATTTCTTCGACGTTCAGGTCGCGTTTTTCGGCCTCCCGGTTTCGGTCGCTCAAAAAATACTGGTCGGGATCGTCGAGGAAGAGACCCAAAACCTCTCCCAAATCCCGAAAGGTTTTCTCCGCCAAACGAAGCACGGCCGCCGTCTCATCGGTAAGCCTATAGTCTCGATCGGCCATCAAGCTATTGATGAGCCGGACCGCATCAAACAGATGGCCAATCGCTTTGGCCGTATTGAAGTCATCGTCCATGGCCTCAACAAATCGGTCCGGAAGCTGAGACAGGTTATCGGCGGCATCTTGGTTCTCAGGCGCAAAGTCCTCAAAATTTAGAGCGATTTGCGATTCTTCAGAGCCTTTAAGGGCATCTTGGATGCTTTTCAAGGCGGTGTAGAATCTTTCCATACCGCGCCGGGCTTCAGCCAGGGCCTCATCGGAAAAATCAAGCGGGCTTTTGTAATGGGTCTGTAAAATGAAGAAACGCACTATCTCAGGATGGTAATGTTTCAAAATATCCCTCACGTTCATGATGTTTTTGAGGGATTTCGACATCTTTTCCCGATTGATTCTGACAAAGCCATGATGGATCCAGTATCTGACGAAAGTCTTGCCGGTAGCGCCTTCCGACTGGGCGATTTCGTTTTCATGGTGGGGAAATATCAAATCCTCACCGCCTCCATGAATATCGAAAGTGTCTCCGAGGTATTTTTGACTCATGACGGAACACTCAATATGCCATCCGGGCCTGCCTTGGCCCCAGGGACTTTCCCACCACGGTTCCCCCTCCTTGCTTGCTTTCCATAAAGCAAAATCGAGGGGATTTTTTTTGTTTTCATTCACGTCGATCCGGGCGCCGGCCATCATATCGTCAAGATTTCTTCCCGACAATTTTCCATAGTCGCTGAAGTTTTCGACGGCGTAATAAACGTCGCCATCCACAACATAGGCCAGGTCTTTTGCAATCAGCTTTTCAATGAGTCTTATCATCTCCTGAATATATTGCGTCGCCCTTGGTGCTGCGTCCGGCCGGGCAATGCCCAGGGCATCCATATCCTCGTTATGCTCTCCAATATACCGCTCGGCGATTTCGGAATAATTGAGCCCGGAATCTTTTGCTTTCGTGATGATTTTGTCGTCCACATCGGTAAAATTTCTCACATAGAAGATATCATAACCCCGATAGCGCAAATAACGCGTCATAACATCAAAAACCACCGCGGAACGGGCGTGACCGATATGGCAGCTGTCATAGGCTGTAATACCGCACACATACATGCCTATTTTCCCTTCGGACATGGGTATGAACGTTTCCTTCTTTTTCGTTGCGGTATTGTATATTTTCAAAGACATGACTTTCCCTCTTTGCTGTTCAATAAAAAAAGGGGAGCTAAAAAGCCCCCCTCCTCCTGCGTCAGGAATATTATCTCTTGGAAAACTGGAAGCGTTTCCGGGCGCCGGGCTGGCCGTATTTTTTTCTTTCCTTGATCCGGGAATCCCGGGTCAGAAACCCCTCTTTTTTAAGAGTGGAGCGCAAATCCGCATCAAACTCCACCAGCGCCTTCGAAATGCCGTGCTTAATGGCTCCCGCCTGGCCGGCCATGCCGCCGCCGCAAACATTAATATAAAAATCGAATCGATCATTTTTACCGACAACATCCAAAGGCTGTTTGATGAGCATCTTCAGGCTGTCGCGGGTAAAGTAGTCGTCAAAGTTTCTCTTATTGACAACGATGGCGCCATTACCCTCTTTCATATATACCCTGGCGATGGATGTTTTTCTTTTTCCGGTGGCATAAAAACGTTTTGCCGTCATATAGTTCTCCAAATTCTAAATCAATGTGTATAATGCTGTTTTTATTTATAATTCCAAAGTCTTCGGACACTGGGCTTCGTGTTTATGTTCGCCCTCTGCGTAGATTTTGAGTTTTTTCAACATGGCCCGGCCCAGGGAGTTTTTCGGGAGCATCCCCTTCACCGCATAACGCAAAACCTCTTCCGGTTTCTTTTGCAGGAGTTTGCCGGCGGTGATCTCCTTCAATCCACCGGGATATCCTGAATATCGATAATACATCTTGTCCGTCAATTTTTTACCCGTCAACCGGACCTTCGCCGCGTTGACCACGACGACAAAATCACCCGTGTCCGTATGGGGCGTAAAGACAGGTTTATGCTTACCCCTTAGTCTGTGTGCGATTTCCGCCGCCAGCCGGCCTAAAACCTTGTCTTCCGCATCAAATAAACACCAGTCTCTGGTGACTTCGCCTTTTTTTGCCTGATACGTTTTCATAATTCACCCAGTCATTAAAAATAGGGTTGCAACCTACGCAATTTCAAGGCGTTTGTCAAGAAAAACCTGTAAAAATGTAGGAGAATGTTTTAAAGCCAAAGACGGAAATTTATTGACATAGAAAGCTGTAATTTCTTATTGTTACCAAAGTCGAAACAGGAAACAACCATTACGTAACCGGGGAACATTCTGTGATTGTCGAAGCGATTAAAACCCGCAGATCATGCCGTACCTTCAGCCCCGAGGCCATTGAAGCGGAAAAAATCAAGACTTTGGAGGGATTTTTTGAGGCCAACACAAAAGGGCCATTCGGAAACAGACTTCGTTTCGAACTGGTCAATTTCGATGTCATGAACCGGGAAGCCGTCCGGGCCTGCGGTACCTACGGCATCATCAGGGGGGCGTCCTATTTCATCGTCGGGGCGGTCAAAAAGAAGGTCGGCGCCATGGAGGATTTTGGCTACGGGATGGAACGAAATATTTTACAGGCCCGATCATTGGGGTTGGGCACCTGCTGGCTGGGCGGCACATTTAAAAGATCGGGATTCGCTGACCGAATCGGGCTTTCAGGCGAGGAACTTCTCCCGGCGGTGTCTCCGATCGGTTACGCGGCTGATAAAATATCGGCCATAGAGCGTGTTTTTCGCTTGGGCGCCGGCTCGGACAGGAGGAAGCCCTGGGAAGCCCTGTTTTTCGACAGGCAATTAAACGCCTTGAAAAAAGGGGACGCAGGCCCTTACGAACGGCCTCTGGACTGTGTTAGATTAGGACCCTCCGCTGCCAACAGGCAGCCGTGGCGTATCGTTAAAGACGGGGACTGTTTCCACTTTTATGTCGAACGGTCAATGGGCTATTCCAGTCAACACGGAAAGGTTAAGCTTCAGAGTGTTGATATGGGAATCGCCATGTGCCATTTTGAATTATCATCGCGCGAACTCGGTTTGAACGGATACTGGCTGTTTGACAATCCGGGATTGAACGCCGGGAAATGGGAGCATATCGTCACCTGGCAGGCATGCGGATGATAGGAAGATTTTTTTATGCAGGATCCCGATGACTCTTTAAAACATAATCCTTTCAACAGTTTGAAGGCAATCCTCAAAGACAAGCCATTACCCGGCCCTGCCCGCCGCATTGTTCCCTCAAAACCCGATCCGCCCATTGAAAAGGAAAGCGAAGAAAGAGCCTTCCAGGAAGCCATGAAAGACGTACGGCCCATTGTAAATGACAAATATGTCAAAGGCAAGGCAGCGGCCGGTCCTCCGGAATCTTTTATTAACGAAACGGAAAAAGACGTCATGGCCCAATTGGAAAACCTGGTCAACTCCGGAGAGGGTTTTATTATATCCAATACGCCCGAATACATGGAAGGCACGGGACATGACATACCGCCGGAGTTGGCCGAGAGGCTGCACCGGGGAGATTTTTCCATTCAGGGGCACATCGATCTTCACGGGATGGGCGTGGCGGAAGCAAAAGACGCCTTTGAAACCTTCCTGAGGGAGGCCGTTTCATCCGGCAAAAGGGCCGTCTTGGTCATCCACGGGCGCGGTTTATCATCGCCCGGCGAACCAGTTCTGAAAAACAAGGTCAGCGAGTGGTTGACCCGCGGCCACTGGCGAAAATGGATCATCGCTTATACCAGCGCCCAGTCCCATGACGGCGGCACCGGCGCCACATACATACTACTCCGCCACCGGCCCGTTTCGAAACGATTCAGAAAAAAGAGCCGACGGTTATAAGGGGACTCCATCCCTGATATCAGAAATAACGTATTTTTTGCCTGTGATGGCTGTATCCTATACGCTGCAATCTTAATGCATTGGCAATTAAATATAATAAATGATGTCATTCCGGTCTTGGAGACTGTGTCATAATTCGCTTTTGTGTCATTCCGTGCAAGCGAAGCGCGACACGGAATCCAGGATTTATTAATAAAATAGACTCCTTCTGGACCCCGGCTTTCGCCGGGGTGACG
The DNA here is from genome assembly GCA_016928025.1 of Deltaproteobacteria bacterium. Classification (GTDB taxonomy): domain Bacteria; phylum Desulfobacterota; class Syntrophia; order Syntrophales; family JAFGHS01; genus JAFGHS01. The sequence goes on from JAFGLN010000047.1 coordinate 95,039, forward strand.
GTTCAAAAGGCACTTTTGACTATTGTGACACAGTCTCTTGATCCGGAATCCAGCTAACCTTTATCAGTAATGGATTCCCGCTTTCGCGGAAATGACGAATGTGGTGATAAATTATTGCCGGTGTAATAATTCAGAGAATATTATTTCGCTCCTAGTTTCATCATCAATTTACGAAACTTGATCAGGGGAATCATTACACGCGGAACTGTGTAACAAACGGGCTTTTTACGGAGGCAGTATTCCAGATGATCCGTCGCTTTCTCCACGCTCATCATAAACGGCTTCATATCCCCTTTTGCCATTTTGGTGTCGACAAAGCCGAACCGGACATTGGTCACCGACACGCCTTTCGGCTTCAGGGCCAGGGCCAGGCCGCCCAGATAGTTGGAAAATCCCGCTTTTGAGGCATGATAAGACGGCGCCTCCGCCGAGAGCAACTCATCGGCCAGGCTGGAGATTCCGACAAAATGGCCGCGGCCTCTTTTGACCATCCCGGGGATAACCGCCGCCGTCGTTTTCACCATGCCGGTCAGATTGACATCAAAGATGCCGGCTTCAGCGCTCATATCCAGGGGATCGAGCAGTTCACCAATACCTGCGAAATACATACACAGATCCACGGGTCCTCTTTGAAGCAATTCTGCCAGTATTTCCGGATAGTTATCGTCACGAACATCGGCAATATGATGGTCATAGGCGGAATCGGTGATCGGAAATTCACTTCTCGAAACACCGATGACATTCCAGCCCAACGTCAGAAGCCGTTTTGTCATGGCCAATCCGATGCCGTCGGAATTGCCGATAAGTATCGCTTTGAGTTGCATCGCGTCCTTCTTAGTTCTTAGAAAATCCCGGCCTCAGTATCGCCTTTAATTTACCGGAAAGCCGCAGGCCTTTTTTTCAGCATGGACCGCTGATTTAATAACAGAGAGGAATGCCAAAACAAAAAATTCAACGACCATCCGATTCAACCGTTTCGATATTTTTCGACATCACGCTGATATCCTCCCGCCACAACCATCCGACAGATGTCCAAAATGCCAGACCATCAGCATTTTTGTTGAAAATAAAAATGTGGCATTTTCCGATATCTGAAGCGGTTAAAAGCTTTAAACACCGGTCCACGAGTTGCCTGGCGATACCTCTGCGGCGGAATTTCGGATGAACGGCGAGATGGTGAATGTAGCCGCGTCTGCCGTCGTGGCCGGCAAGGATGGCTCCCACAACGGCGCCATCAACAGTCGCAATAAAGCTCAGTCCGGGGTTGCGTTCAAGATAGGCCCGGATATTGTCCCGCGAATCGGCATCGCTGAGACCGATGCCGTCGCATTGCCGCCACAGGGCAAACACCTCGTCGTATGTCTCGATTCCAAACGGTGAAATAGTAACCTTCATCAATCCTCCTCAAGATCCGCCGAATCGGCCAAGACCGGTCAGGGAAATGAGCAGCATGAAGCGCCGGTCGTCGTAGCTTTCGGAGTAACTCAGGGTGATGCCCCAGCATTGCCGGTGATAATCGATGCCGTAAGTGCTTTCCAGCGTCCGGCTGTCCTGTTCATTGCGTCTTAAAATATACAATACATTGAAGGAATTGGTCAGGACGGCCTTCAGACTGAGATCGATTTCTTCGACAAGATCACGGGCGTAATGATAGCCGACGATGGCCGCATCCCCCCGCCCGTCATTCAACAAAAGGTCGTAATTGGCGTTCGTCCAATCGCCGGAATAGACATTCAGGGTGTTTTGAACCCTTAAAGACGCATAGGACAACGGATTCAGGTCTACTTCCAGATCGAGCAATCCGAAAGGTATTTTTCGGTCCGCCGGATTCGCTAAATCCCGCCGGGATTCTTTGATATCATACGTTTGAGCGAGTTTGATGCGGGCGATTTGCCGGTAACCGACCTTGCCGTCCTTTTCCTTGATCCTGGCCGTGAATGTATTGGTCAACGCATAAGTCAGAGCGTTTTTTGCGTCATAGGTGGCGACAAAATCCGGCAAGCCTTCCTGGTCCGAACCCGCAATATATTGATAGGACACCTCCGGCACGATGCGGTGCATAATCTTATCGATAGACGTACCGTTGACGTTATACAGTCGGGAGAGTTCCGTATTGAGGCTGATGCCGGCGGTCATGAGATTCCGGTCGTCCCGGCGGAGATCACCTTGCGCCTGAGGGTCTTCCCGCCGCCAGAAAGTCCCTTTCCAGCCCAGTTCCGGTGTTAACTGAACATGTCGACCCAAATTCAGGGGCAGTGATATTACCGGCTCAAGATCATAAAGATGCCCTTTCTGCCCCTCGCTTCGATAATAATAATTATAAGACGTATCCAGCCCCCAATAAAGGGGGGTGTCGAAAACAGGCTGTTTCACGCCGGTGAAGGTCAGTTCGGGATACGTCTGCAGTGTCGCGCTATTTGAAGGCTTTGTGAAATCATCCGTATAGCGGCCAAGGAGCGACAGACTGTAATGATCCCAAGCCTTAAAAACGCGGGCCGTTGAAGAAAGTGCGGCAAGCGATTCATCACCCCAAAAAGGCACTTTTTCAAACCGGTTATCCCTTTCTCCCGTATAATGATCGAGGTAGTAATTGTGCGAGGAAAAATCCTTGAAATACCAGTTGTCGGATACTTTGCCGATGTCCGCCCGGACATAAAACGTCGGATCAAACCGCGTTTCGTGATTCCAGTAATAACTCCACCGCTTCTGATCCGACTGCCAATTTCTCATCACACCGGCACTTGCGTCTTCGACAACCTGTTTCCGGTCGTTCAGAAAATCACCGTAAAAGGTGCCGTAAGTGTTTTCACCGACGGCATACCGGAACTCCATCCCCTCCTTGAATCCTCTTTTTTCGATGTAGCGCTGATAAAACGTGGCATCCATACTTTTGGTCACGGCCCAAAAGAAGGGAATTTCGACATCCAGACCGTCCTTATCCCGGGAGTATGACATATAGGGCAGGAGGAATCCGGTTTGACGGGTTGTCTTTGCAGGGAACGGGAGGCAGGGAATATAAAGGACCGGGATATCTTTCACGCGAAAGCTGCCGTGCTTCAAGATACCGTAGCCGTCGATGGTCACGTTCAGCTCACGGCCCGTCAGAAGCCAGTCCGGATTCTCGCCGTCACAGGTTGTGGCTGAGGCACCCTTGATTTGATAGGTCGCCTCGCCTTTTTTTTCGATATGGCTGCCTGTCAAATAGAAGTGATTCTTGGCCACAAACATCCTGCCTTCATAAACGACGCCCGTTTGGGTCTGCACATTAAAATGGACTTTATCCCCCTCCAGGACATCATCGCCGCTTTTCAGGATGACATGGCCTTCGGCGACGGCCGTGTTGGTCGATTTGTTGAATCTGACGGAGTCGGCCTTCAGCGTTCCGCCGGAAAACGTTATGAGCACTTTGCCTTCGGCATGATACTCGTCCCTGACTTGATCATAGGTCATGCTGTCGGCTTCTATATCGACAGGCCCCTTGATCGATTCCTGCGCCCACAGGGAGCTATAGGCGCTGCTGAAAAAAAGGATAAGGACAGCCAGAAGGGTCATCGAGCAGCGAATGAACAATTTTTTCAGCAATACGGGCATTCCACAGACCTATCTATGATTTCTTATTCCCACCGGCACGGGGGAAAATGGATATTTATTTAATACGATATCGCCCAGCGAGACCGCTCCTTATGGGATAGGAACTCCGCATTGATAAAACTGTTTTATGGGTCCGGCAGTGCCCAATCCCTCTTGATTTCACCGATCATATAAAGCGATCCGGCCGCACATATCAAATCGTCCACCGATGCCGCATCCAGCGCTTTTCTCAAGGCGTCAATCGGCTTTTGAACAGCCTGGGCGAGCCTCTTGAATGGCCGGGCGATATCCAAGAGCGCCTCAGGAGGCAACGCCCTTTCCGTGCCGGGACTCGTAAAGATAAACTCATCCGCCAGGAACGCCAGCTTCCTGACCATTGTCAAGTAATCCTTATCCCTGAAGACGCCGAAGACAACGATCAGCCTTCGATACGAAAAATCGCTCTTCAAGGCGCGGCAGAGAACCGTCACCCCCGCAGGATTATGGGCAACGTCCAGAATGACCGTCGGCTCACGCCGAATAACCTCCATGCGCCCCGGCCATCGGACGTTTTCGATGCCTCGCATCAAGGCATCGTCGCCGATGGGAAAGCCCTTCCGGCGCATCAATTCAATCGCAGCTATGGCACCGGCGGTATTTTCCACTTGATGCCGCCCCGGAAGCCGATGTGTCAAACAGGGATAGTACCGGTCAATCCCGCGATACGAAAATGTACCGTCCCGATGGACCGTTGTTTTGATCTCTTTGCCGATCCGGTACAGGGCCGCCTCTTTTTCTTTACAGATGGTTGCAAGAACCTCAATGACTTTTTTCTGCCGGGCCGCCGTAACGCAGACACCGCCCGTTTTGATAATGCCGCCTTTTTCCCGGGCGATTTCGGCCAGCGTTTTTCCCAGATATTCCGTATGATCGAAGGCAATATTGGACACGACGGATACGGCGGGATTGACGCAATTCGTTGCGTCCAGCCGGCCGCCCAAACCGACCTCCAGGACGGCGACATCAATTTTTTTTTGGGCAAAATACAAAAAAGCGACAACGGTCAGAAATTCGAAGTAGGTTACATTTTCCGTCTTACGGCCTTTGACCTCCTCGATACAGCCGGCAAATGCTTCCGGGGAAATCATTTCGCCGTTGATCGTAATTCTCTCCCGAATATCGACCAGATGGGGCGACGTATAAAGGCCGGTTTTCAGTCCGGCCTCCGAAAGAATCGATGCGGTCATGGCGGCAATGGAACCTTTTCCATTGGTGCCGGCAATCAGAACGGACGGATACTGATCCTGGGGATGATCCAGTCGTCCGAGAAGATCCGACACCGGCCCCAGCCCCAGGCGCATGTCCATATACTCACGGCCGAGATCGGATAAATAATTCAGAGAATCCTGATACGTCATTTAAGGCGAAAATAAGGATCAATCGGGAATAACGACAAAAACCTCATCCCCCTCCCGGACGCGATCGGACACCTTGACCCCGACAAAGTCACCGGGAACGGCTTTTTCGACTTTCTGATTGTTGACCTCGATAGAGGCAATCAGCTCGGTAAAATCGGTGGTGTGACCGACGAATTTAACCGTATCCCCCACTTTGAACTCATTTTCCGTCACCTTCACCGCTGCAACACTGGGTTTGGCAAAAAACTTCATTACTTCCCCAATTTTTTTCTCAGCCATGTGAAAACCTCCTTGCTTTGTCAGTCCATTTTTGTAAACTGAAATAGTTCAAAACAATAACAAAACTCAAACATTTAATATAATTCCTGTCTCTCCATACCGAAACAATTCAAAAATCCATGAAATACTTCGTAAAATTAATTTAATTTCATGGTCATCGACAAATTATGATTTATGGCACTCGGATTTATTTAAAATCTTCTTTCGCCAAAGCATCCGTCACCGTTTTCATAACCAAAGAAGCAAGTTGGATAGCGCGTAAAGTTTCTTCTCTTGATACGTCTTCATCGATGCCCGGATATCGTGTCGTTATGGCGTAGGAAGTCAATTCTTCAGCATCCATAAGCCCAACTGTCCAAGATGCGTCTCTGCTGCACAGTTCCAAAAGCATGGATATATTATGCGTATATGGAAAATCGATACATCGGTATACAAGATACGCCTTTAAACATTTTTCAGCACATTGTTGAGCGTGGTAGGCCAGAAGTCTATAGGGGACAGAGCTTGAGAGTGTCAGACCATGACGTGCAAGTCGAATGTCTTCATCTGCATAAACAAGCCATTTTTTAACGCTGGCAATCATCTCCCTATCACTGACGCTCATAGAGGATTTTCCCTTCCCGCGCTGCCGGACCAGCTATCGTTCCCGGGATATCACGATCCCGCTCAAATTCTTCCGGTGTCAAAACAATAATGTCCCTGGCCAGGTCTAAACCGCGTAGACTCCGGTCCATTTCCAGCATCAGTGTTCTTCGTTTGCCTCTAAACTTTGTAATGACAAGGATATCTGCATCACTTCGTTCGTCAGCCTCTCCCCTTGCCAGAGATCCAAAGAGAATAATTCGTTCGGGACTAAAACCGGAAACAAGCCGTCTCGTCGCTTCAGTGATTACATCCTGATGTAGCATGAATTATCCCTTCTTTTAACACTATATAAGGTATATCGACTCACATCTCATCGAATGTCTTGTTATTTATCACAAATTGTCTGATTAATAAATAAGAGATTCCGGAAGGATAAAATCTGAACCCGCCCAGGATCGGGACGGGCTCGTTATTGGCATTGACACCCTGAATCGATATCGTCCATATTGCATTGCAAATGCAATATGGACGATAAAAAGAAAGGGCACTGTAAATCATCCGAATCCAGCAAAGTATTTCATCAATTGGATACGAACCCGTCCCTAACTATTATTCTTGATTCTATTAACAATTTCATGGTACTTTTCAAACATGTCAAATTTATCCGGAAAGGAGGCAGTATAAAAATGTCCCA
>JAFGLN010000048.1 GCA_016928025.1 Deltaproteobacteria bacterium
AAAAAAGATACTGAACAGGTTAAAACGGATTGAAGGCCAAATCCGCGGGCTTCAGCGAATGGTGGAAAACGATGCGCCTTGCGTGGATATTCTCACGCAATTATCCGCCGCCACGGCGGCAATGAAGAAGGCGGGCGTAGCGGTCGTCCAGCTTTATCTGACAAACTGTCTCGACAAGGCTGCCCGGGACGATGGGGAGGGTTCTCTCGAAGAATTTGAGAAGGCCCTGGCGCGCTACATCAGTATGTCTTAAAAGGAACCGATCATGAAAAAAGAGCTGTTACCAAAAATCAGCCGCCGATCCTTTTTGAAGACATCGGCAGGGATTACGGCCGCTTCGGGTCTCACCGTATTGCCGATGGCGAAAAAAGCCCACGGGGCAACGTCGGGAGGGTTGGCGACGCTCATCGATCTGAGCCTCTGCGACGGTTGTGTGGATTGGGAGATGCCGGCCTGTGTTTCAAGCTGCAAGACCATCAACAAAGACGTTATCCCGGAACCGGTCAATCCCATTCCGCAACCCTGGCCGAGAAAGACCATCGAAGACTGGTCGAAGAAGAAAGACGTTTTCAACCGTCTGACGCCTTACAATTACCTCTATGTCCAGAAGGCCGACGTGGAGACGGAAGACGGCAAAAGAACGGTTTTCATCCCCCGTCGGTGCATGCACTGCGACAATCCGGCTTGCGCCACCATCTGCCCGTTTTCCGCAAATCATAAGATGAAAAACGGCGCCGTCGTCATTGATTATGATCTTTGTTTCGGCGGCGCCAAGTGCCGGACCGTCTGCCCTTGGGCCATTCCGCAACGTCAGTCGGGCGTCGGCGTCTACCTGCAGGTCCTGCCCGACTTTATGGGAAACGGCGTTATGTACAAATGCGACTTGTGTCATGAGAGGCTTGCCGAAGGAAAACTGCCGGGCTGTGTTGAGGCCTGCCCCCGGAAGGCCCTGCTTATCGGACCACACCGGGAAATTTTCGCCTTGGCGGAGGAGCGGGCGAAGCAGATGAACGGCTACATTTACGGCAAGACGGAAAACGGCGGGACTTCAACCCTCTATGTCTCTCCCGTATCTTTCGACTTGATCAACAAGGCCCTGATAAAAAAACCCGGCGAGCCGGATATGAAACCGGATGTCCAAAGGCGAATGGTAAAAACGGACGGTCCCGGCAGGATTGTATTGGCTTCTCCGATTTTAGGAGCGGCAGCCGGTTTAATAGGAGCCTTTAAATGGTTCTCCCGGGGGAAAGGCGGAACGAAAGGAGGCGAAAAAGACAATGACTGAGAAGATATGGGAAGAAAAAGGCCTCGTCGTCCGCCATAATTTCCTGGAATTATTGGAACACTGGGCCATCGCCCTGTCCGGTTTCGTCCTTATCATAACGGGATTATTTCAGATGCCCCTGGCAAATCGATATTATATATCTTCATTGCCCGGTCTGGCCTGGTCTGGAGATTTTATCATTTCCCTTAATGTGCATTACGCGGCGTCTGCTATTTTTGTCGCGGCGGCATTTTTCCATGTCATTTACCACGGTATCCTCGGAGAGCGGGGAATGCTTCCTCAAAAGGGAGACCTAAAAACATCTATCACCGTCGTCAAAAGCTTTTTCGGCAAGGGGGAGGAACCGCCCTTTCACAAGTATCTACCGGAGCAGCGACTGGCCTATATCGGCATGATCTTTATCATCGCCATGCTGATTATCTCAGGCCTCGTGAAAACCTACAAGAACATTTACGCTCCGGATCTGTCGGAAGGCATTGTGTTCCTGGCCACCTGGGTCCATATTACCTTCTTCATTCTATTCGTGCTGGCCTTTATCGGACATATGGCGGCCATCATTTTAAAGCCGAACCGGCCCATGGTCCGCGCCATCTTTACCGGTTCCGTCCGCCTCGATTACGCCCGCCACCGCCATCCCTTGTGGGTGGCCGAACTGGAGGGAGGCCGGAAAATTCCTGCAACTGTTGAACCGGCGGTGGAGGAAATCTCTGAAGAAACCGTTGAAGCAGAAACCGTCAAGACCTCCACCGAACCGGAAATGCTTCTTCAGAAAAAAGCAGACCTGCAAGAGGCCGATGAAAGCGAGGATCTCTATGCAGAGACACAGGAGGAAGATGTCGGAGGAACGGACAAAACATCCGATTGAAATAATATCCTTAAACCTTGTTCCTTGGACCCTGAACCTGTATTTTCAAAAAAGGAAAATGCCATGTCTTTAATCGTCGCACAGAACATTCAGAAGGATTATCAGGTCGGCGATGTCCTCGTGCAGGCCCTCCGGGGCGTCACATTCGACATCGCCCCCGCTTCGTTTGTCGCCTTCGTGGGTCCGTCGGGAAGCGGCAAATCCACAGTCCTCAACCTCATCGGTTGCCTGGACAAGCCGTCAGCGGGAAAACTTATCGTGGCGGATACGGAGGTTGCCCGCCTGGACAGGGAAGAAAGTGCCTCTTTTCGGGGCAGTCATCTTGGTTTTATCTTTCAGGACTTCAATCTGATGCCCGTGCTCACGGTTTACGAAAACATTGAATATCCCCTTATCATGGTCCAGGATGTCCCGGCGGCCGAGCGAAAAGACAGGATTAGCCGTCTTCTGGATGCCGTCGATATGAGCGGACAGGCGGGGAAATACCCCTACCAGATCTCCGGCGGTCAAAAACAGCGGGTGGCCGTCGCCCGTGCCCTGGTAACAAATCCCTCTCTCGTACTGGCCGACGAACCGACGGCCAATCTCGATTCCCAGACGGCCTACGCCGTGATCAATCTTATGAAACGGATGCGCGATGAGCTGAACACCACCTTCATTTTTTCCACCCACGACCAAAAGATCGTCGGCGAAGCCGAGGTCATTTACCGGCTGGTCGACGGACAGCTGGAAAACGGCAACTCCCCGGGCAACAATACGAAAGGAGGAACGCTCCATGCTTAATCTTTTTAAAATCGCCATCCGAAATCTGCTGCGCTACCGGCGACGAACGCTCATGACGGCGTCGCTAATCGCTATCGGCGTTATCTTCGTCCTCGTCTTCGTCGCCATCGCCGGTTCCTTCAAACTCATGATGATCGGTCAGATCACCGACTCCATGCTGGGGCATCTGCAGATCCACCGCAAGGGCTATGTCGCCTCCATCGATAACTTGCCCCTGAATTTGACCATGAAACCCTCAGCTTATAAAAAAATGGTTACCGTTCTCGAATCATCAACCGATGTGGACGCCTTCTCGCCCCGCCTCAAATTCGGCGGTATGTTCAGTAATTTTACCGAGACGACCAACATCCGTTTGAACGGCGTTTACCCCGAGCGGGAATTCCGGACGGTCCCCCTGCTGGCCGACCGCATCCCGGAAGGAAAGAAAACGTTGGAACGGGGAGAAATCATTGTTCCCATCTTGTTGGCAAAGGGTTTGAAAGTCAAAACAGGAGACCCTGTCGTCATCGTGGCAACCAATGCCGACGGTTCCGTAAACGGCAAGCAGTTTAAAGTGGTGGGTGTTTTGGAAAGCGCCACCGGACCCGGGGGGCGGGACGGCTACATTCATATTGAAGATGCCGCCGAAGTCCTGCGGATGTCCGAACCGCAGGTCAGCGAAGTCGCCGTCCGGCTGAAAAAATTTGATCGTCTGTCCACCGCGGCCAGCAGTATAAACGGTAAACTGTCGGGCGAGGTCAACAAAGAGGGAACTCCCATTTTCGAGGTGCATACATGGGAACAGCTGTCGCCCTTTTTCAATATCGCCCGAATGATCGACGTTATGACCTTTTTTATCCGCATTACGTTGATCGCCATCGTCCTCATCAGTATCATGAATGTCATGATCATGGCCGTCTATGAGCGGATCCGGGAAATCGGCACCATTGCCGCCATCGGCACCCTGCCCCGCAGGATCCTGTCCATGTTTGTCATCGAAGGGTTCTGCCTCGGCATTACCGGCGCCGTCATCGGCAATCTCATCGGGGGAGCCATCATTGGTATCGTGAACCTCGTGGGCATCCGATTCAATTTCGGTCAACAAAAAGGTCTTCTCTTGGAGGCATCCCTCGCGCCGGGCGAAATGATTGCCGTGTCGATCATCGTTATTCTTGTCGCCGTCGCCGCCAGTCTGCAGCCGGCCTTTAAGGCCTCACGGATGGACCCCATTGAAGCGCTGCGGCATGTTTAAATGCAAGGAGGATATTATGTTGCATAAAAAAATCACTGTCGCTTTCGTCATGGCTGTTTTTTTGGTTGCCCCGGCTTTTGCTGTGGACGGCGATAAGCTGTTGCAGCAAGTGGATCGGAATCTCAATCCCGAATCCTATGAGATGTACCGCAAACTCATCAATATTGAACCGAACGGCCGGACCAAAGAATTTGTCCTGTTTTCCATCAAAAAGGGTGCTGATAAATTGGCCGCCGTCTTCCTGTCGCCGGCCAGTGAAAAAGGCAGAAGTACCCTGCGGCTCGGCGACAACATGTGGCTGCACATCCCCAACGTCGGGAAGCCCATCCGCATCACCAGTCTCCAGTCCGTCATCGGCGGCGTTTTCAACAACGCCGACATTCTGAGATTGGACTACGGAGCGGAATACAACGTGGAAAGCGTCTCGGAAGTGAATGGAGGATTGCTCCTTGAGCTGAAGGCCAAAACAAAAACCGTCGCCTATGATCGTCTGAAAATGTGGGTCGACCAAGCGAAACTACTCCCTACAAAGATTGAATGCCGAACGGAAGCTGATATGCTCATTAAGACCCTTTATTTCAAGGACGTCAAAGACTTCGGCGGCGGCATCGTCCGGCCCGCCGTGATCGAAACGGACAGCCCTCTATACAAAGGATACAAGTCCGTTATGATCGCCGCACAGATTAAAAAAAGGCAATTCAAAGATGAGATTTTTACCCTGACCTTCATGCCGAATCTTGAAACAATGCGGTAAAAAAATGAGACCTGATTTTTCATTCAGCTATGAGCACACCATGAATCTTTTGCGTAGGTATTCTTTATTCTTCGGCTTGTTGTTCTGCGTCTGCTTGGCTTTGCCGGCGGAGGCCGATGAAACCTATACCTTCTCACTCGATGAGATCGAAAAGAAGCCCTATAACTTCGGCGTCTACGTCGAATTAAAACCTATTCAGTTCGGTCTGGACAATGATGCCGCCTTCTACAAGCTGCGTCTCTATGACGATCCTCAGGGAAAGGCCCTGACGGAGTGGAACGGCCGGGTTCAACTGGAAGGCGGCTATGAAAAGAAAATGTTCCGTCTCTACGCCAAAACGAATACGGATCTAAAGTATTCCTATGCCGGGGAATCGGAGCGATCCGTCTTCTATGAGGCATATGGAACCTTGAAGCCCATATCAGGCCTGAAGGTCGATGTCGGTAAAAAAACCGTCAAATGGGGAAAGGGCTATGCCTGGAATCCCGTGGCTTTTGTTGACCGGCCTAAAGACCCCGACGATCCGGAAGTCGCTATGGAAGGCTACATCATGGCTTCAGCCGATTATATCAAGAGCTTCGATGGACCTCTGACGACCTTTTCCTTTACCCCTGTTCTTCTCCCCGTCTATGAACACATCAACGAAGACTACGGCAACAAGGATAAGCTGAATATGGCAGGGCGGTTCTACTTTCTTTTGTATGACACGGATATCGATCTCATTTTTATAACGGGAGGAAGCCGGCCGGATCGCTACGGCATCGATTTTTCCAGAAACATCACCACCAGTTTCGAGATCCATGGGGAGTACGCCTACATGCGCCATGTCCGAAAAACGGTTCTGACGGCTGCAGGAACACCTTTACAGCTTGAAGACAACGCCCAAAGCTGGCTTATCGGCCTGCGCCATCTGACAGCCTTTGATCTGACGACCATTGTCGAGTACTACCACAACGGCACGGGCTACACGGAGGACGAAATGAAAAACTACTATCATTATGTTCACGAAGCCTACAATGATTATCTGTCCACCGGCAACGCGTCAAAGCTCAACGTCGCCCGGCGGCTGGCCGAAGGGGGTTATGGCAGGTTCAGTGCCGCTGAGGATTATATCTATATCCGCCTGATTCAAAAGGAGCCGTTTGACATTCTATATTTCACTTCCGCCTTGACCTGTATGGTCAATATTAATGACGGAAGCGGCAGTATTACGCCAGAGATCTTCTGTACGGGATGGCTCACCAATCTGGAATTGCGCCTGCGGGCCGGTTTTATCATGGGAAGTCGTCAGACGGAGTTCGGCGAAAAACAGAACGACTACCGCATCGAGTTGCGGGCGGGTTATTATTTTTAAAAAGAGGAGGAAAAATGACGGATATATTGATTTTGATTATTGTTGTGGCGGTCTGGGTCTTTATTCAGGGCTGGCTTCTGCCCCGGATGGGCGTATCCACCTGAGTGCGCCAGGCCTGTTCGGTCGAGAACAGAAAACAAGAAACTGAAGAAGAAAAAACATCCTAAAAACAACTTTATTCGATAAAAATGGACAGACTCATTCTCCGGCAGCAGTCTGTCCACCATCCCCCCCTCTTGGGGATCACCTTTTCAATATCATTTATTCCATAAAAGAATAATTCTCTTGGCATTATTCATATTATCTATTTGATTTTATTGTTTTATCCTGATATTAGGCACAAATCTTTTTACAAGGGTTCATCATGAAGAATATCTTTTCGTCACCTATCGTTTTTTGTAATTTTTCTTGCTTTTACTTGCTCAGATTTAAAATCATAATTCTACGATCCGACAACGTGCTCTTATCGAGATCAATCACAGGAGGAACTGCTCAATGAAGAAAATGAAAAACATCTTTGCGGAAACTTGGGGAATCATCGGCGTCGGAATTTTCATCGGCATACTGGCACCGCTGCTGCAGTACTGGGGTAATCCCCCCAACATGGGAATCTGTGTGGCCTGTTTTGAACGGGACATCGCGGGCGCTATCGGACTCCACCGGGCCGCCGTCGTTCAGTATATACGCCCGGAAATCATCGGTTTTGTCCTGGGATCGCTGATTGCGGCTTATCTTTTCAGAGAATTCAAACCCCGCCTCGGTTCGGCCACTGTGGTCCGCTTTTTTCTGGGCGTCTTTGCCATGATCGGCGCCCTGGTCTTTCTTGGCTGCCCATGGCGAGGGGCCCTGCGTCTTGCCGGCGGCGACGGCAACGCTATTTTAGGTTTGCTGGGACTCATTTTCGGCATCTGGATCGGCACCCTTTTTTTAAAAAACGGATATAACCTTGGAAGAAGCCAGCAAACCCATCACGCGGCGGGTTGGATGCTGCCCCTTCTCATGATTGGGCTTCTCATTCTAATGCTCATTTTTCCTCAGATTTCCGGTAAGGAAAAAAATGAGATTCTCTTTTACAGCATGAAAGGGCCGGGCTCCATGCATGTGGCGTTGCTGATTTCTCTCGGCGTCGGCCTGCTGATCGGGTTTCTGGCTCAGCGGAGCCGTTTCTGCACCATGGGGGCCTTCCGAGATTTACTACTTTTCCGGCAAATACACCTTTTCTCAGGATTTTTAGCCCTCATCATCACCGCCCTGGTGGTTAACTTCATATTAGGGCAATTCAAAGCGGGATTTGCCGGGCAACCCGTGGCTCACACCATGCATGTGTGGAACTTTGCCGGCATGGCCCTGTCGGGTCTGGCGTACTGTCTGGCCGGTGGCTGCCCCGGCCGCCAGCTTTTCCTGGCAGGCGAGGGGGACGGCGACGCCGCCGTTTTTGTTCTAGGCATGATTGTCGGGGCCGGCATCAGCCATAATTTCGGTCTGGCCAGTTCCCCGGCCGGCGTGGGCCCTTACGGCATTTCGGCCGTCATTATCGGGCTTTTGGTGTGCCTGTTCATCGGGTTTACCATGCGAAAAAGAATCGCTTAAATAGAAAGGAGAATAAAGCATATGGCCAACACGGTAGACGCACGCGGGCTTTCATGCCCCCAACCGGTTCTGATGACCCTGGATGAAATCAAGGCAGGCAACGTGGATGAGATTGTTGTCATGGTTGACAACGAAGCCTCGAAGGAAAACGTTTCCCGGGCCGCGCAAAGCAAGGGATGGAAGCTCAAGAATATTCAAGAAAAAGACGGCATTTATCACATTACGATCGGGAAGGAATAAACGCCGTGGCTTTCTTTGGATTTTTAAAAAGAAACAAGACACCGGATACCCTCCCGGATCAGAACGGGAGGGTGGAGCGGGGAATCCTGGTCTTTGAAAATACCAGCGAAGTAATTCAGGCAGAAAATCTGCTGAAACAGAACGGCTGGGATATCCGTGTTATGGGACCTCCGCCGGAAATCCGCCAGGGATGTGACTTGGTCATTGAATTTCCCCTCATCGAAGAGCTGGAAATTCTTAGAATTCTGACAACAGCTGATTTGCCACCCCTAAAAACGGTGCCGGTCTCCAGCCCTTTGCTGCAGCCCGTCGACATCTTTCAGATCAAGGATTATGGGAGATATCTCATGGTCCGGGCGGCCAACATGAAGCTGACCGTGGATAAGGAAACGAATGTCATCGTTAACGTTTCGGGAGGCGGATGCCCTGATGTTCCCTTCCTGGCAGCATCCATGGTGGGACAAATTCTGGCCGACGCACCGAGTCCCAGGGAAATCGGACATACCCTTTGCGGCTATGCCCTGCAGCTTGCATACGAGGAGGTACGACGTCGATGCTCTGCGTAGCGGGAACAATCCCGGAAGACAATTTTCCACTTGTTGAAGGAACGGTGGAAATTCGCGGAAACGAACTTCAAATAGGATCGTCAACCATCGACATCCACAGGGGAACGGCCGCCCTGCTGGCAGCAGCGGTGATGGCAGCGGCAGCTCTGAAGCAAGCGGCGCCGTTTGCCTGTCTCGTCGGCGACACGGGAACCGGAAAGGGAAGCATACGGCTCTATCGTCATATGATCGACGCTTTGCCCCATGCTTCCTTTCAAACCATAACCCTTCACTATCTCCAACCCATCATCCGCTGGCAAAAAAGCCTGCAGGCCGTCATGGGGAATCTCAAACCCCGGCCATGTCTAATCGCCGACGCGGGTTTCATGTATGCGGCCAAGATGAGCGGAGAGGCTTGTCTATACGATCTCTTCACTCCGGATGTCGGAGAACTGGCCTTTCTGGCCGATGAAGAGGCGCCTCATCCCTTTTATACCCGTGGCTTCATCCTTCATGAAGAAAACCGCGTACCCGATTTGATCGCGCGGGCTTACAAACACGGAAACGCCGCCCGCCATCTGATTGTCAAGGGGGCGAAGGATTATCTGGCCGATGAAAACGGCATCCTGGAAACGGTCGATCAACCTGTTGTAGAAGCGTTGGAAGCCATTGGCGGCACCGGAGACACCTTGACCGGTCTGGTTTCCGTCCTGATCGATGCCGGAATGAATTTACGGGAGGCGGCTGTCGCCGCCATACGTATCAACCGCCTGACGGGTCGGATCGCACAACCCACGCCGGCCACCCAGATCGATGAAATCATCAAGTGTATCCCCCAGGCGATCCGTGCTTTGCGGGAAGCACCATCGGCGGATACCGGTCGAATGGCGACCGGATAAGGAGCATGCCATGAAAAAATTATTAACGATCATAACACCCGAAACGGCTGTTATAGACATCATCAATCAACACCGGAGAACAGAGACCATTTTCAAGAGGCTCGAGGAGGAGACAGGAATCTGCGTCTGCTGCGAAGGCCTGTTTCTTTCCATGAGAGATGCATCGGAACAGTTCGGCTTCAACCTGGAAGATGTTCTGGCAGACATCAACCGCTGTATCCGCCGTAAGGAATCATAAAGGCAAATTCGTCTCGGGGCTGTTTGGGCTCATCCCTGACGCCGTGTTCACAGCATTTTCCCTTGTCAGGGGAAAATGCCATGAACTGCGCTTTAACGAAAAAAAGAAATACCCCTCACATTAAACATAAGGGATAACTTACTGAATACCGGCACGAAACATGGCCAGTTTCTTGCAAATCTCAATGTCGGGCATGGCTTCAGCGAAGGTGGTCATCCGCTGTGCCGCCAGAGAACCTTCGGCATGTATCGCCACCACTTCGGATTCCGCCGTGGTCATCATCCTGATCAGTTGAAGCATCCGTAATCTGTTTTCGGCTGATACACCCGCCTTGCCCCCCAGATATCTTTCCATGAAGCCCTTAGTCTCCTCATTCATCCAATCCCGATGGGTCGGTGCGGTCACCAGCAGGCCGCCGGCAATGTCTTGCAGAAGCTTGCCGCAGGTATGCCAGTTGTTCGCGTAATTGTACTTGGCAATATTGGTGATCGTCCTATTGGGAATAGGAATGTCG
>JAFGLN010000049.1 GCA_016928025.1 Deltaproteobacteria bacterium
ACACATCAACCCACGAAGCTTAAACGGCTTCCATCAATCACATGGAGGATAATGATAATGATAGATTTTTCCATAGCACCAAAAACACTGAAAGCTCTCCAGTTGCAGAGAGAAAACAATAAGTTCGTCAGAAGCATTGCCCGTTATTATGACGAAAACGAACATACGGACGCGAGACCGGAAGACCAGGAACAACTCAAAAAAAATGCCGCGGCCATGTTGAAAGTGCTTGGCGGACCGGAGCCCGGCGAAGGGCAGTTCCTGACGAACATTATGTTGGGTGAAATAAGATCAATGGGCGATCCGGTTACGGCCGGTATGATTGCCACGCAGGGTCTCGGCAACGCGGCCATCCGCGCCGTGGCAACCCCGGAGCAGCGGGAACGCTTCGATAAACTATATTGTTCCATGGCCATTACGGAACCCGGTTTCGGGTCCGACACCTCGGCCGTGGCGACAACGGCGAAACTCGATCCGGCCACGAACGAGTGGATCTTAAACGGCGAGAAGATCTTTGTGACGTCCGGCAAACGTTGCGACGCCATTGTGGCCTGGGCGACCCTGGACAAGAGCAAAGGCCGGGCGGCCATCAAGAGTTTTATCGTTGAAAAGGACCGGCCGGGTTGTACACTAACCAAACTCGAGCATAAATTAGGGATCCGGGCTTCCGATACGGCATCCATCGTTTTTGAAGATTGCCGCATTCCCTATGACAATATCCTCGGTTCGCCGGAGATCAAAGAGGCGAAGACCGGACAGGTCGGCGTTCTGGCAACCTTCGACGCCACCCGGCCCGGTGTTGCCTCCCAGGGAATCGGTGTCGGCCGTGCGGCCCTGGAATTTACCAAGGAAAAACTGGAGGAGTTGGGATACACTTTCCCCTACGATAAGGGCATTCATTCATTAAGTGCCGTTCAGAAGGAAATTTTAAATATGGAAGCCAATTTGGATGCCGCACGATATTTGGTCTGGCAGTCGGCCTCCATGCTGGACAAGGCCCAACGAAACTCTCTGGAGTCTTCCATGGGCAAGGCAAAAGCAGGAAGGGTCATCG
This sequence comes from Deltaproteobacteria bacterium, assembly GCA_016928025.1. Lineage (GTDB taxonomy): Bacteria > Desulfobacterota > Syntrophia > Syntrophales > JAFGHS01 > JAFGHS01. The sequence continues at coordinate 1,055 of JAFGLN010000049.1, forward strand.
GTGACGTCTGCCAGAAATGCGTGGCCATCTTAGGACCCTTGGGGTATTCAAGAGATTGGCTCGTCGAAAAATGGATGCGTGACTGCAAGATCAACGACATCTATGAAGGGACCGGTCAGATCCAGATGCTGGTGGTCTGTCGTCAGGTGCTGGGCTTTAAGCGCGACCAGTTAAAGTAATAATATACCCATTATTAACGGCGGATTGAAAGATGAAAAGCAGGGTGATCTCAGGTTGTCCTGCTTTTTGTTTTCTTGCCCACGAGATCATCTCATCCGATCAAAAAAAACTGTTCATTTTTGCATTGTATGATATTGATCTAATGCATTTTATTCAAACAAGAAAGGAGATCACCAATGATTAACACAGCGATTACAGAGATGTTCGGTATCAAGTATCCCATTATCTGCGGGGCGATGATGTTTTTGTGTAAACCAAAGCTTTGTGCGGCGATTTCCAATGCGGGTGGTATGGGTAATCTGACCGCCGGGAATTGGGAAACGGAAGAATCATTTCGCGATGCCATTCATGAAACAAGAAAATTGACCGATAAACCCTTTACCGTGAATCTGACTTTGTTGCCGTCAGTGCGTCTGAATCCCGAGAACTACAAAATGTGGGCCCGCGTATGTGCTGAAGAAAAAGTGGCCGCCCTCGAGATTTCCGGTACGCCCCTTGATAAGGCCCTGGGGATGGAGACCATCGAGATGTTGAAAAAAGCCAATGTTAAGCTCTTTCATAAGGTCGGATCCGTCAGGCATGCCATTCATGCGGAACATGTCGGGTATGACGGCATTTATGCTGCCGGTGTGGAAGAAGGCGGTCATCCGCTGAATGATGACGTCACGACCATGTTGCTCACGCCGAGGATTGCGGAATCCGTAAAAATCCCCGTGGTAACGGTGGGGGGCATCGCCAACGGCAGGTCTCTTGCCGCCGCTCTGGTTTTAGGCGCTCAGGGCGTTATGATGGCAAGCCGGTTTATCGCGACCCGGGAATGCGAGGTGCATGACAACATCAAACAGGAACTGGTGAATCGAAAAGAAAACGATACGGTTCTCTATGGACAGACGACGGGTCTACAAGGTAGGGGCCTTAAGAATAAGGTCATCTCTGAAATTGCCGCCGTTGAGCGGCGGGGCGGCGGTTTGGATGACTTGATTCCGTTGATGTCCGGTTTGCGCGTCCGGGAAGCCTGGACGACCGGCGATGTGGATTCCGCTCCCCTCATGGTGGGCCAGTCGATCGGTTTAATCAACGACATACCGACCTGTCAGGAACTGCTGGATCGTATGGCGGAGGAAGCGAAGCAATATGTGGATAAAGCGATAAAAATGATATCGTAAAGGATTCTTTTTATCTTGAGGAGACAAGACCGGTTGGAATAATTATTGCTTAATGAAGTCGAAGTGATTACCCTGTCGGAAAGGATGAGACCCTGAGGAGTGATATGGAGGCAGGTCGGAACTAAGAAATAAAAAATTTCAATGATGAACGTCAATAAACGGATTATCCAAAATTACATAGCACGGATGCCCAGTCTGTCCACAACCGTTACGAAGGTCCTGGAGATTTGTAACCAACCGACGACATCGCCGAATGACTTGAATCGAGTCATATCCCTGGATCCCGTTCTCACAGGACGGGTATTGAAGGTGGTCAACTCCGCCTATTATTCCATGGACAGTGAAGTGACGTCATTGACCCGTGCCATTATCCTGCTGGGCCTCAATACGGTCAAAAACCTTGCTTTAAGCACGGCGATTCTTGACAGCATGGGAGGCAAAAGCACGGGTCAAGGCCTTAACATGGATGATTTTTGGCTTCATTCCCTCGGTGTCGGTGTCATTGCCAGGGGGCTTGCCGTCCGAAAAAATGTGCCTGTCATGGATCGGGAAGAATATTTTGTCGCAGGCCTCCTCCATGATCTGGGAAAGATCCCTTTAAACCAATGTTATCCTGATGATTATATTCAGGTCATGCAATCGGCAGCCGATTTGGGATCATCCATTTATGAGGTCGAATCGCAACTGATGGGCATGAACCATTGCATCGTGGGTGCTATGATTGCTGAGAAATGGCGCTTACATCAAAATCTCTCAAATGTGTTGAATTATCATCATTGTCCGGAAAATTTAAACGGGCAGGCAAATGGGTTGGCTATGATGGTGACGTTGGCGAATCTCTGTGCCAATGATTGGGGAATCGGTTCTGCGGACCAGGGTGCCGCACAGGATTCAACAATCGATCATTACCTTGTTGAAATCCAGATGTCCCGTGATGAACTATCTGAAATTCACGATAGTATGTTTGATGAAATAGAAAAGGCAAAAGTGTTTTTGCAGCTATCCCAGAAAGGCTGACAGGTATGAAAGTTAAATTCTGGGGTGTCAGAGGATCGGTGCCTTGCCCGGGATCACAAACGGTTAAATATGGCGGCAATACGTCATGCCTGGAGATGCGTATCGACGAGCCGGATCGAATCATTATTATCGATGCCGGTTCGGGGATACGAGAGCTGGGTAACTATTTGATGAGCTCCATGAAACAACCCATTGCGGCCGATCTTTTCTTCACTCATACCCATATGGATCATATTGTGGGATTTCCTTTTTTTACACCGCTTTATATCCCGGGAACGAAGCTACGAATTTATGGGCCGGCGACATATGGAGAAAAAAATCTGGAAAGTATCATCGGGGGACAAATGAGTTATCATTATTTCCCCGTTCGCCTATCGGAACTCTCGGCGAATATCACATATATCGACCTGAAAGAAGAAACGTTCGATGTCGGTGACGGCATCACCGTAACCACCAAATACTTGAATCATCCACTTCTTTGTTTGGGTTATCGTTTTGAATATAAAGGGAAGATTTTTTGCACGACTTACGATACGGAACCCTATCGGAATGTTTTTGTGACGGATAAAAATGATCCGGCTTATGATGAGGCTATGGCCTACGAAGGTGAAAAGGCGGCGGAGGAAGAAAACAGACGCCTTGAGGATTTTTTTTCTGAGGCCGATCTTCTGGTCTATGACACTCAGTACACCCTGGAAGAATATGAATCGTCAAAAATAGGCTGGGGGCACGCACCAGTGGAATATGCCATTGAAACAGCGGCCAGACGCCACGTTAAAAGATTGGCTTTATTTCATCATGATCCTTCCCGCAATGATGTGGAGATTGACGCATTGACGCCATTTTATTGTCACCGGGATCACTTAAATGGATTAAGCGTATTTTTTGCCCGTGAAGGGATGGAGGTCGAATTCTGAGAGCTTTTTGTTCAACTACAATGTAACAACCTTTGGGTGATAGATGGGCTAAGTCTATGGACGTTAAATTTATTAATCCCTTTCTTCAGGGAACGATTGAAGTATTAAAAAAAATGGCCTTTGTTGAAGCCAAACCAGGCAAGGTTTATCTCAAAAACACAAGTATTGCCTATGGAGATGTTTCCGGTGTTATCGGCATCACCGGTGACGCCGTCGGATCTCTGGCCATCAGTTTTACGGAAGCTTGTATATGCAATATCGCCAATAAAATACTGGGTGAGACGTATCAAAATGCCTGCCAGGAGGTTTTTGACGCTGTCGGGGAAGTCACCAACATGATTTCGGGCGTTGCCAGAAATTATCTGGAAAAAGAAAGTATGAGCGTCTATGCCGCCATTCCCTCGGTTGTTTTCGGGAAAGATCATACCATCGACCATATTTTAAACGGCCCCAGTATCGTCATTCCGTTTATTACGGAAAAGGGATCGTTTGTCGTTGATGTTTGTATTAGGAAAACGGAAGCCAAGGAAAAAGAGTCGCAGAAATACCACGTTATCAATAAAAAAACGCCCGTTGCGTCAGCGACACCGGTAAAACAGGGTGGTGTTTCCAACCCGGTGCCACCTGAAAAAAAGGATAAAATGACCTTGATGCAGAAAAAACTGCAGGAGTTATCGGAAATTCGGAAAACCATTGCGCAGCAATTGGATGAACAACCCTTTATGGAAATTCAGAGACGAAAAATGCTGAAAAAAAGGCTTCCGTACCTCGATGTGCAAATCAAGCGTCTGAAATTGGATATTACTGCCCACGAAATGCTGTCCAAAATCAAGGAGGAAGATATGGAAAATCCCCAAATCGCCCCCCATTATCAGCATTATGATAATAAAAAACATAAGACCCGATAGCGCCCAATGGTTGTTTTTCGTTCACCTTTTTCGCGAATCCGGCAGTTCATTTCAACATGTTGCGGTGGCGATAAATATATTGCCATCGTGAATAATCTGATGCAGACAAATCGGGGCTTTACATCGAAGAGATTTTTTTATATAAAAAATGTCAGTCATTAGTATGAAGATATGAGGGTGTCTTAGAAAATATATAGTGATTATTTTGTACTTCAGAGGCGCTGATGGATAATAAAGAAACGGTGAATATGGACCGATTTGAGGGTTCCTGTCATAAAATTGCTGAAGTATTCGGCATCAGCGGGAGCGCTCTATTTGCTGTCCTTTTAGGTTGTGCGGTCAGAGGCAAGGGGGATTGGACAGGCAAAGCGGTCATTGATGTTATTCAACTCATCAAGCAGGGCAAAGAGGTTGGTACCATCATTGAGGATCTGACCTTCACTAAGTCGGGGGCTGGTTTCAACTAATACAATAGATCTGATCTGAAATTCATGCAGCGAAAATTACTTGTTGTCGATGATGAAATGTCTATTCGGGAGCTTTTTCAGTCTGCTTTCAGCGATGCCGGTTATGAGGTCTATCTTGCGGAAAACGCCGAACAGGCGCTGCAAATTCTAAAAGAATACAATATCAATTTAATTTTTCTTGATCTCAGACTTTTCGGAATGAACGGAATTGAGCTCTGTCGGCAAATCAAAAAAAACAATCCTATCTCTATTATATACGCCGTTACAGGATGGTCCGGTCTTTTTGAAATCGAAGAATGTCGGGAAGCGGGCTTTGATGACTATTTCACAAAGCCCCTGTCTCTTGATCTACTCTTTCGCGCCGTTGAAGAAGCTTTCTCAAAACTGAACAGGTGGAAAAAAGTCTTCCCTGTATCTGAATGATATTCAAGCACCATCGGAAGGGAAACCGTTGAACCTAAATGAGGATAGGAAGACGTTATTTATTTTGTTGCCCCGTAAATTGCGGCGGCGCCGAAAAAGAGCGGTTGATAAAAAAACTTGTGAAATCCGGCGGCCAGGAACCGTTTTTCCAATTGTTCCGGTGAATCGAAATTCATGGCGGATCGCGTCAAATATTTATAAGCACACCGATCGCCCGATATCACCATCCCTATCGTGTAAACATATGTGCACAGATAGAGATGATCTAACCAGCGTATGATTTTATTTTGCGGTTGGCTCGAATCAACGCTCAGGAATTTTCCGCCCGGTTTTAGAACCCTGAATATTTCGCAAAGATACTGATGGGCCGATGGGTTTTCGAATAAGAGATTACGAAGGGCAAACGAAATGCCGATACAGTCGAATGTTGCGTCGCGAAATGGCATCCCCGCTGCGTCACCATGGATGAATGAAATTCTTTCCCGGGCTATGCATTTTCGAGCTTTTCGTTCGGCTATATCCAGCATGGGCCGGCTGAAATCATACCCGGACACGGTAATGTTTTCTTGAGCAGACTGGGCAATGCGGATTGTCAGATCACCCGTTCCGCAACCGACATCCAGAACCTTTTGCGGACGGCTTTTCAGCATTTCCGTAACCAATCGATCCCGCCAGTTTTTATCCATGCCCCAGGTAAAGAGACGATTGATTAAATCATAACGCTCGTTTATGTCATTGAATATACGAAACAAAGGCTTATGTCGTGACTTATTTTGTTTGTGGTCAACCACAGCAAATCTCCCTACATCGCAAAAACCGGCTGATATGGGTTAAACAATGCCGGTTTTATATCACCACGGCCAGAATGTAGCCGATACCCAGTAGTAATTGGGTTGCCAAAACAACCACCACGTTGCTGCCCATCGCCGGTACCAGGAACTCCATATCATCCGGCTTCAAAGAACCGCGAATAGCCTTAATGGCAAAGGGTAAGGTGAGCAGGCCGATCAGTGTCCAGATGGGTGCGATTCCCGCAAGAACGCTTCCAATAATCCAAAGATAAACGAAGATTGTGAGGGCCGAATAAACCATGGCCGCCTTCGGTTTACCCAGAATAATCGGCAGGGTCTTGCGTCCGGCTGTCTTATCGGCGCTGACGTCGGGGAATTCATTGAGTAGAAGAAGATTATGCACCAGAATGAACGAAGGGACAGCTGCAAAAAAGGCCGATGCCGTGTAGGTGCCGGTTTGCGAAAAATAGATACCCAAAACGGGCAGCAGTCCTAAACCAAGCCCCGGCGACCATTCCGGCCAGTTTGTCTTCAAAATGACCGGTGTGTAAAGAACGACGCACAATGCCGCCAAAACAAGCAAGGGCAAAAGAAGCCAACCCTGGACCAGTATAAAATACAATCCGATCGGCGCGGCCATAAAAAGCGAAATCAATCCCATCCATAAAACCTGCCGGGGTTTCAACAATCCTGACGGCAGGACGCCGCTACCGCCGCTGAAAGGCGTTTTTTGCGTCTGGAGATCAATGCCGCTTTGATAATCAAAATAATCATTAAGCGTATTGACACTGATGTGTGTCAGCACCAATCCGCAACCGGCCAGTAATGAATAACCCCAATGCAGAACATCGTGGTAAAACCATGCGATGCATGTACCTAAAAAAGCCAGAATGAGCGACAGGATCAAAAATTGAGGTCTGGTTTCCAAAAACCAAATTTTCAGCATGTAATTCAACCATCTCTATGGAAAATATTGCGGGAAAACAATCATTTTTCCAGGCGGCGCAATATAGGGCAGTTTGCTCGGGATGTCAATTATTTTTTCCCCTGCGTGACTTTGTGTCAAAATGTTGGCAAGTTGATTTCATTTTCGGTCAAAGTCCCTGGAGATTTTAAAATGGCGTGATTTTCCCCCTAATTTTTTTCAGGAAGCCCTTCATAGTCGATACAATGAATATGTGCTGATTTAATAGTCTTATGGCTCTTCACCGGTCTTCTGCCAAATATCTTTTCCAATTTCTCATTCAAATCGGCATATTTTTTGGATGTCTTTTTGAAACGTGAAATATAAGCCGGAAAGATAACTTAATTTAAATGAAGGGAGGACACCGCAAATATGGAAACGGATAAGGTCGATATCGTTGATCAGGCCGTTAAGTCAATGGTTAACAGAGAGGGGAAATATCTTACCTTTACTCTGGCTTCGGAGGAATATGGCATTGGAATATTGAAGGTCAAAGAAATTATCGGCATGATGTCCATCACAACGGTGCCGCAAACAGCGGGATATGTCAAAGGTGTAATCAATTTGAGAGGCAAAGTCATACCGGTTGTGGATTTAAGACTGAAATTCGGCATTGAGGCGATGGATTACACGGAACGGACATGTATCATTGTTGTTGAAATTACCAATGTCGATAAAACCATCATGATGGGTATCGTTGTAGATTCCGTGTCTGAGGTCTTGAATATTCGTGCCGGCGATATTGAGGATACGCCTAATTTTGGAAGTAATGTGAGCACGGATTATATTTTGGGGATGGCAAAAATCGGTGGCGGTGTGAAGATACTGCTTGATATCGACAAAATTCTCAGTGACAGCGAATTTTCGACAGTAGCGCGAGCGGCATAGATTATAAGCGACCATATTGAGAAACGACTCCGGCTTATTATTTTCATTCATGGGGTTGTTACCTTATTAATCCGTCAGAGGGATAATTGCATCAATTTTAAACTTGATGCAAAAAAAACCGATAATATAAGTAATTTAATTGTTTAATGATTATGGATGAGGTTAATATGAGTCATCGCAAAGAAGATATGATCAACACAATCATTAATACCCTCATTGAAATTCCCCATTCTGCTGAGGATAAGGGAAAGATTATTGAGGCTATTAATGATATTGCCTATCAGGCGAATCTTTTAGCTTTAAGTATGGCGGCTAAGCGCTTTGCTTCGGAAGAGCCCTTACATGACATACGCTAATTGCTTATGTCGGCGTCGGATTACCCAAGATGCCGTCTAAGCAAGGCTAAAACGCTTCAGTTTTTCAACAAGGGTGGTCCTGTTCAACTGGAGCAGTTTGGCTGCCCGGTTCTTAACTCCGTCACTTTTTCTCAGGGCCTGTAACAGCATATCTTTTTCAAACTGGCTGACCATTTCATTGAAATTCAAGCCTTCGTCCGGTAATTCCATATAGCTGGAGGGGAGTTCCGCGATTTTTTGATTGATGAGTTTGGGCGGTAGATCGCCCACTTCGATATCGCCGCCGTCTTTCATGACGACTAACATTTCCATGAGATTTTCGAGTTCCCGGACATTTCCCGGCCAGGGGTAGCGTATGAAAAAGCTCATGGCTTCCGGTAATATGCGTCCAATGCTTTTTTTCTTGAGTTTGTTGAATTGTCGCAGAAAATGGTTTGCTAAAATGGCGATATCCGGACCCCGTTCACGCAGGGGGGGCAAATGAATCGGGATGACATTAATCCGATAATAGAGATCTTCGCGAAATTTCTTTTCGGTAACGGCTTTATCCAGGTTTTGGTTAGTTGCAGCCAGAATTCTCACATCCACATGAATCGTTTTGATGCCTCCGATGCGTTCAAATTCCTTTTCTTGAATGACCCGCAGCATCTTGACTTGTAATGCCGGGCTCATATCCCCAATTTCATCCAGGAAGATGGTTCCACCTTGAGCAAGCTCGAAGCGGCCGATGCGGGTACGTATCGCACCGGTGAAGGCGCCTTTTTCATGACCGAATAATTCACTTTCCAGAAGTTCTTCAGGAATAGCTCCGCAATTGACCGGAATGATCGGTTGGTTCTTCCGATCAGAGTTGAAGTGGATGGCCCGGGCCACCAATTCTTTTCCGGTTCCGCTTTCCCCGTGAATCAGGATGGTGCTGTCCGAATTCGATACTTTTTCAATGGTATCGAATACCTTTTTCATGGAGTCGCTGTAGCCGATCATTTTACCGAAATCATATTTATCCTGGAGGCTTGATCTGAGGACAGTGTTTTCTTCCTTTAGTTTGGCATAAGAAAGCGCCCGGGCGATTGTCAACTTGACGATTTCATCTTTTAACGGTTTGATGATATAATCAAAAGCGCCCAGTTTCATGGCTTCAACAGCCGTATTGACGGTTCCATAGCCGGTCACAATGATGACGACACTGTCCGGATTCATTTCTTTGCAAAATTTGAGAAGTACCAAACCGTCGGCTTGAGGCATTTTCAAATCGGTGATAACGAGATCGAACTTATCTTCAACCATGACGTCCATGGCCTCTTTCCCGTTCGTCACTTCCTTGACTTCATAACCACTTGATGTCAAAAGCTCGGCAAGATTCTCACGATTAAGATCGTTATCCTCGGCAATCAATATTTTTACATTCTTCATACGGGTCTCTTGTAAATCTCCTGTTTTTGTGTTGGAGTCTGTCAGTGAGGAAAAAATTATTGATATAATGCCTATGCCACGGCCTGCACGACAGAATTTTTCGGTAACCTTTGTTACCTGTAAAACTTTTTTTGAGTATTGTGTTGTAGCCTATATACGGCAAACTTTGCGAAAAAACAATAGAGAACATTATGATTACGTCAAAAAATTATCATTTTTTATTCTTTTTGACGGTTTGCTCATTTATCAGTGTTGTAATTATGACAGGTATGGTCGTAAAAAGATGGTACGGAGGAAGCATATTAAGAACTATGATTATACGTCTGTCTTCTTGTAAGATGTCATTTCGTGAATGTCGACATAATTCTCTGACCGTTTTCCCCACGGTTTTTCAATAATGTCTCGGAAACATAAAAAAGCAGGTCGACCATAAGCAATTCGAGCATTTTTCTCTTTCAAAACAATCTGGCATGGAAATTGATAACCATATTTTACCAAAGGGTTTCCCGATTATTTCTTTAGTGAGTGTTACATTAAACGTCAATGGTGAAAATACATTTATGTCGGTATCCGAGCTGAGAGACACTGAATTTGAGAAGATAAGCCGCCTGGTTTACGGTCATTGCGGCATTAATCTCCATGACGGCAAAAAAGAACTGGTTAAGGCCCGCCTCAGCAAGCGCTTGCGGGAGGGTAAGTTTAAATCTTTCGGCGATTATTATAAGTATGTCGTTACCGAAGAAGGTACGGATGAAATGATCGCCATGATTGATTCGCTTTCCACCAATCTGACGTATTTCTTTCGGGAAGAAAGCCATTTTTATAAATTAAGAGACATATTGCAGTCCCGTTTGTCTTCCGTTCGATCCGTCCGCCAGCCACAGAGAATAAGAATATGGAGTGCCGGCTGTTCCTCGGGAGAGGAGGCTTTTTCCATTGCCATGACCGTTCGGGAATATGCGTCTCATTTGCCGATAGAATGCAAAATCACGGCAACGGATATATCCACAAGGGTATTGGATAAAGCCGTCAAGGGAATTTTTCCAAAAGATAAACTCAAAAATCTTGCGCCTGAAATTGTTAAACGATTTTTTCAACTGGGTTATGGACAACAGGAAGGCAATTATAGAATCAAAAAAGAAATCCGCGATATGGTGAGTTTCTCGAGATTCAATTTAATGGAAATGCCCCCCGCTGATTTTCTTTTCGATATCATATTTTGCCGTAATGTTATGATTTATTTCGATAAAGCGACGCAGGTGGCACTTTTAAAAAGATTTTATCAGTGTCTTAATAAAAATGGCTACTTTTTTATCGGGCATTCCGAGAGCATTGCCGGTTTGGACCATGAATTTATATATGTCGAACCCAGTGTCTATCGGAAATGAGTCAATGAAGACGAACTATGAGTGAGATTATTGTAGGCATTTCAGATCTGAAAGTCAGCAGCAATCCGGATGATGTCGTGATCACCTATGCCTTGGGGTCGTGCATCTGTGTTGCCGTTTATGATCCCAAGGTGCGGGTCGGGGGACTATTGCATTTCATGCTTCCTGATTCAACACTGGATGTAAACAAGGCGAAGGAGAACCCCAGTATGTTTGCCGATACGGGCATCCCGCTTTTGTTTAAATCTTGCTATATGTTTGGTGCGGAAAAGAAGCGAATGGTCGTAAAGGTGGCAGGCGGGGCAAGCATCTTGGATGATACAAATTATTTCCGGATCGGTCAGAAAAATATCACGGCCATGAGAAAAATATTTTGGCGCAACAATGTGTTGATCGATAATGAAGATACGGGGAAAAATTGTAACCGGACGGTACGACTGGAACTTAAAAGCGGCCGATGTTTGATCAAAAGTTCAGACGGCACGGTAAAGGAGTTATAATGATAGACAGCATTCTCAAATCTATTAAAAAGATTCCGGCGTTCCCGGCTACAATTCAGCGCGTAACCTCATTGTTGCGCAATGATGATTACTCCGTGACCGATGTTGTTAATGTCATTAAATACGATCAATCCATTGCGGCGAACATTCTCAAAATCAGCAATTCCGCCTACTTCGGCGTGCATCAGAAAATCATGACGATACATGATGCCGTCGTTTATCTGGGACAGCAACAATTGGTGCGGGCTGTGCAGATGGCCGGAGTCTCAAAATTTTACAAAAAGTCCGGCAAGGGATATGTCGCCCAATCCCGGGACCTATGGGAACATTCTGTTGCCGTTGCCTTGATGTCGCAGATTCTTTCCCGCAGGATCCAGGGGAAAGAGGATTCCGTTTTATATACGTCGGCCCTGTTGCATGACATCGGTAAAGTGATCATGGGTGAATATGTTTATGAATCGTTTCAGCAGATTTTTAATCAGGTGAAAACAAAACAGTGCTCATTCCTGGAGGCGGAAGAAGAAGTTATCGGCATCAATCACGCCGAGTTGGGTGGACGGATCGCTGCGCATTGGAATTTCCCCATCGAAATCAAGGATGCGATTGCCTATCATCACCGGCCGGATTTATTGAAAAAGGAGGACAAAACGAATGCTTGGCTCGTTTATTTGTCCGATCAGGCCTGTCTGATGTTCGGTATCGATGGCGGTGTGGATGGCCTTGCCTATAAAGGATTGGAGGAAGTCATGCATTTCTTTGATCTCAAGGCTGTGGATTTGGAAAAAAGTTTTATCCTGCTTCTTGATGAGTTGGAAAAAGCAAAAGATGTGATCCAGATTATTTAGGTTCAAAGAGAGGGCGCTATGTCATTCAACGTATTAATTGTCGATGATTCCAGTTCCATGCGGGCGGTCATCAAAAAAGTCATTGCCATATCCGGCTTTAAGATGAACAATTGTTATGAAGCGGGAAACGGGATCGAAGCATTGGAACGGCTTAAAGAGAACTGGGTGGATGCGATAATCTCCGATATTAATATGCCTGAGATGAACGGCTTGGAACTATTGAAGGAATTGCAGAGGGATTCCCTCTATAAAAATATTCCGGTGATTGTCGTGTCGACAGAAGGAAGTTCCGAGAGAATGAATGATGCCTTACAGGCAGGGGCAAAAGGCTTCATCAAAAAACCCTTTTTGCCGGAGGATATCAGAAAGGTTCTATATGATGTTATAGGAGTTGGGAGCGATGGCGAATATCAAGAAGACCGAAGAGATGCTGAAGAGGTCGATTTTTGAAGTATTTGAAAAGATGTTTTTTATTTTTGCGGAACCTTCGAGGGATGAAGCACGTTTTTGCCAAATGCGGGCATCGATCAGTTTTGATGGACCGTTTAAAGGAGAAATGCAACTTCGAATAACCCATGATCTTTTACGAATCATGGCGAAGAATATGCTGAATTTTGAAGATCATGAAGTAACGGATTCGGTCGAAGAGGATTGCATAAAAGAAGCCATAAATATGGTTTGCGGCAATTTCTTGAGGAAGGTGGAACCGGATCATATCTTTGATCTTTCGATTCCGACATATAATATGATTTCCGATGAATCTCCTGATGAGGAGCGCGATCAATCGGAAATGCGATTGACGTTCGATGCGGAAGACAACACATTCGAGGTTCGGCTTTGGGCGCCTGTTCTCTTCAGTGAAAATTAGGATTTTTATCGGTCGTGTTGAAAGTATGAAGGGTCGTGAAGTACAGTTAATTGATTATTTGTTATTGCCCGGTCATATTTATTTGACCCAGGAAGCCACCCGGTTATCGACCGTCCTGGGTTCTTGTGTTGCCGTGACCTTATGGGACAGTAAAAAGGAATACGGCGGGATGGCCCATTTTCTGTATCCCTTTATCGGCGATCGGAAAAAGGCAACCGCCGAGTATGGCAATGTAGCGGTTAAATATCTGGTGGAAACATTTTTAGACAACGGTTCTAAAGAAAAAGCGCTGAGAGCACAGATTTTTGGCGGGGCTTTTTCGTCATCCGTTGACGGTGTTAAAGTGGCGAGGGAAAACGTTAATACGGCAAGGAAAATATTGAGAACCTATAGAATTAAAATTATATCCGAGGATATTGCCGGTAATATGGGCAGGAAGATCGTTTATAATACGCACAGCAACGAAGCCATTGTTTACAAAGTCAATAAACTGCGGTCGGGCGATTGGTATCCGTATGTAAATGAAGGTCGATAGGATGGGCAAGATAAAAGTTTTGATTGTTGATGATTCGGCAATCGTCAGAAAAATATTTTCTGAAGAGCTCTCTAAGTATCCGGATGTAGAAGTCATCGGAACGGCGCCTGATCCTTATGTGGCTAGGGATAAAATCGTTTCCCTCAAACCGGATGTGTTGACACTGGATATCGAAATGCCGAGGATGGACGGGTTGACTTTCCTGCGCAAACTGATGAAGTATTATCCCGTTCCGACGGTTATTGTAAGTTCTTTGACACCGGCAGGAGGTAAATTGACACTTGAGGCGATGGATATCGGCGCCGTCGATGTGATTGCCAAACCGGGCGGTTCCTATTCCGTCGGCAATATGAGCTGGCAGCTGGTGGAGAAAATTAGGGCGGCGGCCAAGGCGAAAGTCTTCAAGCAAGAATCCAATAATGCCGCGACGCCCAAGTCTCCCATCAAGGCATTGGCGCAAACCTCCCATAAAATCATTGCCGTCGGTGCTTCAACCGGTGGGACGGAAGCACTCAAAAAAGTACTCACACCTTTGCCCGCCAATTCCCCCGGCATTGTTGTGGTTCAGCATATGCCGGCCAATTTTACGGCTGCTTTTGCCAACCGCTTGAATTCCCTTTGTCAAATGTCGGTTAAGGAGGCCAGGGATAACGATTCGGTTGTACCGGGAACGATCCTGATTGCGCCCGGAAATTATCATATGCTTTTAAGGAGAAGCGGCGCGATGTACTATGTTCAGATCAAGACGGGGCCTATGGTACACCACCAACGCCCGGCGGTGGATCTTCTTTTCAAATCGACGGCGCAATATGCGGGGGCCAATGCCATTGGTGTTATTCTAACCGGTATGGGGTCGGACGGGGCGGAAGGTTTGCTCGAGATGAAGCAGGCCGGTGCCGGGACCATTGCGCAGGATGAGAATTCCTGCGTTGTCTTCGGGATGCCCAAGGAAGCAATAAAACTTAATGCGGTGGACAAGGTCTTGCCGATAGATCAAATTGCGACAGAAATGATGAGGATGGTTTGATGATGGATTGTAATGTTATGATCAAGGCGATAGACAATCTTGCTTCGGATCTTGTTTTTCTGGATAATTGCGACATTGATGTTCCCTCGTCCGGAAAATTCATGAATGTTTTGGAAAAGATCATAAAAGAAGCGGAGCAGCTTAATATCGTGCAGGTAACACAGGTGGCAACGGCGCTCAATCAACTTTTGGAAAAAATTGTCTTTAATATGCTCCCTGATAAAGAAGGCGGTTTCCGTATCTTGGAACAGGGCACATCGCTAATGCAGGAAATTGCAGAAGATTATTATCAGACCGACGAATATAAGGGTGATATTAACCTCTTTCTTGAAAGCGTCGCTTCAATGATCGGCGAAGAGCTGACTTTGGCTCCAGCTGGGGAAAATGGTAAGGAAGTTGTGGGCAGCCGGCCTCAGGAAAAGAAAACAAAGATTCAAGATGTGTCTCTGGTGAAGGATTTTATCACGGAAGGTCTTGAATATATTGACGAAATTGAGGTTAATATTCTAAATCTTGAGCAGGATCCGACCAATACGGACTATGTCAATACTATTTTCAGACCTTTTCATTCGATCAAGGGCGTGGCCAGTTTCCTTAATTTGGACGATATCCGTGACCTGGCCCATAATCTGGAAAATCTTTTAGATAAAGCCAGAAATAATGAAATTATGGTCACACCGCCTTTAATCGATATCGTTTTGGACGGTGCCGATGTCCTGAAAGCCATGATCATTCAAATCAAAGACGAAATTGAGAATCAGCCGGTCAAACCCTTGAATATCGACATGTCCGTGTTGCTGGGCCGGATAAAAAAAGCTGAAGAAGGAAAAGACGAGGAGGATGGGGTTAAAAAACTGGGAGAGATTCTCGTCGACGACGGTGTCGTTACGAGTATGGATATCGATGAAGCGCTTAAGATAGCGCAAAATCCGCCTCCGAAGAAGATCGGGCAAACCCTGATCGGGGAAAAGAAAGCCACACCGAAACAGGTTTCTCATGCCCTGAGAAAACAGACGGGACAAATGGTCGATACAAGTACATTGAGGGTGGATACCCATAAGCTGGACGACCTGATCGATATGGTGGGAGAGCTTGTGATTACACAATCCATGATTCAACAGGATCTCAGCGAGCATACAAATGCCGATAAAAACCTTACCCGCGATATCTCTCAATTTTTCCGTATCACTTCCAGTTTGCAGCGAACCTCCATGGGACTGCGAATGATTCCCATTAAACAGACATTTCAGCGTATGTCCCGATTGGTTCGTGATTTGGCAAAAAATGCCGGGAAAAACATCAATGTGGAATTTGAAGGTGAAGAGACGGAAATCGACCGGAATATGGTCGAGGAAATCTATAATCCCCTGGTTCATATGGTCCGCAATTCCGTGGACCATGGACTCGAAACACCGGAGGAGAGGGTCAAGACGGGCAAGCCGGAGAGAGGATTGATTAATCTGCGTGCCTATCATCGAGGTGGAAACATTGTTATCGAGATCGCTGATGACGGAAGAGGGTTAAATAAAGATAAAATTATTGATAAGGCGTTGAAGAAAGGAATTATGTCGGATAGTGAGGGCTTATCCGACCAGGATATTTATAAAATGATTTTCATGCCCGGCTTGTCAACGGCGGAAAAAGTCACGGACGTGTCCGGCCGCGGCGTCGGTATGGATGTCGTTAAACAGGCTGTTGAAAAATTGAGAGGTAAAATCGAGATCGAAAGTGCCCCTGGGCGAGGTACGAAATTGATCACCAGCGTTCCTTTGACGCTGGCGATTATTGACGGAATTCTTGTTAAAGTCGGGCAAGAAACATATATTCTGCCGACGACGGCTATTCGTCAAACCTTGCGGCCGGCCAAAGAACACTATAATCAAGTCGTCAATAAAGGTGAGGTCATTAATGTTATGGGGCAGTTATTACCGCTCATCAGATTATATGAGATATTCGGTATTCAACCTCAAAAAGAAGATCCCAGTGACGCGATTGTGGTCGTCCTGGAAAACGGGGATCGATCAAAATGTTTGCTGGTTGATGAAATCATTGGCAAAGCCGAAGTCGTCATCAAGAATTTAGGCGCCGGCATGAAGCATGTCAAAGGTGTCTCGGGCGGCGCTATCTTGGGCGATGGTAGAGTCGGCCTTATTTTGGATCCGGAAGGATTATTTGAGCTTAGCGAAGGTAAATAGTGTTAGGAGGGTTAAATGGATAAGCAGATCAAGGTTCTTGTCGTTGATGATTTTGCAACAATGAGGAAGGTCATCAGGAATCTCTTGAAACAAATCGGCTATGAAAATATTTTGGAAGCTGAGGATGGCATATCGGCATTGAAGGTTTTGAAGTCACAAAAAGTCGATCTTATTATTTCTGATTGGAATATGCCGAATATGACGGGTTTGGAGTTGTTGAAAGCCGTAAGAGCCGATGAGGATTTAAAGTCGACGCTTTTCCTTATGGTGACTGCGGAAGCTCTACAGGATAATGTCATTGCTGCAGTGAAGGCCGGCGTCAATAATTATATCGTTAAACCCTTCACGGCGGAAGTTTTGAACGAGAAAATTGCTAAAATACTTGAAAAGATGTAAAGATTACCGCCTGAAAGGATCATATATGGATGTGAGATTTATTAATCCCTTTTTAGATGGAACCGTTAGTGTTTTGAAAACGATGGCGATGATTGACCCTAAAGCGGGGAACCCCTATTTGAAGAAGGGGAAAGAGGCGGCGGGCGATATATCAGGCATTATCGGGATGACCGGATCGGCGAAAGGATCTCTTGCATTGAGCTTCAGTGACACTTGTATCCTAAAGATCGTATCCAACATGCTCGGCGAGGAATACAAAGAAATCAACACCGATGTCCGTGATGCCGTGGGAGAAATTACCAATATGATTTCCGGGGTTGCCAGAAAAAATTTGGAATCCCAGGGATTTAATATTGCCGCAGCCATTCCGACGGTTGTTTGTGGGAAAAAACATTCAATTATTCATGTCTTGGGTGGTCCAAGCATTATCATCCCCTTTGAGACGGAAGACGGTCCTTTTTGTGTTGATGTCTGTATCAATGAATCGGAGCCTGATTGATGACGGGCAGATAGCAAATGAAGGAATGCCGGGTTATTTTTTAAATGCCTTCGTTCTCTTTTTGCCGATCCCTTAAGTTTTCTCTTTCTTTTTCAAAGGTGAATCGAACAATTTGATCCCGGATGGTATCATCCATTTTATGAAAGTGTGTGGAGATAAAATATCCGCTTGTTTGTTTTTCAACATTCACGATATATCCATAAATATAAAGGCCCATGGGCTGATTCATGGTCAGGATCATTTTAAACTCCAAGAGATCGCCGATGGAAAAATGCTGTTGTGACGAAAATTTTATCCCGTTGCCGCTGATGTTGATGAATTTAAAGGCCAGTGAGTGAAAACCTTCATACTGGATTGTTAATGCGCGGATGATTCCGTCGATTTTCTTATTCAATTCATATAGTTTTTCCAATTTGGGATTATCTTCCATTTTGGGCATCTGTTGGAAGTCTGCCATCATAACGTCCCCTGATAGTCTTGAGCGAACCCATAATTCTTCCTCTTGGGGGATACGGCGATAAGCCAAGGGAATATAGACGTCAACGCGGGAGTATTCTCTTCGATTATTACTTTCATAATCAATTTCCATAGGATTTGAAACTCTTTCTGTTGGATGGTCTTTTCGATTGAAATGCAAAAGATACGCCAGGAAACTTCTTAAAAACTTGTCTGTCCGGTCTGTTCGAATGGTATGTAAGTTGCAGTCTTAAATAGAATTATTACGGGTCGACATGATAGGATCATAAAGCAATGCATTCTAAGTATCGCAGAGTTATCAAGTCGGAAGAGATTAAACTGGTCGGGGTCGGTGTTTCTCAGACGTATGGTAAAGATGCGGCAAACAAGCATGCCAGAACATCTTCTGTCGATGGTACATCTCTCGATCTGGACAATGTTAAAAAAACTTTTGCCAAAGAGATCGCTCATACGGAAGCTCAGGCTTTTCAAAAAGGATTTACTGAAGGATTTCAGAAAGGTAAAGAACAACAAAAAAGTGACACAGGTCAGACCATTCAGATGTTGACTTCATTAATTGAGGAATTAAATGAATTAAAGCAAAAGATTCTTGAAAATGCGGAAGAGCAAATCTTAGATCTTACCCTGGCCGTTGCCCGAAAGGTCATTCATATGGAGGTCGCGACCAGGCGGGAAATCATACAGGGTGTTCTAAAAGATGCCATCCGAATCATTGTTGATCGCGAGAATATGAAAATTCATGTTCATCCTCAGGATTTTCAATATATGATGGAAATTAAATCAGATTTTCTTTCGAGTTTTGATGGTGTGAAAAACAGTGTCTTTGAAGAAGATGAAACGGTCGGGCGTGGTGGCGCGATTGTGGAAACACAATTTGGTGAAGTGGATGCTCGAATAGATCAACAATTCAATGAGGTTAAAAGTTTATTACTATCTTCTGCGAAACATACTTCAACGGTTTCTTGAAAGGTTCGGAAGACGCTCACATTATTGTGCTTTTGGTGGATGCCGGGGATGGCGAATCCTAACTTTATAATATATTTAACCCTAACGGTATTTATTGCCTGTGATGCCGAGCATGATTGACTTAAAGAAATACCGTCATCTTCTTGATCAAATGAATCCTATCCTGGTTCATGGGAAGGTTAGCGAAATTATAGGTTTAGTCGTAGAAGGGTATGGACCGGCGGCTTCCATAGGGGAGATGTGTGAAATCTACCCGGATAACGTCAATCAAGCGATCCGAGCCGAGGTTGTCGGATTTAAAAACGGCAAAGTTCTTTTAATGCCTCTTCAAAGTATGCAGGGGCTGGGACCGGGCTGCAAAATTATATCACTTGGACGCAAGGCTTCGGTCGGAGTGGGTGAGAATCTATTAGGCCGGGTCATTGACGGCCTCGGCAATCCCATTGATAATAAGGGACCCATTGCTTTTGACACGGAATATCCCATATACGCAGACCCCATGAATCCGCTCAGGAGGGGCCGGATTGTAGAACCTGTTGATCTTGGCGTGCGGTCGATTAATGGTGTTCTCTGTTGCGGAAAAGGTCAACGAATGGGCATTTTTGCAGGTTCAGGCGTGGGTAAAAGCGTTTTACTCGGCATGATCGCGAGAAACACCAATGCGGATGTCAATGTGATCGGACTGATCGGCGAGAGGGGCCGGGAGGTCCGCGAGTTTATTGAAAAGAATCTTGGTGAAGAGGGACTCGCCCGATCCGTTGTTGTTGTGGCCGGATCGGATATGCATCCCCTGATTCGTTTGCGGGCCGCCTACATGGCAACCTCGATTTCCGAATATTTCCGTGATTTGGGCAAAGATGTTTTGCTGATGCTTGATTCTTTGACCAGATTTGCCATGGCGCAGCGGGAAATCGGACTTTCCGTGGGGGAACCGCCGGCAACCAAAGGGTATACGCCTTCCGTCTTCAGCCTCCTGCCGAAACTGCTTGAACGTTCCGGCAATATCGAAGACCGGGGAAGCATTACGGGGCTTTATACCATCCTGGTGGAAGGCGATGATTTTAATGAACCCATATCGGATTCGGCAAGATCCATTCTGGACGGCCATATCGCCCTGACACGTGAACTGGCCAATAAAAACCATTATCCGGCTGTTGATGTTTTGCAAAGTGTCAGCCGGGTCATGATTGACATTGTTGATGAAAAACACAGACAAATAGCCGGTAAAATCGTCAATATCTTGGCTACGTATAAAAAAGCGGAGGACTTGATTAATATCGGGGCCTATGTCAACGGCAGTAATGCGGAGATTGATTACGCCATTTCCGTGATTGATCGTGTGAATCAATTTTTGCGGCAGGATATTCATGAAAAGGTGGATTTTAATCAAACAAAGCGTCAGATGCAGGCCATGTTTGATATGGATTCCCCTTCCTAAACCCATATTTTTTTAATAGATTTATGGTTATAGATTAAATGGTCAAAAAGGTAAAACTGGATATTTTAGATATTGATTTGGATGATGAACAAGAGGCATCATCTGTGGAAAACATCCCCCTGGAAAAAAATGATAGCGATCAACAAGGGGATAATCAAACAGAGGCCGGTGCCTTTTTGCCCAAAATAGGCGGTGCATGGGTTCAAAAGCCCTTTTGGGGAATTGTTATCGGAGCCGTTTCCCTCGTTCTGCTGGCAGGAACCGGTCTGTCCGTTTGGCTTCTTTGTCAAGACGACACACCGGTTGCCATCCAACAGACCAAACAGGGTGTTACCCGTCCCTCCACTGTAAAAAAGGGGAATATCGCTTTATTCGAAGGTTTTGTTATTGACCTGAAGGATGAAAAGAGTAATACTCGCATCGTCTTGTGTGATGTCGGCATTGAGTTAAAAGGCGTTCGTGACACGTGTGCCATTGAAAATCGGGGCGATGCAAGGAAGGTCATCTACATTTTTTTACAAAACAGAAAACTGAACGAAATATTGGGTACGGCGGAAAGAAATCGCTTAAAAGAGGATTTGAAAAAAGAGATGAACCGTTTCTTTGGAGAAGAATTGGTGAATAGCATATATTTTGCGCGCATTGAAGCCATTTGAAACACCTTTGAGATAAGAATCATCTTGGGGTTCTGAATGTAGTAAAATGATTTTTGCGATAGGGGCTGAGAATATGACGGATAATGAAGTTTATAATGATTTGGAAAAGGCTTTTGTCGATACCTTTCTGGGTGAGTTGCTTCCCGGCATTTTTCATAATTTTGCCAATCCTTTAAACGGCATTATGGGTAGATCGAAACTTATGCAAAGGCGCCTTGCCGAATTTGTGAAAAAACTGGAAGGAAGGTATCCCGATATCGAACAGGAACTGGGAACAGATTATAATAAGTTATTGTCCGACATCAATGCCATCAATAATGAATCCGAAAGATTCTTTGACATGTTTCAATTTTCCACGGCCAAATTCTATACCATTGGATCACGTGCCGTTGAAAAATTATCACTGTCCAACGTTATTGAACAAGAAATAAAATTTGCCGATTTTTATCTGGATTTTAAGCACAATATCAAAAAGGAAATTCATTTGGATCATGACATACCGTTTGTATCCGGGATCGCCGCTTTCTATTCCATGGCCTTATGGATGCTGATGAGATATGCCATGTCTCAGATAAGAAAGAGTTATGATAAAACATTCTTCATGAAAACAGACTATGATGATCAATTTGTCTGTGCTGATATTGCCATGCCTCTTGACGAAGGCTTGTTCCAAATATGGCAGGAAAATGCATCTCAAATGCAACAAGATTTACATAACGTTCCGGACATTGATATTGAACAGAAAAAACTGTTTTTCGCTATGTCGCTTTTACAAAAGGCCAGTAAAGGTGTTCTTATAATGCATGATGGAGATGGGGAGAAGCTGACGATTAAAATTCCGTATCGTTAAAAAGGAGACTTGAACAAAATTTGCTGTCCTTACTTCATGTCCAGATTATTATTGATATTTTATTGTTTGTTGTCATCTTGCTTCTTTTGTATCAGCTCAACAAAAAGATTAAAGAAAGATCGCCGGTCCTTGAAGACTCGACGGTTAAGGAATTAAAGAAAATCATTAAAATTTCTGAGAATAATGTAAACCAGTTTATGGCCGCCATGGAGGACAATAAACAGCAGTTGAACAAACTTATTGAGCAATTGGATGGCAAAGGGGAAAAAATGGTTTTGCTCCTGAAGGAAGCGGATGGAGTTCTTGAAAAATTATCATCGCAGAAGCTCGGATTGGAGTCGGCCACATTATCTGACAAATATGATGATATTTTAAAAATGGCTCGTCAAGGTTTCAGCGCGGATGAAATAGCCAAACGTTCAGGAATGACGGAAGGCGAAATCCGGCTTATTGTGGAACTCACCAAAACCGGCGAAAGAGATGATCCGTAATCACAAGTCAATCTGATAGATGACCCGATCTCTATTATCTATTCAATTGAATCCATTGATAAATTTATTTCCTTTCGATAAAAGTTAAAGTTTAAAGGTATCGCATCCGATAAAGTGAATGACGTGGCTAATATTTTTAAGGATGTCAAGGATGACGATATCGGCTTATCAGGTAGACAATGTTATAAAAGCATATAACAAGCAAAACAAACCCAAATTGAGTGTCAAGCAGGGACCCTTGCCGGATAAATTCACGGATGTCGTCACAATTTCAAACAATGATGTTGTAAAAGCGGATGCTTACAAAAAGATCTCTTATAGCCTGATGGACATTCTTCTCAAGAAGAATGACTGATCACCCATTTGTTCCCTATGCTTCATAAGCAGATCGTTGAAGCCACATGATTATTGTAAAAACCGAGGCAGTTTTTAGGGTAGAACCGTTTGTCCTGATTGGAAATTTTCGGGGTAGTCAAGGAGTCTCATGCAATCTTTAACGATTGAAGAAACGCCCAGATTAAATAAGAAAATTTTGCTGGTTGATGATTATCCGCCGACGAGGCAGCTTATCAGAGATGCCTTGAATCAAACCGGTTACACGGATGTGGATGAAGCCGAAAACGGGCGTGAGGCCCTGGATAAATTCGGGGATAATCAATTCGATCTCGTCATCAGTGATGTCATGATGCCGGGCATGGGGGGG
This sequence comes from Deltaproteobacteria bacterium, assembly GCA_016928025.1. Taxonomy (GTDB): domain Bacteria; phylum Desulfobacterota; class Syntrophia; order Syntrophales; family JAFGHS01; genus JAFGHS01. The sequence continues at coordinate 24,379 of JAFGLN010000049.1, forward strand.
ATGGAGCTCCTTAATCAGCTTCGCGAAATAAGCCCCGATACGTCGGTCATTATGATTACCGCCTATCCTGCCGAGGAATTAACCGTTTCGGCCATGAAAAAAGGGGCCGTCGATTTTCTTAAAAAACCTTTTAATATTGATGATTTATTGTATAAAATCGATATATACCTTAACGAAAAAACCATCCTGCATAATTCCCAGGATACTTTCAATGTTTCGGAAATTCAGATTAAGGATAAAACCAAAGAGCTGTCCGTTCAAGGATATATCTATGATTCTTTTGAAAATATTGAGGGTGACAACGACTATGTATTTAACAAAATAGTCGATTTGTCTTTAAAAGTTGTGGAGGGAGAAGAATGTTCCCTGCTGCTATTCGACGAAGAAGAAAAAACTTTTCATCCCAAAGTCGTCCGAAGCCTTAATCCGGAACGTTATGAATCAGAAACCATTCCCGCCTTAAAGCAAATATTCAATGAAGTCGTGGAGCGCAAAGAGGCTTTAGTCATTAATTCAACGGAACATTTTGAAATAGCCCCTTCTCTGATTTGTGCCCCCATGATGATCCGGGGCAATATCTTCGGCATTCTCTGCATCCGCAAGAAAATGCATCGTGAATTATTTACATCGAAAGACCTTCATTATATCGTCAGTCTGGCAAAAAGGGCTTCCCTCAATATCGAAAATAGAATATTGTATGAAAGCATTTATAACAATGTGCTGGATACCTTCCGGTCTCTCATAGCCTCGATTCAACTTCGCGATCATTACACGGAGGAACACAGCTTCCGGGTAACGCAAACGGCTGTAAAAATTGCCGAAGCTATGAGCTGCAGCCAACAGGAGATAGAATCGTTAAAAATCGCCGGTCTGCTCCATGACGTCGGGAAAATTGCCATACCCGACAACGTGCTGTTAAAACCCGATCGTCTGACCTATGAAGAATATGGAATTATTAAAACCCATCCGGACGTCGGCGAACAGATCCTCAAACCGCTTCTTCTTTTTGAACGTGAAAGGAGTATCATTTTGTGCCATCATGAACGTTGGGACGGCAAAGGGTATCCCAGCGGTTTGACGGGTTCGGAAATACCTTTCCTGGCCCGGATTCTTTCGGTGGCGGATTCGTTTGATGCCATGACGAATAATCGGCCCTATCGATCGGCCATGGATGTGGATCGTGCCCTTGGCGAACTGAAAAAAAATAGGAATACCCAGTTTGATGGTCAGGTCGTCGATGCTTTCTTGAAAATCCTGTAGTTGATAGAAAACGTTATACTTTCATGCGTTCATAATAATGGTTGACGTTTTTGACGTAATTTCTGGTTTCCGCAGGCATACCGTCCGGTTTTCTCTCCAGATTGCCCATTCCCCAATTATAAGCGGCCAACGCCATATCGGCATTTCCACCGTAACGATCGAGTAATGTCCTTAAATAGCGTGTGCCGGCTTGGACATTCTCAGCGGGGTCATGGGCGTTTTGCACACCCAAGTCTTTCGCCGTGGCGGGCATGAGTTGCATTAATCCCATGGCGCCTTTCGGTGAGGTGCTGTCGGGATTGAAGTCGCTTTCGACCTTGATGACGCTTTTGATTAAAGCCGAATCAACGCCGTGCATGAGTGCCGCCTGATTGATGATATCTTCAAGATCTTTCGGGACGTTAAAAACGTCATTATTTTGATTTGACTGCATAATATTTGACGAATTTGTGCCTGGGATGGTCGGATTTTGATTTGATGGATGGTCTGACGGCAAATTGAGACGGGAAATCAATAGATGATGCATCAGGAATGAATGATCATCTTCTAGCTCTCCTTTTTTCTCCAATGACATAGCATCCATTAGATGACGATTCATTTGTATTTGAATTTTTTTGAGAGACTCGGCCAAATGGGTATCTGAAACAAATGTCTTTGCAATAGATGATGAATTCGCGGCACTTACCGATGCCTCGTCCAACGCGGTTTTAAACGACATCCTGTTTGCCCCTAGGGTGGATTCTGTTTCCTTGACGGGATGGACGATTTTGTTGATGGATGAAATGTTATTATCTGAAATTGACATAGCCGCTCCTTATTTTTTCTTTATTCAAGACTATCAACTTTTATGCCACGGTCTTTTTTCTCGAAAAAGGCACACTTTCCGCATAGTTTTTTGCATGATCCGTAAGTGTCTATTCGGAGGTTTTTTATGGCGGGAGAAATCAAAAGGGAAGAGGCCGGTCAGATCAATAAAAAACTGCATGATTGCCAAATCCTGCTGAAAAAAGGCAATATCTATTCCTGTCTGACGTGTTTCAAAGAGGCCTTGGAATTAATGCTGAAAATAAAAATGCTGCCGGCGGATCAAAAACAACTGCAAAAGGACATCAATGCCTTTCAATATGAGTTGGCGTCTTCTCATGCGTTTCGTCATCTCTATGGGCCCGTGACGTTCAGTGATGACGATATCCCGACGGCTTTGGATTTTATGAAACAGCTCATCACGATTAAGGATGAAGAGATCATCGAGTCCATGGAGCAGCAGAAACGGGAAGACGCCGGCGGGGAATCGGCGGATGATCAGCAAAAGCGCGTTCATGAGATCGTATTGCTTGTGGAAAAAGGAGAGTTTGCAGCGGCAAAAGAGTCGGCCGATGAAGATGCTGAGGCAAGAGAGGCGGTCGTGGAGATGTATAATACGACGGGCATCGAAAGCAGAGTCGCCGAAGACTTCGAAAAAGCGATCAAGTCCTTCAA
>JAFGLN010000050.1 GCA_016928025.1 Deltaproteobacteria bacterium
TCGTCGAAGAGGGTGTCGCCACGGCGGAAGATGTCAATACGGCCATGATGCTCGGATTCCGCTGGCCGGCCGGGCCGTTGCCCCGCAGAAACGCTCCCGGTGCCCGGACGGGATGGAAATAGAGTCATTACTGCAGCGGTGATCGCCACCCATTCATTAAAAAGGATTTCATAAAAAAAGAGAGGACAGATGATTCTGCCCTCTCTTTTTAAATCGTAAAATCCGTACCGACCTCCGTTTACGCCAACGGTTTGAACTTCATGCAAGCCGGTTCAGGCGTTTTCGTAGAAACATACAAGCATACATGAAAGCTATTATCGGCCCCGCAACTGCGCCGGTGTCTTGACGAGCTTCGGATCGATAAATTTGCTCATGTATGCCTCATTCTCGGGACAGGACGCATTCAAGTATGCGATCTTTCCATTCTCCTGGAACTGAACAAGCAGCTGATAATAATAGCCGGGGTATGTCTTCCAGGGGTTCGTCGGATAAACCCTTCTCCGGGAATGGTAAAACGGTTTAATCTTCTGGGTTTCGTATTTCATTTTCCCCAGAGAATAGATCGTCTCCGCATCTTCCATGCCTTTGATCAGCTTCTGAATATCCTTGGTCCCACCAGCTGCCTCAATGGCCGCCTTGAAATGATACATATCGGCATAAGCGATATGCACATGAATCTGCATGGGAATATTGCGCGCTTGCGCTTTTTTCATTAAAGGAATGGTTTTGGACGTCACGGGTACGGTATCCAGATCGGTAAAGGATGACTGGATACCCAGGGCCTTGCCGCCGGTCATATCCCAATACTTATAAGTCTGGGCGACACCGCCGTATAGAGAAACATAGATGTTTCTGGCTGCCGAATCAGCCCACTGCTTGGCAAAGGCATCCGTATCGGTAAACCAGGAGCTGACGAACAGGATCAAGTCGGCTTTTTTGGCGGCGATCTGCTGCAGGATGGGCAGAAACATGGTGCCCCGCGGTTTGACACCCTTGCTGTAAACCACTTCGATACCGATGTCTTCAAGCAGTTTTTCCCAGGTCGGTAAATTCAGCTCGGGGATACCTTTTCTCCACGAAGTCGTCCAGGCCAAGTCTTCCCAAAGAATGGCTATTTTCTTGACGCCCAGTTGCTTCTTATAGATCTCCTCAAAGATGTATCTCTGCTGTGCATAATGAGCGGGCTCCGGATCCCAGTCCCGGAAGCAATGGTTGTACTTCGGCGCTTCATCAATGATACGCGCCGTCAACTCCGAACCCATGGGGCCGTTGAAGACCAGGATATGGGGATATTCTTTAAAAAGGACCCCCGAGGCCTCCTGAACGGCCAGACAAATCTCGGAGCGTCCTTCAACGGACACAAATGCCGCCTTGTCTTCGATGATCAATTTTCTGGCCGCCTCAACGGACAAGGACGTATCTCCCTTCGTATCCATCACTTTGTAGACCACCGGCCGCCCCAGGATACCGCCGGCCTGATTGATCTCTTCAGCTGCCATGGTCTGGATATCCATACAGGGTTTGGTTCCCGGTGATGCAACCATCCCGACATATCCAATGACAATCGGCTCACCTTTAGGCTCAGCGGCAAATGTCATGGACGGCAGGATCAGCAGCATCGCCAACACAGCGAATACCGCCGTTACGACAAACATTTTGATTTTTGCATCTTTTTTCATCATGATCCTCCTCCTTAAAAATAGTCCTCTCTTAATTTAAAATACCCGTTCCGTGAGAACGGACTCCTTAACATCTGTTGAGATCTATTTTACAAAGTCATCAATCTTTAAGATACTTCTCTCTGACATAGTCGTTATCCTGCCCGATATCACAGGAGACCCATTTGATGCGGGGCGGCGATTCGGACATTTTGGTGAAGTTCGCGCTGATCTTGTATTTCCCCAGATTCTTATCTTCAACGTCCTGAAAGCTTTTGCGGACGTGCCATTGCGGATTTTCCAGAGCGGTTTCCGGCGTCATCAACTTCATGACAATTGGAACGCCGCCGCCCCGCCATTTGGACCGCGCCGACTTTTTACTGTAATTCAAAGCCAGGCCGACCAGTTCATCCGCCGTATACTTCATCGTTTCATTTTCAATCAATTTGTGAAGGTGCGTCGCCTGCTCCAGAATATCGGGAATGCGGTCCGATGAATACCGCCAGTCGTCTTCGATTTCCCACAAACCCAAGATCTTGAGCAGGGCCCGGAAATCGTGATCCCGGGGAGCGGCGACGGCGACGAAACCGTCCTTGCATTTCCAGTGCCCGTAAGGATACAGGATAAAATCCAGGATACCGATACGCGGTCGAGCCTTGTGCCAAGTATAACCGATGGAAACCGGGATCCCCACCATGGAAGAATAGGCGTCCATTCCCGCAACGTCCACCATCTGACCCACGCCCGTGTTTTGCCGATGGATCAGGGCAACGGTTCCCCCCACGACAGCACTGAGGCCGGAGATGTACCAACCGGCCCACAGACCGGCTCTGAGCGGCCAGCTATAGGGCTCTCCCGCATCGGGAACATCCCCCATATTCGCCGCAAGCCCCGACCCTGCCTGGCTGACTATATCAACATCGGGCATTCGGACGAATTTTTTCGCCTTCTCCGTATATTGCCCATAAGCCGTGATCGCGATGTAAACGAGTCCGGGATTTTGTTCGCTGAGCTGCCGGTAGCCAATGCCCCACGCGTCCATATCACCGGCGGGAAAGGTCTCAATGATAACCGTGGCCTTCCGGGCAAGTTTGCTGAAAACCTTTCGATCTTCTTCGTTATCCTTAATGTCCAGGGTCATGTAGCGTTTATTGCGCGCCTCAAACATGAAGGGAATGCCGACCCCTTTTACGTGCGTGCCAAACGGTGTGATTCGACGCGCCGGGTCTCCCTCGGGAGGTTCGATTTTAATCACCTCGGCACCGAATTCCGCAAAAATACTGGCCGCGCTGATACCGGCAAAACTGTTACGGCTGACATCCAGAACCAGCACATCATCTAAAACCTCTGCTTTGCCTTCAGGATTCATGATCTCGGCCAGGGATTTCGCCAGATCGGAAGGGCGCGCGGATGCGTGTCGGGTATAGATTTCTTCCTTTTGTCCGTTCGGGCTCATTGACTTACCTCTTTTCCGTAGTTATAAATGGGATCCTCAGCAAGATTATAATAGACGGGCGGTTTCAATCCCGGCCGGTCGTCGAAAGTGCCGATGACCTTTTGTTTTTCCAGATCTTTAATTTCGTCATCCGACAAATTGAGAAATTTTTTCAGGACGATTTGGTTGTGGTAACCCAGCGGTCGGGCCAACCATTTGGTTCTGGACGGCGTGGCGCTCAGTTGGGCCGACGGCCCGGCAATTGCCAGCTCTCCGTACATATCATCATTGAAAAGGATCACACTTCCCCGCTGGTGGCGCCATTCGTCATGACAGAGTGTATAGTCGTCCATCACTTCCGCCGCCGGTATGGACTGGGTGACGGCCATGTCGATGATCTCGTCGCAGTTTTTGGTTTTGACCCAATTACTGACTATTTGATTCAGTTCTTTTGCATGTTCCGGGATCAATCTCGACTCGTTGCTGGTGAATCTCGGATCCGCCAGCAAATCCTTGCGATCCATGACGGCCAGCAAGGATTGAAACTGGTCTTCCGTCGTGCAGGCCAGGGCCAGAAATTTATCATCCTTGGCTTTCATGATGGCGGCCGGCACCATGGACGGGTCCGTATTGCCCGTTCGGCCGATGGCCCCGCCGGTGATACTGTGGTAGGTATAATTGGGCAGCAGGCGCATCAAGGCCTCGGACTGGGCCTGGTCGATATACTGGCCTTTTCCCGTCTTGTTCCGGTAATAGATGGCCATGAGGACGGCCAGGGACGCGAAATTTCCCGGGACAAAATCGCCCAGGTAATCGGGAAGCTTGAAGAAACGGTCTTCATAGCCGTTGAGACTCAGGACACCGCTGGCTCCCTGGGCCAATAAATCCCAGCCGGGAAAATAGCGCATGGGGCCGTACTGGCCGTAGGTGGAACAGCTCAAAAAAATAATTTTAGGATTAATCTTGCTGATTTGGCTGTAACCGATCTTCCAGGCTTCCGCCGTTCCGGGAGCAAAATTTTCAATAATCACATCGGCCGTTTCGGCCATTTTGTAGATCAACTCTTTGGATTTGTCCAGTTTCAGATTGACGGAAATAAAGTACTTATTTTTTGTGATGTTGTGCCAGATGGGGTTGGAGTGTTTCCAGTATTTTCCCCAATAGGTTGCCGGTCTCCAGAGATCGCCGAAAAAGGGCAGTTCCAGTTTGATGACCTCCGCACCATATTCACCCAACACCCTGGCGGCAATGGGACCAAAGATAACGTGGGAAAAATCCAGGACACGAATGCCCTTCAACGCTTCCGGCTTATCAGCAGTCTCCGCCGGATTGAACAGCTTTTCGGTGTATGAAAAATAATCTTCCATTTATTATCTCCCCAAATAGGCCTTCCTGACCAAATCGTTTTTAATCAAATTCTCCGCCCGGTCCTCCAGGACGATTCTTCCATCTTGAAGAATGTAGCCCCGATTAGCCAACTGCAGGGCGCGAAGAGCGTTTTGCTCCGTCAACAGAATCGTCAGCCCCGATTCCCGGAGCTTGGCCAGAGTCTCATAGACGGCATCCACAATGAGCGGCGCCAGACCAATGGATGGCTCATCCACCATGATTAATCGCGGATTGCTCATGAGGCCCCTCCCGATTTTCAACATCTGCTGCTCGCCGCCGCTTAACAGACGAGCGGCCTGGTTGGAACGCTCTTTTAGGATGGGATAAAGCTCATAGACGTAATCCAACCGTTCTTTTCTTGTTTTCCACGAACTCTTCCGATAGGCACCAAGCAGTAAATTTTCCTTAACCGTCATAAATGGAAAGGATTTCGCCCCCTCCGGCACCTGGACAATGCCTCTTGCCACGGTCTTGTGGGGCGGCAGATTCTGTATGGGTGTGTCCTGGAAGAGTATACGGCCTGACGAGCATTTCATAAATCCTTGAATCGCATTGAGTATCGTACTCTTACCCGTTCCATTGGAGCCCAGGATCGTAACGATTTCATTCTCCCTAACCCGGAAACTCACATCATGGATCGCCGGAATAACGCCATAAGAAACATTCAGGCTATCAACCTCAAGCATACGTCTTCCACCCCCTCCCAAGATAGGCTTCGATGACACTCTCATTATTTACCACTTCCTGCGGTGTTCCTTCGGCAATTTTTTCGCCGTGATCAATCGCAATGATCCGGTCCGCCGCTTCCATAAGCACCGCCATGACATGCTCGATCCAGAAAATGGTGATGCCGAAATCCCCTTTGGCCTGTTCGATCAGCCGGACAGCGTCTTTAGCTTCACCGGGATTCAGACCGGCCATGACCTCGTCGATAAACAGCAGCTTCGGTGTCGTCGCCAGGGCCCGGGCCAGTTCCAGCATCCTTAATTCAAAAAACGTCAAATCCCGGGCAAGAATGGAGCGCTTGCTGAAGAGCCCGACAAACTCCAGATAATGGGTCGCCTCAACCAGGGCATCTTCGAAACTTTGGTTATAACGTTTCTTTCCGCTAAGGGCACTGGCTGCAACGCTGGTTAAGGCTGTTAATTCCGGAAAAGGTCGGGGAATCTGATAGGTTCGGCTGAGCCCCATATGCGCTCTTTCGTGTGGTTTTTTCTTCGTAATATCCACGCCGTCCATTTCAATCTTGCCAGAGTCGGCTTCAAGATAACCGGAAAGCATATTGACGACCGTCGATTTCCCGGCGCCATTGGGACCGATAAATCCGAGGGTTTCACCTTCATAAATATCGAAGGACAACTCGCTGACCGCAACAATGCCCCCGAAATTCTTGGATATGTTGCTGACCTTCATGATTTCCGCCATAAATTCATTTACCTCCGCACGTGAATTGTAGGGAAATATTCCCGGTAGCGGCGTTTACGGTAGA
>JAFGLN010000051.1 GCA_016928025.1 Deltaproteobacteria bacterium
AACCTATATATCACACTTTGTGACGCTATACTACTAATTATTTCAATATGTTATAGATATTTCGCTCCTGCGAAAGTTGAGTTATTTAATTATAAATAATGATGGTCTCGTAAAAAGTCATATTCCCCTCCCTTGGTGGGAGGGGACGAAGGGGAGGGGGATTTATAATAACTCGTAATAACACTATTTCTCACCCTCACCCCAACCCTCTCCCCTCAAGGGAGAGGGTGATTTTCGACTTTTTACGAGAGCGTCAATAATGGTATATTGGTTTAGGGTGTCACTTCCGAGACGGCAACGACAATTTTATCGATTGTTTCTCTGGTAAGCATTTCCGTGGCACAAATGAGAAGACAATTTTCAAGATCAGAATAATTGTGACCTATTTCGTATCCGCCAATAATTCCCAGAGATTGTAACTTTCTATTGACCCTTGCCGGATTGGGACAGGCCATTACAAATTCATTATAAGTAGGGCCGGGGAAAACCGTTTTCCAGCCTTTTAACTGGGAAAGCTTTTCCTTTAGATAATGGGCTTTCCTGATATTAAGTTCCCCCAGGGCTTTCAGGTTTTTTCCCAGACTGACCAGATAAACGGAGGCGGCCAGGGCGCACAGTGCTTCATTGGTGCAGATGTTCGAGGTCGCCCGCTCTCTGCGGATATGTTGTTCACGGGTTTGCAACGTCAGCACATAGCCGCGTTTCCCATTTTTATCAACCGTCGCACCCGCCAGCCTGCCGGGCACTTTGCGGACATATTTTTCGGAAGCCGCAAAAATCCCCAGACAAGGCCCTCCATAATTAACGGGATTGCCGAAGGCCTGTCCCTCACCCACGACGAAATCAGCCCCCAGCATCCCTGCCGGCTTCAGGATACCCAGAGAGGTGGCCTCGGTAAAAACAGCAATCAGATTGGCACCCTGCTCATGAACCCCTGGGCTGAGAGCACCAATATTTTCAATAATACCAATGAAGTTCGGGCTCTGGACAATCACGGCAGCGGTATCCCTGTCGATGAAATCCCTCAACAGTAATTGATCCAATTGACCGGTCCGGTCATATGACGCCTCAATAACTTCATTGCCGTTAGCCCAGGCATAGGTGGCCAAAACCTGACGATATTCCGGATGAACCGACCGGCCCACGACAAATTTTTTCCTGTTCAGGGTCTTTGACGAAAGAACCGCTGCCTCGGCCATGGCCGTTGCCCCGTCATACATGGAGGCATTCGCGACCTGCGTCCCCGTCAGCCCGGCAATCATGGTTTGATATTCATAAATGGCCTGAAGGATCCCCTGACTGATCTCCGCCTGATAAGGTGTATAGGCCGTATAAAATTCCGAACGGGAAATGACATGCTTTACGGCAGCCGGTATATAATGATGGTATGCTCCGGCACCCGTGAGTGTTGTCGGAACCATAGCATTCAAAGAGCTGATAGATTTCATTTTTGAAAATATTTCCGGCTCCGAAAGAGGTTCCGGCAGATCAAGGAGGCCATTCAGACGGAATTTTTCCGGAATATCGGCAAACAGCGCCTCAATGGCATCGACTCCGATGATTTTCAACATCTGTTTTTGATCATCTTGAGTATGGGGGACATAATCCATTTTTCCGTCCTTTAATCGCCATCACGTTCGAGATAATCGTCATAGGCCGCCGCATCCATTAAAGTATCCAATTCCGACGGATCGACCATCTGCAACTTAACGATCCACCCCTCACCAAAGGCATCCTGATTGACGAGTTCAGGTTGATCTTCCAACGCTTTGTTGACATCAATGACCGTTCCGCTGACAGGGGCATAGATATCGGATACGGATTTCACGGATTCCACAACGGCAAGCTGCTCAAACTGAGCCACTTGTCGACCGATATCCGGCAATTCAACAAAAACAATATCCGTTAATTGCTCCTGGGCGTAATCGGAAATGCCCATCGTAACCGTTCCATCTTTATTATCCACTGCCCATTCGTGATCTTTTGAGTATTTACGATCTTCAGGATTTGGTTGATACATAATCGCCCCCGTTTATTTTTTTCTTTTATAAAAAGGTAAACTCGTGATCTTCGCCTTAAACTTGCCGCCCCGAATTTCAATATCCATTTCGGTTTGCTCTTGCGAATACTCCAAAGGAACAAATGCCATGCCAATGGCCTTGTGCAGGGAGGGTGAAAACGTGCCCGATGTGACAATACCTGCGTCCCGGCCGTCTTTCCATATTTTATAGTCTGCCCGGGCGATCCCCCGGTCAATCATTTCGAAGCCGACCAGTTTTCTGGGGATACCGTCTTCCTTCTGACGCCTGAGAGCGGCACAACCGATAAAATCTTTTTTCAGATCGACCAGCCAGTCGTAAACGACCTCGAAAGGTGTAATGGTTTCGTCCATCTCATGCCCGTAAAGCATCATGCCGGCCTCCAGACGCAACGTATCCCGGGCCCCAAGACCGACAGGCTTTATACCCTCATCGGCACCGGTTTTCAGAATCAAATCCCACAACTCCCCTGTTTTATTTGCCGGGGAATAAATTTCAAAGCCGTCTTCGCCGGTATAGCCGCTTCGCGATAAAATGACCGGCATATTTTGAATGGTTGTCCTGATAGCCCGATAAAAACGAAGGGATGTCAAGTCATCAGCCAATAGGCGTTGGAGGACCTTCTGGGCTTTTGGCCCCTGGATATCGAGCTTTCCGGTTTCGTCACCGATGTCTTTAATTTGAAGCTGATCAAACCCTAATTCACGGCTTTTATTGATAAGCCATTCAAAGTCTTTTTGCCGGGTGGATGCGTTTGTTACCAGCATGTAAAGCTCGTCTTCGAGCTTATAAACGGTCAAATCATCAAGGATGCCGCCTTCTTCATTGGTCATGACGCACAGTTTTATCTGTCCGGGCTTCTGCCCTTCCAGATTCCGGCTCATAATCTGCTGGAGAAATGAAAAACCCTGATGCCCTTTCACTTCAATCTGCCCCATATGGCATATATCGAAAAGGCCGACAATATTGCGTGTTGCCAGATGCTCTTCAATGATGTTGGTGTATTGAACCGGCATGGACCAACCGCCGAAGTTTGTGAATTTCGCGCCCAAAGCAGCATGATGATCATACAGCGGGGTTTTTCTCATGAGCCATTCCTTTGATTAGAAAATATTGTATAGCCTGACAATCAGGGATATAAACAGGAGAACAAAAACAACGACCATAAAGATTTTTTTCTTTTCAAAAGATCGCTTCCCGACAACCAAACGCCCGCAGTTTTTACATAGGGTTAATCTGGAGGAAATGGGTTTGCCGCATGTCGGACATAAAATGGCATTCTGCGCAGCAAGAATTTTCTTATCAACATTGCTTTTCAATTGTTCACGCACATCATATCGCCAGTCGCAACCGCTCGAGGGACATTTCCCCGTCATCGACATATCATCCGTCCAGATGAAGCTTCTCTTGCACTCAGGGCATTCAATCTTCATCATGATTCCAATATATCCCTCCGAAAAGATATTTCACGTCAAGCCCTTCGATCGGCAACGATATTGAGTGACTACTACAAGTCTTGGGATAATTCAAGGCGTAAAAGGCATTGACATTGTTTCCCAAATCCTTTAATCATTTCTGCTCAATCATGCTGAAATATCTAATGGTATTTTATGAAAGAAGAAAAATTTATCCATCTTTGTCAACCCGATTCCTGCAAGTCATGCGGCGCCTGCTGCGGACTTTATAACTATGTCAACAGCACAAAAGCCGCCCTGACTCATCGGCTGAAACATCGAACGGAACAATTTCGTCGCTTGGTAAAAGGGCCTGGGGATCTCCAAGCCTTTTCCGAAATGATCAAGAAAACAGAAGATCAGGTAAAGCGGTATGACGTCATTTACTGTTGCGAATATCTTGGTTTTATCGATCAGGAGCAGAAAAAGGTGGGATGTCTTCTTCATCCGCTTCAAAACAAAGGTGTCGACCTTAGGGATGTTTCATTTTACGGCCGGGAATTATGCGACGGACATTTCTGCCCCAGTTATCATTATATTTCCAATGAAGAAAAACGCGCCCTCATCAATGTTATTGATGACTGGTATCTTTATGGATTATGCGTTACCGATATCGATCTTGTGAAGGAGTATTTCCGACTCATCTCCGAAGGCGTTCACGAAATGCCGTCGGCCAACCGTTTCAAAGAAACGGTTCTTAAAGACATCGCGCTGAAGTTCTTTTCATTGAAAACAATCTGGCCTTACCGGTCTGAAGACGTCAATCGCCTGGGTAAGTATTATTTCGATGGCTCTCTTTATATGATCAGCCATATTGACTATGAGGCAATGGATTGCGAAAAATCGCGCTTTGACAAGATTTTCGTCAGCCTGACCTCCGATTTTAAAAATAAAAACGAGGTTAAAAATGGGGAAGACTTAATCCAGACGCATATTAACGCGTTCATGGATGCTTATCATAATAGATCGGATATAGCTTGACAGGCTGCCAAAACGGGAGTTATGAAGTTAAAATTATGAAAAGAAAAATCCTCTTCTCCAAAGAAACGATCGATCAACGCGTACGGGAACTAGCCGATGAGATATCCCAAGAGTATGAGGGACGTGAAATCCTCATGATCGGCGTCCTCAAAGGTGCCTTTGTCTTTCTGGCCGACTTGATCCGCAGCCTGAGCATTCCCTGTGAGATTGACTTCACCAGGCTGGCCAGCTATGGCGCGGGAACCGTCAGTACGGAAAATATTGTTGTGACGAAAAAGATCGAAATGCCCATCAAAGGCAGGGATGTTGTCATTGTAGAGGATATTGTCGATACGGGTTTGACTTTAACATACCTTATCAACCAATTAAAAAAGGAAAGACCTCGTTCATTAAAAGTATGCGCCTTTATCGATAAGAAACGCAAAAGAAAAATCCCTATTGAGGCCGATTTCGTCGGGTTTACCATCGAGGACGGCTTCGTTGTCGGCTACGGTCTTGATGTTAATGAAAAAGCCCGTTTCTTACCTGACGTTTACATTATCGAAGAGTAGTCTTGCGAAAAGGAGAATGGGGGGCAAAATGATTATTCAATGCGAACAGTGTGGAACAAACTATCGATTTGATGAAACGCTTATGGACGGCGATGGCGCCTGGGTAAGGTGCAGTCGCTGTCAGAATGTTTTCTTCCAGGCAAATCCTGAAAAAGGATCAAGCCTCAACAAAATAAATCGTGAAGACCGGTCCGAAAAAGATATTTCTGAAGGTCATAACGCGACGCAAGCCGAAATAGAACATGATGAGCCGGCTGTGTCTGAAGATATGAGAACGGCAAAACCTTATGAAGCGCCCAAATATTTCGACGATATGGAGATGGAAGAGGAAGAGGAAGAAGACGCTTACGAAGTGGAATTATACGGCGGGAAAGACAAGCGTAAGATTGGCGTAAAGATTGCGAAATCAGTGGGCTATGCGTTTCTTTCCTTGATCATTCTCATTTTCTTGGCTGCCTTGATTTTTCCGCAGATAGGCAATAAGGTTTTCAGCTTAGTGTCTTATACGCAACAATACATTCACAATATGACCAGCAGGCATGATAAACCCGAACAATTGAACCTGTCACAAGTACAGATTGAGAATGTAAAGCAGCGTCAAATGAAGAACCTGCTTGTAGGCAATATCCGTATTATCGAAGGTGTCGTGATCAATAAATCCAAGTTTCATATTTCCAATATAAAGGTTAAGAGTGAGCTTCTTAATGACAAAGGTCTGGTGACAGCTCAAGAGGAATCGTATTGCGGCAACCTCCTCACCGATGAAGAATTGACCATTAAGACGGAAGATGAAATGCGAAAGGCCCTCTCCGATCCTTTGGGCAGTGACGTGCCTAATGAACGAGTGGCCCCGGGCGGACAAATCCCTTTTATGATTATATTTACCCGGGAGCCCCCCGACACGGCGAAAACGACCGTCACCATAACAGGGGCGGAACGGCTTTTACCGTAAGTATTTCATTGAATAGTCAATATTACCGATCCTTGATGTTCCTGTAAAAAGTCATATTCCCCTTCCTTGGTGGGAAGGGATGAAGGGGAGGGGGGATTTATAATAGGTTGTAATTACGTTTGATTCTCACCCTCACCCCAACCCTCTCCCCTCAAGGGAGGGGTGATTTGCGACTTTTTACGAGTCCGTCATCCTTGACTGAAACGGAAATTTTTTTATATATTTCCCCGAACAGATTTTTTAGAGGATCTTGCTGATGATCCGAGATGCGAATTCTTTCGCATCGGTTAAATCCGCTTCATCGGGATGCCCGTCAGCGCTCTGCGCCTCTTCCACCCATACCTTATGTTCAGGCCTTTTCATGAGGGCATCCAGTATCTGCTGATCGACTTTTCCTCGACAGCCGAAATCACCGAGCACTTTTGCCTTCGTTACCAAGCCAATGGCTTGCTCTATGGCTTGTTTCGGCAACTGCCCGCCACGCAGGGAGCCGTGAGTGCAGAAGAAAGCGATATTTTGCCTATCCGGAATGTTTTTTAAGAAAGCGTGCACTTTTCCCGGCACACTGTGAGCCTGAACGGGAAAACCACAAAAAATGATATCGTAACCTGCGGCGGTCTGAAGTTCCTGAACAGGCGCGATTTTCTTTTCAATCGTAATCGCGTCATATATGGCGCGTGCAACCTTCTCCGTATTACCAGTCAGTGAAAAAAATGTTACCAGTGCTTTCATAGTCACCTCCAGAAAAAAAATTCGTATACCTAAATTTTCTATATTAAAATACCCTTAGTAAGGGTTAAACATCAACAGACATTTTAAGGTTTTAGATTCCATATTGTTGTGATTGCTAAAGATTAGATGTATGAAGCATCTTAAGAGACTGATGAGATAAATCGATTTCTGAATTGATGTTTCCCAAAGAAAGGCGTCTTCTGATTTCCTTATTCACTGTGTTTCCATCCCAAGCCTGTTCAAACAATAGAAAAGAAAATCCTTCGAAGTGTATGATATTTGATGAAACTAAAGCGAAACTTCGACCGGCCCTATCAAGAATATCTGTTTCTCCTACAAGAGTACCTAATTGAAAACGAATACCTCTTGACAGAGCAAAATCAGCAATTTCTTTCGATTTTAACAATCCTCCGCATTTGGAAATCTTAATATTCAATATATCACACGCTCCTGAATCAATTAATTTTTCTGCTTCGGACAAAGTACGAAGTGATTCATCAACTATAACAGGTATACCCATTTTTTCTCTTACCTTTTTCAATCCTTCAAAATCCTCTTTGTTCACAGGCTGCTCAACTGCAGCAATATTAAAGTTCTTAAGTTTTGAAAGATTATCTATAGCTTGCTGATATGACCATTTACCATTGACTTCAATGCTCATATCCACATCTGCTCCAAAAATAGATCTAACTGTTTCAACCCTTCCAATATTTTCGCTTTCTGATTCCCCCATTAATACTTTTACAGAGCTGAATTTGATTCCTTCTAAATGTCTCGACTTTTTCTTTATTGTCTCGATTGGTAATATTGGTATAGGAAGGGTATAAGATATCTGGTTTCTAACAATAGGTCCCAGATAATTGCTAAGAGGCTTCTTCTCATATTTACTAAGAGCATCTAGCAAGGCAGTATCAATGGCACCCAAAGCAGATAGATAAAACATAATATTTTTATCTCTAGCTTTTTTCTCAAGCACATTCAATGTCTCTTTAACATCAGTGATAGATACAATTTTGCAACCAAGAAGAATTCCTGAAAAATGATCTCGAATTAAAGAAGTAACTGATTTTGCATTTTCCCCCGTAACATAATTTCTTGGGGCGCTTTCACCATATCCGGATATTCCATTATCGAAAAGAACATTGACAACAATAGATTCTGCAAACTCTCTAACCTGATGAGCATTTGGATATTCAGTTCCAAAAGGTGTATTACATTGATAAATATCAATTCTATTTATTTTCATACTGGTATTACCTTGACCATTCACCATTTTCGTTGATATCTTTAGTTGTCAATCCAAGATCTTGTAAAAAATCTTTATAGAATTTAGGTTCTTCCGTCTGATCAAGCGACATCCTTTTTAGAGCATAAGAACGGCTCATAAGCCCCTCTCTGATCATGACGCTGTTCTTAATAGTCTCCTGCGTTAATCTATACTTTTTATACTTTAAGAATTCCTTAATCGGAAAAAGTTTACAATCAAAATGACTCCCGTGAACATTCGGGGGTTGTACCCAACCTAAATTCTCAGCTAAAGTTTGAGGCATGCTATTTAGATCCCATGGAACGTAGTCGGGTAATTGTATAAAACTGCTGATTAAATTTGTAAATTCTTTTCCTGATTCAGCGTATGTCTTTGTCTGTCTTGGGTCGTTCAACTGCATAAAAATGTGCACAACTTTCTCTTCAATAAAGGGCTGAGAGATTAACGCATCAAGCAACGCCGGCGTTAAATGATTAAAAAAATATTGCATGGAGGTAACTGAAACACCTGGCTGATATTCATATTTTTTAGACCAGCCCCCCACGGCAAGAGGGGCATAACCTTGCAGTTTTTGCTGATTTAAGCAGTAACTACCTATCAAAAGATAACCCATGTTATTGCACACAGAACAGAATTCGCCGTTCTTTTGCAGGAAATGCCTGAATAATTTATGCAGGAAAGTTTTTGAGGGTCTTATTGTCAAAAGATCAATTCCCAAGTTATCACTCAATATATCTAAATTTTTAATTGCATTGTCTGAACGATAGCTGTTATCGAAATTAATACCCAATATTCTAAGGTTGTATTCTTTCTTTAAATAGTATGCCACATAACTGCTGTCTTTGCCGCCACTGAGACCAACGATTGCATCATATTTGCCCTTGCCTGAGTGAGATTGGATAATGTTGTTGAGTTTACTTTTTAGTTCTTCATAAGAAGGTAACTTTGCATCTTGAGTCTCCAAGCAATAATTACAGATCCCCCTTTCATCGAATTTAATCCCAGGATAAGAACTTGGGAGTATACACTTTTTACATCGTATAATGTCTTCAGTCATAATGCTCCTGTCACTTGATAAGACTTAACATAATATTTAAAATCACTTAACAATAATATTAGGTGGGTCTGTTAGTTATTCTGCCAAATGGGCAGGAATGAGTTTATATACGCTTCAACAAAAAGGGTATTCAAGTTTTATATTTCCATTATTTTTCAGTTATCACAGGCTATGAGTCAAGTGCCTCTCGAACCTTTTGTGAAAGCTGATGGATCCGGAAAGGTTTCTGGAGAAAAGCCTTAACACCCCGTTCCATAATAGCTTTTGCCTGACCGTCAATACTGTATCCACTGGAAAGAATGATCCTGGCTTCCGGATTGATCGTTTTCAGGACATCATAAGTTTCACCGCCCCCCATACCCGGCATGATCATATCCAGGATCATCAAATCAATCCGGTTTTGTTCTTTTTTATATATTTCTATCGCTTCGTAACCGCTTGTTGCGGTTAAAACGGTATATCCCAGCGACTCCAGAATTTCCTGCGTCACTTCAAGAATTGTCTCTTCATCATCAACGAGAAGAATTGTTTCCTGCCCTGGCAAGACGGTTTCCTCCGGTTGAGTTTCTTCCACGACCTCATTATCGGAAGCGGGCAGATATAGCATAAAACAGGAACCATGGCCGGGTTCACTGGAAACATCAATAAAACCAGTATGCCCTTTTATGATTCCATAAACAGTCGCCAGTCCCAGTCCCGTTCCTCTTCCCATTTCCTTGGTCGTAAAAAACGGTTCAAAGATACGTCGTCGCGTCTCTTCATCCATACCAACACCCGTATCAGCCACAGAAATTTTTACATATCTGCCTGCCTTCACATCAAGAGAATCAAAATGTTGGTCCGCCCAAACTACATTTTCAGTCCGTAGATAAATATCCCCGCCACCGGGCATCGCCTGCCATGCATTGACATAAAGATTTAACAAAACCTGTTCAATCTGCCCCTGATCAATGTCAACAGCCCAAACATCCCTTTGAAAATCTTCATGAATACCAATTTCTTTTTTCGTCCGACCAAACATGGACGATGATTTTTTCAATAGCTGGTTGATATTGGATGGCTTGACTTCGTATCGACCCTGCCTCGCAAAACCTAATAATTGTTTCGTTAGATCCGCACCGCTTTCAACTTGATCCTGGATGCTTTTGACCCTCTCAAAATAAGGATGCCGGTCATTCAAGTCCATCAGAAGTAATGAGGTATATCCTTGAATTCCCATGAGCAGATTGTTGAAATCATGGGCGATTCCACCGGCCAACGTCCCGATTGCTTCCATCTTTTGAGCCTGCATCAAACGCGATTCCATTTCCCGCTGCTGAGTTATATCACGCATATAAGCGCCGACACCCATCTGACCGTCAATAAGCTTTATCCGAAACTTTCTTATTTCATAAATACGCTGATTTATGATTTCTTCAACCAGTATCACGCCGTCTGAGTTTAAAGCCAGGTCATCTGTTTTTTTATAAGTATTAGCGATGCTTTCCGATAAAAGCTCAAAATCCGTTTTGCCGATGATATTGCTTTCATCCTTATCAAAAAAATTGGCAACGGCCTGGTTGATGAATATATAGCGAAGCTCACTATCTTTGAGGAACGCCATGTCATCGGTCCCGTTGATGAATAATCGGTAACTTTCCTCGGAATTTTTTAGTTCTGTAATATCCTTAAACGTTCCGACGATACCTGTAACTTTCCCATCGGCACCCATATTAGGAGCACCGCTCAGATTAAAGAACTTTTCGGACCCATCTTTGTGCAAAAAAATCCCAATAATGTCTCTGACCGTCTCTTTCTTCTTTCTGATATGCTCTAATATACTTAAATAATAGGCCGAATCCTCTTCCCGAATAAAGTCGATTAAATGTTTTCCAATGACCTCTTCTTTTTTGTGACCTAATATTCTTTCCCAGGCTGGATTGATGTGAGTAAAGACGCCTTCGGCATTCAAAGTGTAAATTATATCCGGCGCATTTTCACTGAGCGATCGGAATCGTTCCTCACTTTCCTGGATTTTTTGATAGGAAATGGCATTATTCAGGCTGATGGCTACCTGGGGAGCTATACCCATTAGAAGATTGACATCGCTCTGACTTAATCGCCGTTTGGATTTAATATTATCTACGAGCAGAACGCCCATTGATTCTCTTTCATAAATAATAGGCACACAAACAAATGATTCAGCGCCCAACGTTTTGGCAAATTCCTGGCTTCTGGGTGATAATTGAGGAGCAATTTCAGAAATATCATTAACAATAATTGGTGTTTTTTTGTGAAAAACTTCCACAAGGGGTCCTCGAGACAAAGGGTTATTCAGGTGGAATTCCGTAGACCTAAGGTAGCCTTCAAATTCAGATTTATAACCATATCCTGCAGCATAATGAAGTCCCGTCTTATGCTTATTTGCAAGCATGATTCCTCCGCGATCGAAATCGAGACGTTTTTCAAGAGCCTCCATTATATAGAGTAATAATTTATCACTCTCTAAAATCATGGAAGTAGCTTGGCCGATTTCTTGAATGAGTAATGCTTCATTGTAACGCATATTCATTTGACTAAGAAGTTGCTCAGCCGCACTCCCTTCTTTCTCCATATTTATGGAAAGTTCCTTTTTGTCAAGATGTTCTGAGTGATAAGAAATCGCTAAGATGAATATGATTATCAACAAAAAAAGAATTGCTGAATATATATGGGGTATAATGAATGATAGTGGCAATATTAACAAGAAACCAATTAAAGAAATATAATTTCTTATTTTTCTTAAATAAAACTGTGTTGTTTTTTCCCAGGTAATTATATATTTACAACAATTATCTCCTTTATGAATACATGTGGAATGTTCAATAATAGGCCATTTGTTCGTGAAAGCCTTTGCCATAGCTTCCAATGTTCCGATCCGGTTTTCGCATTGATAAGGTTTTTCATTAATGCTTGGATTAGGTGTTACAATTATTTCATAAATATTATCTTTTAATGGTTTAGATTTAAAAGTATGGCCATGAGTTATGTGAGAAGAAAGTTTCTGTAAAGCAGCATAACCCATCGATGGCGACAAGAATCCCAAAAAATATTGTCTTAAAATTTTAAAGGAACCCGATTGTACAGCAAATCGTCCTGCATCCCTTGAAATATTGGGATTTTTTGTTTTTTCCACCAATATATCGTGAAAGCGATCTATTTGAAGTTGATTTAACAAGTGTCCTTGATCTTCAAGTTCGTGAACTCCTATGCCTGCATGTTTCAAAAGAGAATATATTTCTATTTCTGGATAGGTATTTTTTACATAATCTATATAATTTTTTATCCCACGACTATTGATATATGGCGTATTATTCATTTTTCATAACATCTATTTAAATTTGATCCTGAATCTCTTTTCGAGAAACTCACCATAATCATTTTCATGATCACGTAAATTGAGTATCCATAACTGATATTGTTTCTCACAGGCAACACTTTGTGAGTTTGCGTATTCAGCAGGATAAATCAACAAGGGTATCTCTTGATACTTATATGGATTTGAAAGAATCGTAATCGCCCGCGACAAGACATCCCATTCAAGCGATTCAGGTTTTGTTATCAAAACCTTGATGCCATTCGTCAATCCCGACAGGTTAAATGCTGGAATAGACTGCTCAACGATAAAGGCAGCGTGAAGCTGACCTTGAAAATTCAGGGAGTAAGAATCACACTTTCTCACAAACCCTAAACGTTGATATTGTTTTTCTAAATCATCATCCACCATATCCCCATTTTTCATACCGATTGCGTCAAGAAGCAACCCGCCTGATCTATACATGTAAAAACGTTCCAATTCCCAAATATCCAACATTGTGCATTTGGCAAGCGACCAGTCATCCGGCAACGGTACTTGGTTCGTTTTTCGATCAAAGTTCATATACGAAAAAAGATCGAGGGAGCTTCCTTTCAAATTACCGAATTCACGAGCAAAATCGCCGAAGACCCTATCGGGGAATTCGTTTTGGGGACGGTAGTAACATAGAGCGTAGTCCGTCTTTGCCGAAGGGAGTCGAGCGATGCCGTTAAAATACTGTACGATTTGTTTTAATACACGGAAACCGGTTAGTCTGCCATCCAAGATTTTGGACGTATGATGATGTACAAACCATGTTCTCGTGTACGCTTTAAACATTGATATATGGGCATATATGTGCCCATTTTTTTCATAGGTAAAGTGTCTGGCGATTTCTGGTAGATCGACGTAAAGTCTATTATAAACTTCCTTGAAGTCTTTTCTATACGCATGAATATGTCTGTATTTTTCTGCATATATAAAATCCGTTTCGAAAAAAAATTTCCATAATTCGTCAAGATCGACTGCTTTTGAAAGATGAGCATGGGGATCGAGCAAGCTGCTTATTATATGTGTCAATCTGCTATAACTATCTATATCCATGTCTAAGATGGCGATACCGCATAAAATGTTTTTATCATCTTCTTTTTGACGATATAAGACCTGACCTGCACATTTTATCTGCGATATCCCATGAAATGCCAATTCCAGTTCGGGAATGATCATGCCGGGTAACAACACAGAATCATCATCATCTTCACGCACTGAAAAACCTGTATTCGCTATATCATATACTTCCCGTACCATTTTTTTCCCAATAAAAGGATGTACAAAACTAAATGTCGGCGCGGGAATTAATTGCCGGCGCGGGTTGCGGAAAGACTTTTTCCTAAAACGATGCACGGCATCGTCTATGGGAGCCACAACGATATCTTTATGCTCAAGATTAATAATTTGACGAATGACCCGGCAATAACTTGAAAATACGGAATTCCCATTTTGATAAAGATGCACCATAATATTCTGATCAGGATTGAACCAATTCAATATCACGGATTTTGCGACATCAATTTTAATTTGAAATCCCCGCGTGTTAAAGTCCCCCAAAATACCTTTAACGCTAAAACCGCTTTGGATCAACTCAGCCGTAACGCCGTTGCATTGGTATCTCCTGATTTTTCTTTCACCCAGTGCGTAACCTGTATCCAGCAGTTTAATCCTTAAACCGTCAGCATCAAACTTCTTCAACGTTGCCGGTATTAAGATTATGGATTGCCCGTCATCAATTATCAAGTATTGGAATATAAAGTTTGCAAGTTTCAGCTCGGACAAATCACCTTCCAGCCAATGCAATGCTAATTCATTTCCCATGCACGGTTCTGGAATGGCTTTCAGAAGAATGCTTTCCTTGTAAACGAGATGTTGCAAAAGGACAAAAACATGACCATCACTGAAGTGGGTATAATTGATAGTGTTGATAATTTTTTTCTGTTCGAGACACCGTGCCGTTTCAAGTGATTTGAGCAGCTCATCGTGTTGGAAAAGCCAGGGCGGAAGCAAAGTCGTTCTTTCCGATAGCTTTTCCAGAGCATCCAGTTTTACTGCAAATTCTCGGCCGATTTTGTTCTCGTTCATGATCATGAAGATATTCTGACAATTCTTTTTCAGATGCAGACGCCTGTGGTATGTAATCTAATAAACGCTCAGATTTAAATCTACAGTCCGGTATTCCTTTTAGACTACTCTTTCTTTTATCGGTTTTATGGCAGTTTTTTATTAATTCAATTGCGACTTATTCATTATGGCTGCGTTGACCATACGTGCTTTCGCAATATCATAAACTTATTTGAGGCCTCCTTTAAGCTGAAGCATTGCAACTCAAGACGTTTGAGCATTTGAAGTGGTTTATACACACTAAAGAGCGCTCTTGTCAAATCCAATGTATCAAATCTAATTCTTTTTCATAATTAAGGTTTTTTACAACCCTCCTTGAAAACGATAAGGCAGCAAGGTGCTTTGGACAACACCGGCAATTATTGAAAGGTATTATTAGAAGCCCGTCGATATTTGTCTTGAGGTTATGACATCATTTTGTTACAAATCGGCAGGCCTTATTGATCTCATCATTGTTGTCTTTCCCGAAATGATGATTAATATAGCTCCAATGAATAATAGCGAAAGGAGATATAGAAAATATGTCGAAAACGGAAGACGCTTTAAAGGAGGCCTTCGCGGGTGAATCACAGGCCAATCGAAAATATTTGGCTTTCGCGGCCAAGGCGGACCAGGAGGGTTATCCGCAGGCGGCGAGACTGTTCAGGGCCGCTGCAGAAGCGGAAACAGTTCACGCACACAATCATTTAAAAGCTCTGAAGGGTATCCGCGGCACCAAAGAGAATCTCCAGGAAGCCCTTTCGGGGGAAGTCTACGAATTTAAGAGCATGTACCCGGGCATGATTGAGTCGTCTGAAGCGGAAGGGCGCAAAGAGGCCGAGCGGTCATTCAATTTTGCCAATGAAGTGGAAAAGATTCACGCCAAACTCTATGAGGAAATGGCGGCAAATTTAGACAGCCGGCAAGACACCTATCCTTATTATGTCTGTCCCGTCTGCGGTTACACAGCGGAAAAGGAAGCTCCGGAAACCTGCCCTGTTTGCGGAGCCAAAGGAAAAGTTTTCAAAAAAGTCGATTAATTCTGTAACGACATATCACATATAAACATATCCCCCCGAACGGCCTTTGTTTAGCGATTTGAGGGGGGATATGTTTATCCATCCGGCCAGAGAAAAAAACCATGCAGTCAATCTTATTTCTGATAACAGGATTCACCTTATTTCTCTTCGGCACAATGAAGTTGACCAATGCGGTTCAATTGCTTTTTACCGCCCGGATTCGTGACTATATAAAGTACACCGTAAAAAGGCCTTTTTACGGCCTTTTTACCGGCATCATCACGACCGTTCTCTTTCAAAGCAGTTCCGCCTCCACCGTCCTGACCATCGGCATGGTCAGCGCCGGCTTGATTACATTTTATCATTCCCTGGGCGTCCTGCTGGGCGCCGATATCGGAACGACCTTAACCGTCCAGCTGGTTGTCTGGAAATTCACGGACATCTCTCCGGTCGTCGTCGTGGCGGGTGGTCTGTTATGGCTCCTGGGAAATCAAAAATGGAAAGACCGGGGTGAAGCCATTTTCTATTTCGGCCTTATATTCTTCGGCCTGAGTTTAACCATTCTGGCTACGGAACCCCTGAAGGGGAATCCGGGACTCAGCCAATTTCTGTCACAAAAAACAAATCCAATCCTCGGTGCCGGCATCGGATTGTTCGTTACCGCCATTGTCCAAAGTTCGGCCATCCCTATCAGCATGTTGGTTATTCTGGCTCAGGGCGATCTGGTCGCTATCGAAAACGCCCTCCCCATTGTCTTCGGCGCGAACGTCGGCACCGCCGTCACCGCCTTGATCGCCGGAGCGGCGGCCGACATCAGCGGCAGGCGGACGGCGGCGTCACATTTTATCTTTAAACTGACCGGCATGGTGATCGGACTTTTCCTTCTGGTTCCTTTCACCGCTGCCGTCAAATGCATTTCCGCCGATGTCGCCCAACAGATCGCCTTCGGCCATTTCCTGTTCAATATTTTAGTGGTTCTGATTTTTATCTTTTTCCTTAAGCCTTTTTCCGTTCTCATCGAAAAAATCATCCCCGGCAAAGTGGAAACGTTACCCCTCTGGCCCGAATTTTTGGACGAAAAATATCTCTCCAATCCGGAAACCGCCCTTGACCAAGTCGAAAAGGAACTGGAAAGGGAAATGATGCTGAGCCGCAGAATGCTTACCCTCAGCCTGGAGTTGATGGAGGATTATCAGGAGGTCAAACGGAAAAATATTCGCTACATCGAACCCGTCCTCGACCGCATCAGGGCGGAAATCGTTCAATTCCTTTGGAGAATTTCCTGTAACGCATTGACACCCCAGGCGTCGAATAAACTCTTTGTTTATACGGCCATGGTCGACGACATCGAAAGGATCGGCGATCATGCCTACCATATTGCGAATCTGGCAAAAAACAAATACCAGGGAAATATCGAATTCAGCGATGCCGGCAAAGGCGAAATGCGGGAAATCAATCGCTTGGTGATCGAAAATGTTAATGATTCGGCTGCTCTGATTAAATGCCTGGACAAGCTCAAAGTGCAGGAAATCACTTTACGCGAAGAAACCATCGACGAAAAGGTCAAAGACGCGCGGGAAAGACATCTGATCCGATTTCACGAAAGAGTCTGCCAAGCCCAGGCCGGGCCCATCTTTGTCGAACTTCTCATTCATCTGGAACGCATTTCGGATCATTGTCAGAACATCGCGGAATATGTCATCGATCTCAACGCTTAACGACCAGTGCTCATGGATGTAAATAAGCTGTCGGAACTTCAAGGCCAGATTGAACGGGTTACCTACAGTAACGAAGAAACGGGTTATTGTGTCCTTCAAGTTCGCCTTCGCGGCCTCCGGCAGACAGTAACCGTCGTCGGCAATATCCAGAATCCTCTCCCCGGCGAAGTCATCATGACGCAGGGCGAGTGGTCAAATCATCCGAAATACGGCCGTCAGTTCAAAGCGGTCTTTTACCAATGCACCACGCCGGCAACGGTCTACGGAATTGAGAAGTATCTGGGTTCCGGGCTGATCAAGGGCATCGGTCCCGTTATGGCCAAGCGAATCGTCAAAAAATTTAAAGAAGACACCCTGGACGTTATTGAAAACAACATCGAAAAACTGACGGATGTTCCCGGCATCGGAGACAAACGGATTGCCATGATCCGGCAAGCCTGGATCGAACAGAAGGAAATCCGTTCGGTCATGATCTTTCTGCAGTCCTATGGTGTCAGTTCGGGCTACGCCTCACGGATTTATAAACAGTACGGTCGGACTTCCATTAAAGTCGTGCAGGAAAATCCCTACCGACTGGCCATGGATATCGTCGGTATCGGATTCGTCACGGCCGACAAGATCGCCGAAAAACTCGGATTCGCGAGCGATTCCGAACTTCGGGCCGAGGCGGGCCTTATTTATGTCCTCCACGAACTCGCCGATGAAGGCCATGTCTGCTTTCCCTATGACGCATTGGTTGAAAAATGCCGGCAGATTCTCGACATCGATCAAGCCATCATCATGAAGGTCATGGCTTCTGTTGCCGCCAGGAATGAGATTGTCATCGATGATTTCACTGCAGAAGATGACGACATCGGCCGAAACCAGAAGGCGGTTTACCTCGCCGGTTTCTACACGGCGGAAACGCAGCTTGCCGCGCGCCTCAAGGCCATTATGACGGCATCGAAAGCGTCCCGCCAAATCGATGCGGGAAAAGCCATACAATGGGCGCAGGACAAATTCGCCATTACTTTTGCGGAAAAACAAATCGAAGCCATCGAGAAAGCCGCCCTCAACAAAGTGCTGGTCATTACGGGAGGCCCCGGAACCGGAAAAACCACGATCATTAATGCCATCCTGAGAATCTATGCGGCAGTCAAAAACAGGGTCATCCTGGCGGCACCCACGGGCAGGGCTGCCAAAAGAATGAGTGAAACAACCCGTCACGAGGCGAAAACCATCCACCGGCTATTGGAATACAGTATCCAGAAACGCGGTTTTCAGAGAAACAGCGAATATCCCCTCGACTGCCATCTCTTGATCGTCGATGAAGCTTCCATGATCGATACGATTCTGATGCACCACCTTTTGAAAGCGTTGCCCCGGGAAGCCACGTTGATTCTGGTCGGCGACGTCAATCAGCTGCCTTCCGTCGGCCCCGGATGCGTTCTGAAGGATATTATTGATTCCGGCGCATTCCCTGTCGTCGAACTCAACGAAATCTTCCGCCAGGCCAGGGAGAGTTCCATTATCGTTAATGCCCATAGAATCAATGAAGGGATGATGCCGCAGCTCCGATCGGCGGACGATAAATTGGATGATTTTTATGTCGTTGAACTCGAAGAGCCCTCAAAAGTTCTGGAGATGATTATCAATCTGGTAAAAAATCGCATTCCCAAAAGATTCGGCTTTGACGCCGTTGATGATATTCAGGTCCTGACCCCCATGCATCGGGGCATTGTCGGAACGACCCATATGAACATGGAACTCCAGGACGCCCTCAATCCCGGAAAAGAAAACGTTTATCGCGGTGGCCAGGTCTTCCGCGTGGGCGACAAAGTCATGCAGATCAGAAACAATTACGATAAGGATGTCTACAACGGCGATATCGGCAGAATTGTTCGATTGGACGATGAGACGCAGGAAGCGGCAATTCTCATGGACAATCGCGAAGTTCTTTATGATTACAGCGAACTGGACGAGATTGTTCCCGCCTATGCCGTATCCGTTCACAAGGCCCAGGGCTCGGAGTATCCCGCCGTCGTCATTCCGGTATTGACGCAGCATTACCTGCTCCTGCAGAGAAACCTCATTTATACGGCCGTCACACGGGGCAAAAAGCTGGTGGTCATAGTCGGTACGAAGAAAGCGCTGGCTATTGCCGTTAGGAACAACAAGACACAAAGAAGGTTTACACGCTTGAGGCAAAGGCTTGCCGGCTGAATTTGCTTGCAATTTTTCACATTTCAGTGGATGATGGAAGCGAATTTCAATAACAGGAGGTTTTTATGCTGGAACGCTTGAACGCCTTGGAAATCGCCCTGGGAAACGAGATGAAGGAGAAAACGTTCTATCTCACCAACGCCGAAAGAACAAAAAATCCGCTCGGCAAGGCCATGTTTCAGCAGATAGCATCGGAAGAAGACGAACACTATCGGCGGCTCCAAGAACTTCACGAAAAATGGTCGAAACAGCAGAAGTGGCCGGCCTCGCTTCCTCTGAAGGTAAAAGATACGGCCGTTAAAGATATCCTCAACGGCATGATCAAAAAGGCCACCACCATGCCCAAGGGCGATGACGATGACCTGCAAGCCATCCGCACCGCCATTCAATTCGAGGCCCGGGGCGCGGAATTCTATGCCCGTCTGCGCGACAACTCGACGGACCCGAAAGAAAAAGCGTTTTTCAATCTCCTGGCCGATATCGAGCATGAGCATTTCGTCTCCTTAAAAGATACGGAAGAATACCTGACCGATCCCGCCGCCTGGTTCCAGAAACAGGAAAAGTCCGGCCTGGACGGCGCGTAAAAAAAGTTCTTTTTCAAAAACAAGCAATCACGTCCTGAATGTCTTCTTCAGGAATCGACGTTTTAATAACCACCGCCGGTAATGGGCTGTTATCAGGTTAATTGTTTGTTTTGGAAGCATTTATTGGGATAACTCTCTCATCGCTGCCAACCTTAGCCCATTCCCTTTAACACCAATTTGCTAATAACGATTAAGGAGCAGAGCATCATGTACCGTATGTCTGCAGCAAACCCTGCCCACCGTCTATTTTCTATAACAAAAAACTTCGTCATGATAGGGATCACATGCGTGTTGATTCTTCTATCAATGCCGCCCCAACTGTTCGCGGCCAACCCGGCCGGCCTCTCTTTAGAGGTGCCTTCATCGGCAAGGATCGGAGATATCATCAAGGTAAAGGTCAGCGTAACCGGCGGGAGCGAGGGCGTATGGTTTACGACCAGCGGTTTAAAACAAATTCGTGGTTACTTTGATCACTGTGGCTGGTGCAGTACTCCCTGTCTGGTGGATGATGTAATTCAGACCTGCTCGGACTGCTGCGGACCCTATTGCCTGCCATGTACCTGGTCGTCGGGACATGAATTTTCGAATACCTGGTTTGGCGGACCAACTATCGAATATGAAGTAACCGGTTGCGGCACGGCAACCGTCACGCCGACCTATTACGGGGGTTCACATGAAGGACCATATACGCTCGATACCTATAAAATCAAGGTTCTCGATGGTATTGTCGCCGATTTCGAAGTGTCGGGTATCGGTTGTGTCGGCGATGAAACTAAATTTGAGAACAAATCCTGCGGTGGGGAAATCTACAAATGGTATTTCGGCGACGGCAAATCATCATCCGAAGAATCTCCGGTTCATGTCTACGATGAGGAAGGTGCCTATACGGTCAGCCTGACGGCCTACGGCCTATATGGCAACGACACCAAGATTCAGACGATAACCATTGTTTCGGAATGTGCCACGATTGTCGGTGATTGCCTGTTTGCTCCGAAAGGATCGCCGCTTCCCGGCGTGGAGGTCAATGGCTACAGCAGCTCTTTAACAAAAAACAATAGCGCCGTTTCTGGCGTGGACGGTCATTACAAGATGATTGTGGCGGCCAATGAATCCTATTCCTTGCTTGCAAAGAAACCGGGGTTCATCAATCAATTTGGACCGATGGTGAACCTCGAACCCGATGAGGTCTATACCTGGAACGTCGCTATGCAGCCCGATGATCCGGAGAAGATGGATCCCTCGTCGCTCAACGGCGATCAACCTAACAATGTTGAAGATCCGGTCAACCCTGCGACCGGCAACTATTATTTCAGCCAAAGCCTGTTTAAATTTCCTGGCATTCGCGGTAACAGCTTCAATTTTCAGGTGGCCTACAATTCTTCCGCCGTTGAGGAAGACGGGCCCCTGGGCTATGGCTGGACCCATTCTTATCATATTTATTTAACTGAAGACGGTGATGAGGCGGAGGTTCACTTTGGCGACGGCCATAAAGAGCTTTTTCGTTTAATCGCCACAACGGATGACTACAAAGCATTTAACTGCCATCCGTCCATCGATCTGTCGCGTCTCAGCGCGGGCGGATGGAAGGCTAATGTCGGGGGCGGTTTCTACTGGGAGTTTGACAGCGAGGGAAGACTCGTTCGTATTTACGACCTCAACAATAACGCGATTGTTTTTGAATATTCCACGCAACTTGATAAAATCACAGACACGCAGGGACGGATTATTGAATTATTTTATACCGATGGTCGCATTGTCCGCATCACAAGCCCCCTGGTGGATGCAGGCGACACTCTCACTTTCACCTATGACAGCGACGATAATCTGACCGGCATCACCGACCCGCGCGGCCACGCCTGGGCATTTTCCTATGACGCCGGCCACCGCCTGTTGACCGAGACCGACCGGCGCGGTATCCTCGTCCTGACCAATGTTTACGATACCGCCGGGCGGCTCATCGAACAAAGAGACGCTAAAGACCATAAGACCCTCCTGAGCTACGGAGACACAAGTTACGGTACGCGTGTGAACGTCACCATGCCTTCCAATCAAACATACGTTCATGAATACGACAGCGGTTACAACCTTATCGGAATTACCGATACAAAAGGGCTTCAAGCATCTCTCGCACCGGGCGCCAACGGAAAACCGCTGAGTGTCGTCGATAAAAAAGGCCAGTCCGCATTCTTTGAATCCAATGCCCACGGGTTACCAACGGCTGTGACCAACCGTCTCGGAATATCGACTCGTATTAACTATAACGACAAATATCAGCCGACATCCGTGGTCGATCAATTCGGTCGCACCCATTCATTCGGTTACGACGCCAAAGGCAATCTGACCACCATGGAAGACCGCAACTTCAACTACACCCGCTTTTCAATGAACAGTAAGGGACAGCCCGATTACGTCAGTTATCCGGCCTATGGCGGGACATGGAACTTGACTTACAGCGCCAATGGTTCGCTTACAAGCATTAAAGACCGGTACAAGCAAATCACCGGTTATCAATATGATGCAGCCGGACGGATTGTGCAGGTCAATTACCCAACAGGTTTCGGCGCATTCAAGAAGCAGTACGACGCCAACGGCAACCTTTTATGGCAGGAATCGCCGCTGGGCCATCGGAGTTCCTTTACATACAATGAAAACAATCAGGTATTAACCCGCACCTTCGAGCCCACGGGCGCTGTGACAACTTATGTGTACGATGAGCTTGGCCGCATCAAAACCATCACCGATCCTCTGGGGGGGACAACAACGCTGACGTATGATTCCATCGGCAATGTCCTTTCCATAGAAGATCCGGATGACGTTGTAACCCATTTTGCCTATGACGAACAAAACAGGCTCAGCGCCAGGACTTCGGCCAGCGGCAATAAGACGAGCTTCGGTTATGATCCCAACGGCAACCGGATCTGGATGAGGAATCAGTTGGGACATATCTGGCGATGGACATATGATGCCGACGGCAGGCAGGCATCGATTCAAACCCCCATGGGAAAGACAACGCGCTATGAACGCAATGAAGACAACACGCAAGTCCGTATCATAGACCCCCTGGATCGACGTATCGAACACCGCTTCGACGATGAAGGCAATCTTATCGGCATAACCTATTCCGGCGGCGCGGAAGTGAGCTATTACCGAAATGTCGCCGGTATGCTGAATCATCTTCGGGATGAACGGGGAAACAGTTGGCGGTACGCCTATGACTATCTGGGACGCCTTGCCCGCGTTACGGACCCTGTCAATAAAGCGGAAACTTATGAATATGACGCCATGGGGAGTCTCATCAAGCTGACCCGCCGCAACGGAGAACAAATCCAATATACCTACGACTTGGACGGCCGTTTGACGATAATGACGCTCCCCGGTGAGATCAACATTACCCACAGTTACCAGTATGATCAAAACGCCGGGACGAGCGCTATAACAAGAACCGATTCGACGGGAACCACCATAGAAGTTTACAATAATATGGAAAAACTGGTTTCTCGGACCGATGTCTGGGGCAAAACCGTCGCCTATGCCTATACGCCGGCGGGACGATTGAAAAAAATCGTATATGCAGATGGAAAGGATGTCGATTACCTGTATGACAGCTTCGGGAGACTTCAACAGATCACGGATTGGAACGGCAATGTAACCACCTACAGTTATGACGCGATGGACCGTATATCGTCAGTGGTGTTGCCTAACGGCACCCGCACGGTGTACACCTATGACGCCCGTAACGACCTCGTCGGCATCCGGCATCTGAAAACCAACGGCGATGATCTCGTCAGTTTGACTTATACCCGTGATGCCTTGGGCCGCATTATCGATTCTTCACGAACCAATACCCCGGCATCAACGGCGACCGATAGCGCCGCCGGCTTTACTTACGATCAGGCGAACCGGCTGCTGACAAGGACCAGCGGTTCGGAAACGACCGCTTATCAGTTTGACTTAAACGGCAACCTGCTTACCAAAACAGCAGGAACTGTTGTCACACAGTATACCTATGATTCTCTCAATCGGCTGGTATCCGTTGCCGACGGCGCCCATACAACGGTCTATGGTTATAATGCTCTCGGCACAAGGGTCTCTAAAAATTATGACGGCATCATCACACGTTACCAGCGCTTTGGGGAGAGGATTCTGTCCAGCCTGGACGCCGATGATGATCCCAATCAATTCAACATCTATTCAAATCATCTCTTGTATAGCGTCGATCCCGCCGGTTCGAAGCGCATCTACCATATGGATGAGCGGGGAAGTGTTATTGCCGTCAGTGATGATTCCGGAAATCTTGTCCAGAGCTACGTCTACAGCCCCTATGGAAAAGTGATCGGTTCATCGGGCTCTCTTGATAATCCTTATGGGTTTATCGGCGGCAGGAGTGTTCTTACCGATGAAAACGGCCTCCAACATATGCAGGCTAGATACTATGATCCCGATATTCGTAGATTCATGACGGAGGATCCTTTAGGCACCGCGGCTGGAGCGAATGTTTACGCTTATGTTGGAGGTGATCCGGTTAATCGGATTGATCCCAAAGGCTTGGCCGACGAAGAATCCGATAATACATCTTATATCACAACCGATCCCCAAGCCAACCAGGATCCGGATTACTGTCATGCCGACTTTATCGGGGCAGCCCCGACGGACCCGGGCAGTATAGACAATCGACCTATGACGACATATGAAGGTATCGAAGCCATCTCCGGGGGAATTAACAAGCTCATCAGTTGGATTACACCGGATGCCATTGAAGAAGCTCAGAGCGCCTATGGTGAAGCTCAGTTTCAACAGCTATTGGCGAATACCCAACTGCTGAACACCAAAGAAGGTCAGGATATGGTGAAGAGCGCATTCTTTGATATGCTGCCATTCAAGGAAACCAGAGGGATGCCAGGTAATGTTGGCGGTGTCCTGGGGAGTTTGTCCGCCCTGAAGCTTGCACTGAAAAACCCGAGCACTCTATACGCCAGCAACCCCTACTATGTTTATATGGCTGGAACATCGGTGGGAACAGCAAGCGTCACCTCGATAACGGCGGTCGTCATCATCGGAGCCGTGGGCGGTTGGGAAATTGGAAGAACCATTGGTGGTATACCGGTCTATCGTGACCCGGTAACGGGGAAATGGAACACACTGGACGAGAATATGCAGTGGTTGTTCAAATACTATTTATAAAAATAGACGGTGAACAAAGTCTTGGGTATTTCCCCTATCAACGCCCCTTTTTGGAGAAGAGACTAATGAAGGCCAAAATAATTAAATATCTGAACACATATCCAGTTGAGGGAAAAATGCTTCCACTTCATTTTCTTCTACTGTTCATCGCTTTGGCATTTTGGGGATACTCAACCGCGGCCTTTTGTGGAGAATCGGTCAGCTATGACTATGATACCCGCGGCCGTCTGATCAATGCCTACCAGAATTCAGGCCATTCTTTTCATTACGGCTACGACGCAGCCGGTAATATCGTCACTTTTCAACAAAGCGCGCAGACCGACAGCGACGGGGATTTCCTTCCCGACAGCAGGGGGAACGCCTCATCCTGCCCGTATATCGACGATGCCGACTCCGATGACGACGGGATTCCCGACGGTCTGGAAGACCGCAATCAGGACGGGGCGATTGATTCGAACGAAACCAACCCCTGCAATCCCGATACGGACGGCGACGGAATTCAGGACGGCACGGAACTCGGTTACACGGAACCGGTTCCGGACCCGGATGGCGCGGGCCCGCTTAAAGGAACGGACACAGGTGTTTTCCAGCCCGATCTGGAGCCCGGATCGACGACCAATCCTTTATTAAAAGACACCGACAATGACGGCGTCGATGACGGCACGGAAGATGCCGACCACAACGGACGCGTGGATGCCGGAGAGAGCAACCCTGCCATTGTTCTATCAAAAAGCATATCCGGAACACTTTATGAGGCAGGCGGTACAACCTTCGCAACACCAATCGTCGTCAAGGCTTACAGCGGAAGCTCTTGCAACGATCTTGAGCTTGAGGCCACCACCTGGTCGGATGCCGACACCGGCGCCTATGTTTTTGAAAATCTCAGCAATGACGGCTATTATATTTTTGCCGAGCCTTCGGGAACGGATGTCCTGGGGGAATGGTATTCAACGGCCGGTGATGCCTATGACTGTAATCATGCGGAGCGCATTTCTCTATCTTCCGTATCGGAGGCTGCGGGTAAAGATATTTACCTGAATCAAGCTGCGTCCATTGCCGGATCCGTTTTGGAAAACGGGGGAGCTGTCCCTGCTGAAGCAGGGAATATTTATGTCAAGGTTTATGCACAGAATGCCTGCACCGGTCCAGTGGTCAAATCAGTGTCTCTAAATCCGGCAGACGGACATTTTTCAGTTGAAGGCCTCAGCGCCGGTACGTATTTTGTCAGGGCTGATCCGGGCGCCAGCGGCTACCAACCTGAATGGTGGGCAACAGGAGAAGATGCATATCTTTGTTCGACTGCCGAGCCCATAGTCGTTGCTTTCGGAGCACAAATCGACACGGTCGAAATTCGTCTGGACAAGGGGAGCCGTATCAGCGGTACAGTCTATAAAAGTGACGGAACGACGGCCGTCACCGGAGAGACCATCGTTATTGAGGCGTATGCGGATGATGCCTGCGCAGGCAACCCCTATGTTTCCGCGCTGATCAACGAGACGACAGGCGCTTACACCATTGCCGGACTGAAGCCGGGAACGTACTTCCTCAAGGCCAAGGACTTGGAAACCTCCCACATTGAGGAATGGTGGTCTGAAACGGGCAACGCCTTCAATTGTCTGCAAGCCGGTACCATCGCTGTGGCGACCCAGACCGATAAGACGGGCATCGATTTTCAGCTGGACACAGGCGGCGTGATCTCCGGAACCGTCTTCGAAGCCGACGGTGAAACACCCGTGGCCACGCCGCTGGTCATCGAGTTTTACCTTTACGAAAGTACGTCATATCGGGCATGCAGTGTACCATTGGTGACCTATACCAATCAAGCCGCCGACGGATCCTACAGCCAGTCATTGCCCGCCGGCAGATACTATATGCGGATCAACCCCACCGGCACGGATTACGCCTTTGCCTGGTGGACGGGAACTGGCGGCAACTTATCCTGCCAAGGCGCCAATGATGTCACAGTGCAGGCGGGCGTCATGGCATCCGGCAAAAACTTCAAGCTGCAGCCGTCCAGCGTCATTTCGGGACATATTTACCAGAGCGACGGGGTCACACCTGTGGCGGGAGCTCTTCAAGTGATTGCCTATTCCGATGATCCCTGCGATCTCAGAGAGGTCAAGCGGGGGGCGTACGATTCTGCAACCGGTCAATACTTAATCGGCAATCTGGGCAACGGCGGCTATACGGTTTTCGTCAACGCGGAAGGTACGTCTTATGCGGATGAATGGTGGTCGTCCGACGGCAACGCCTATTTTTGTTTCCAGGCGAATCATATGTATGTGGAGGACAACCAGGATGTTACAGACCAGGATATCTTGCTGGATGTGGGCGGCGCCGTATCGGGAACGGTCTATCAAAAGGACGGCGTTACACCGGTCGATCAGGCGGTTCCCATCGGTATTTATCCGGAGAATGCCTGCGGCAGCTATCGTAAGGCAATGACCGCTACCTCAGATCCCGCTACGGGGCAGTATGTTTTTTCACGGCAAGGTCCGGGGAGTTACACGCTCCGTGCCGATCCTGACAGTTCGAATATCTATCTCGATGAATGGTGGTCCGAAAGCGGCGATGCATTTGACTGTCAGGATGCGGATGTCTTTTCCGTTGTTTCAGGGAGCGCACAGAGCGGCAAGGATTTTAGCCTCGATGTGAAAACGACCATTTCGGGAACGATTTACAAGCCCGACGGCGCAACCATGAATATGCTTATTTATGTTTATCTGTATCCCGATAATCCATGCCAGGGATCGTCGATTGATTATACTTATTCAAGCACGTCTAACGGCACTTTCTCCTTCCAGGGCCTTAAGCCGGGGCGGTATCATATCTTTGCGGATGCTCGCTATAACATCTATGCTTCGGAATGGTGGTCCCAAAGCGGAAACGCCTTTACATGTGCCGAGGCATTGGAAATCGTCATTTCTTCCGGCGAGGATATTACAAATCTTGAAATTCACATGGATGTCGGCGCGAAAATATCCGGTACGCTCTACCAGGAAGATGGAACCACACCGGTGCCGGAAAGCACCAGGGTTCGCTTGTATCGGGGAGATCCGTGTAATCCTGAGTATGTTACCTATGATTATACCAGCGCCGGTTTCTTTGAAATCGATGCCTTACCGCCGGGCGCTTATTATCTTTTGACCGAAGCAACCTATTATTATAACCAATGGTGGTCTCCGACCTGGGATGCTCAGAATTGTGAACAGGCCCAACCCATTACGTTTGCCTATGTGGGAGACGTTGCTGAAACGACCGACTTTCGTCTTAAAGCAAAAGGTTCCATTTCCGGCCATGTTTATCAGCTTGACGGCGAAACCCGGGTAGAGGGTTCGATGGGGGTATATTTATACAAAAAAAATCCACCCTGCAATACCTCCTACTATACATATGTATATGTTTCAAGTGACGGCAGTTATACATTCCGGGGACTCGATGCGGGTACCTATTTCATCCGGGCCTATTATGAATACAGTGATTATATGTCGGAGTGGTGGTCAACGGAGGGAGACACGTTCGATTGCGATGAGGCCGAGGCTATTGTTCTGACGGAGGGGCAGCAGGTCGATGCAATCGATTTCAGTCTTCATATAAAAGGTGGAATTTCCGGTAAGATTTTAAAAATCGACGGATCGCCTATTGATTCGGAATCCATGTATGTTAACTACTATGTTGGCGAATCGGCCTGCACGGCAACATATAAAGGCGGTACTGCGGCAAGCAGCACGGATGGCAGCTATACCATTTCCAGGCTTGCCCCCGGGACTTATTTTTTAAAAAGCAGGGCCTATTATATGGACAACAGCGCTTACATCCCCGAGTGGTGGTCCGAAAGCGGACATATTTTGGATTGCGACCAGGCGGAAGGAATTCAGGTCGTATTAGACCAGTCCGTTGCGGACAAAGATTTCCATCTGTATGACTGTACTAATTTTCCCAATAAGGCCGCCAATGACAATTTTGACCAGGCCATTGTTCTTGCCGGTGCAAAAGGATCACAGTCAACAAACAATTTCTGCGCCTCCGCCCAAGACGGGGAGCCCGATCATGCCGGTTATGATGAGGGCGCAAAATCCTCCCTCTGGTGGCGCTGGACATCAACAAGCACAGGCAGCGTGATTTTTAATACGGAAAAGTCCTCCTTCGATACGGTGCTTGCCGTCTATACCGGCGGTGCGGTCGACGCCCTGAGCCTGGTGGCGCAAAACGACGATGACGGTAACGAACTGTGGAGCCGCCTGTCCTTTGTAGCTGAGGCGGGACAAACCTACGCCATTGCCGTCGATGCGTATGACGGAATACCCGGTACAATGGTTTTGACTTACCAAAAAATTCAAGTACTGGCTGGCGATGTTAACGGAGACGAGTTTATCGATTTGAGCGATGCCATCCTTGCTCTCCAGACATTGACAAAATTTACAAGTGGCTCTATCCCCTACATTGAAGGTGATGTGAATGCCGACGGCCGAATCGGTATCGCCGACGCCGTCTTCATCCTGCAAAAACTGGCGGAAACCCGGTAGTCAAAACCGGAAAATCAGGGAACATGGCCGATGATGTCCCTGATTTTTGATCGAACGGCATCGCCTCGGAAGATATCTTCTATGGTCGCGGACAGGGCACCGTTGAATTGTTGGCCCAGGATCTCCTCGGAGAAGCGTATATGTTCAAGGGATGTCTTACCGGTTGCGGAAACCGTGTAAAAGATTTTCCCTTTTTGAGTGTCGGCGAAAAAGACCGTTAACTTGACTTCCGCATGGTATCGTTTAATCGGTATATCATCTTTGCAGATCAGCTCCACCTGATCGATATTCCCGCCGACGACGATTCGGCCCCATTCCTTCCTTAACGTGTCTTCTTTACTATCCCAGGTCGGAGCATTGTCCGATACGGCATAACCTGTTTGCCGCAGGTAGTTTTTGATACTTTCGGAGACGGCCTGTGATAATTTATTTTTCTTGGGAATGACCGGAATCCGGCGCCCTCTTGATTTAATGACATGGCCGATCAGCAAATCGTCTCCTTCGGGCCTCGCATCATTGAAGGCGGCAACGGTAACAACCTGCTCCAATGGTGCAACAGACGGCTTGGCAGTGTCTTTCGACGGTTCATATTTGACATGAATACTGTACAGACTGGGAGAACAGGCAGTGAGGAGCAGGATTATGGGGAAGATGAAAAACTTTTTTACCCTTTTTGCGAACGGTTTCGGTAAAAAAACGGCTTGAAATAGTTCTGTCCTATCTTTCTTCATTGTCTGACCTCCATACCGAATTGTTTCAAGAATGATCGGGACTCTCGAAAGCCTCCAGTTTTAAAGACAGCTCGTCCCACTCCAGATACAGCCTTTCCAAATCGATGGATATTTCCTTCAATTCCTGATCGAGGGTTTTGATCCTCTGCGGATTTTTGTGGATGTCCGGCTCGCACAGAAGAGTTTCGTTTTGGGTTTTGTGTTTTTCCAGAACGGCAATCCGCTCTTCAACAGCCGCCAATTCCTTTCTGATGCCGCGCGTCATCCTCGAAATGCGGTTTCGCTCTTCCGCCTCCAGCCGCTTGTCCGCTTTGGTCTTACGCCCGCTTCCCGCTGCGGCATCGGCCGTCTTGATCTTTTCCGAAACCGCATTCGTTTCGGTCGTGTTTTCCATCGTTTCCGACCGCCGCTTTTCGATGAAATAGGAATAGTTGCCCAGGTATTCGCGACAGGTCCCGTCCCGGATCTCAATGACCCGGTTGACCAGTCGATCGAGGAAATACCGGTCATGAGACACCAGAATAACCGTCCCGTGATATTGCAGCAAGGCGTCCTGAAAAATATCCTTTGTCTTCAGATCAAGATGATTGGTCGGCTCGTCGAGGATCAGCAGATTCGAGTCCTGCAACAGGATCTTCAAGAGGGCCAAGCGCGACTTTTCGCCGCCCGACAAAACGGATATGCTTTTATGGATGTCGTCTCCGGAAAACAGAAAGGCGCCCAGGAGATTCCGCTTTTCCTGATCGTTGGCCTTGACACCCGCCTGGCTGATTTCCTCCCAGACCGTTTTGTCGTAGTTCAGGTTTTCGGCGCTTTCCTGGGAAAAGAAGGCCATGTTTACATGGAGACCGACCTTGACCTGGCCCGCATCCGGCGTTTCGGTGCCGCTCAGCAGGCGGGTCAAGGTTGATTTGCCCGCTCCGTTCATGCCGACGAGGGCAATCTTGTCACCGCGATGGACGCTAAAACTCAAACCTTTCAGAACGTCCGTCTCGCCATAACTTTTAACGATATTGTCAACCGCCAGGACTTCCTTACCGCTTTTCATTCCTTCGGGAAATTGGATCCGGATGCTTTTGGCATTCGGATCAGTCCGCACCAGATCGTATTTTTCCAGCATCCTGATCCGGCTCTGCACCTGTTTGGCCTTCGTCGCCTTGTACCGGAACCGCTCGATAAACGCCTCGATCCGCTTGATCTCCCCTTTCTGGAGTTCCATTTCCTTCTTCAGGGCTTCCAGCCCCTTGTCTTTTTCCACCAGATAATGGGAGTAATTGCCCCGGTAAATCGTGATGCGGCGGTTGGCCAGATCGGCGATCTGGTTGACGATCTTATCGAGAAAAAAACGGTCATGGGCAACGGCAATAATGGTGCCTTTATAGTCTTTCAAGTAACTCTCCAGCCATTCCATGCTCTCCGTATCGAGGTGGTTGGTGGGTTCGTCCAGAAGCATCATGTCGGGCTCCGACAGGAGGATGACGGCGAACAAAACCCGCATTTTCCATCCGCCGGAAAATTCGGCGCAGTTTTTGGCAAAATCCCTTTCCCGGAAACCCAGGCCTTTTAAGATCTGCCTGGATTTGGCTTCGAAGGCGTAGCCGTCTTTGGCGTTGAACCGGGCAACGGCCTGCTCATAGGCCTTCGTGACTCTTTTAAATTCCGCCGACCCCTCAGCACATCGGGAAATCGCCCCTTCCAGTTCCTTGATCTGCCCCTCAATGTCCGCCAGGCCGCTCTTTTTTTTCAGGTATTCCATGAGACCGACGGGCTCCAACTCGACCAGATCCTGAGGCAGATAACCGATGGTCTTGTTTTTACGATTGGGAATTTCAACGGAGCCGGCATCGAGGGGAACCATTCCCATGATGGTCCGAAAAAGCGTGGTCTTCCCCGTACCGTTTTCGCCGACGAGACCAATGCGGCTCCGTTCCGTGATGGTCCAGTTAATTCCTTCGTAGATAACCTGCCCGCCGAAGGAAAGGGAAAGGTCTTTGAGATAAATCAAGGCTCAGATCCCCTGCTGCTCCGCC
>JAFGLN010000052.1 GCA_016928025.1 Deltaproteobacteria bacterium
CCGGAGTGGTGAAACTGGTAGACGCAGGGGACTCAAAATCCCCCTTTCCTCGCGAAAGTGTCGGTTCGATTCCGACCTCCGGCACCATAAAAATCAAGGGGTTATAACTTTCAGGGTTATGACCCTTTTTTCATTTTTAGGCGGATTATAACTACCACTCATGCCCGTCGCGGGCACAACGAAGGATGAAAATCCCCCTCAATCCCCCTTTAGAAAAGGGGGAAGCAGAAGCCCATCGTCACGTCGGTTACCCCCCCCTTTTTTAAAGGTGGGCAAGGGGGGATTTTCATATAAAATTGTAACCGTGCCACCTGTTCCTCACAGTATTTCTGGCGTTTCAGGGCGGCCTCCTTCAAATCGTCCTGTGACACGATGTTGTAGCGGTCGAAGACGCTCCGGGTCTTGTGCCCGGAGATCATCATGGCCACCCGCTACGGGATGCCACCCGCTTGAAACCGTCCGGTGCATATGCCGACAATCTTCTGGGTCTTTCCAATCAGGTTCCCATGAAAGTTGCCTTTCTCCCGGATCGCACCTCGGCCTTTGCTTTTGAGCTTCCGGGCAAAGGCATAAAGATCGATGTAATTGTCGCCGAAGAATTTCGGTGAATGATCCCAGGCCCATTGGACCAGCTTCCGGTTTCCCGACAGATCGGAAAGGAGTTCCTGATCCAGGGGTGTGAGGGCATTGACGACATCGGTGATGGCAACTGCATTTATTGTGGACTGTGTGACGGTATCGCCGGAGTCTTCATAAGAGGCGATATACTGCCTGACCACCTCTTTCGCGATGATATGGGTTTTGCGCCGGGGATAAGCGGTCAGGAAATTGAGGATATCCGTGTAGGGCCAGCCGTCGCAGGGCTCCTCGATCTCGGAGCCGATGATGATCTCGACGGAATCCTTGAGCTGCCAGGCCACCTCCAGCATAGTCATGAGACAGGCATCCATGCCGAGGATGTCGATCTTTTTACCGATAACGGCACAGATGCGGGCAAGGACGTCCTTGAGTTCCTTGTTGTCGAGGGCGTCACCGGCGGAGGTGTCGTCGTAGCAGATGTTGCGAAGGGTTGCCTGTCCCGGTGCTGCGGTTTGCTCCAGTGCAACGGCATCATGTTTGAAAAGGTTGCCGTGAGAAGTGGATCGGCGACGACATGAAGCGCCGCCTTTTGATACCTTGGCCCTGATCTTTTCCTCTTCCCACCAGCCACCGCCGTGGTTCCAGAGAATCAGGAAAAACCTTTCAGCAGGATACCGTTCGATAGACCACGCGAGAAAATCTTCGAGAACCTTCGGATCGCCCGAATTCGTCTCGCCTAAGGTTTCGATGCAGTCCCGGTCATACCCGCCGCCCTTGGTAATGAGAAACCGCCGCGTCTTCCTGTCCGCTGCGCGGTCAAGCTGAACCAGGATGTTGACGTCTTTCGTCGAGCCTGCCTGGGCCATCTCCTTGATATCCCACAGGGCCGCCCCATCAAGATTGTTGTCCCCGGCAATATAGACCATGACCGTCCATTTTGCCTTGCTGCCGCTCTGAATCGTTGCCTTAGCCATCGTCGACCCCTCTTTCCGCCTCGCAAATCCGGGGCTGAGAATTTAGGGCCGATGGTAAAGGTTATGGTTTCGAAAAAGCAAAGAAGGTGGGCGTTTATAGACGCTATAGTTAGAGAAACTGCTTTATTGAGGCTAAAAAGTGATTTATGAGAATAGGGTGGGGCACTTAATAATTTTTCGTTTGACGTAGTGCGTCATAAGTGTTACACTTAATTTGGAAAGGAGAAGAACAATGCCCACTAAAAATCCGAGAGTAAATGTTGTTGTGGAGCAGCCGCTATACAGCGTTTTGCTTGATCTTGCAGACAGTGAGGGGGTTTCCATGTCCACCATTGCCCGCGACCTGATCCGGGAAGCCATTGAGTTACGGGAAGATGCCGCTCTTGCAGACTTTGCTGATAAACGATTGAAAACTTTCGACAGAAAAAAGGCGCTTTCGCATAAAGATATATGGGAATGATCCATGCCTTTTACATTGCACTATCATCCGGATGTTCGCTCTGAGGATATGCCCCTTATAGATCAAAGAGCAAAAGAACGAATCCGCAAGGCCATAGAAGAACGGTTGCAGACCGCACCTCAGGATTATGGGGAGCCTTTGCGAAAAACGCTTAAAGGTTACTGGAAGCTGCGTGTGGGTGATTATCGGGTTGTGTTCAAGGTGGTAGAGGACGAGGTGTGG
The DNA here is from genome assembly GCA_016928025.1 of Deltaproteobacteria bacterium. GTDB lineage: Bacteria > Desulfobacterota > Syntrophia > Syntrophales > JAFGHS01 > JAFGHS01. Next base: position 2,236 of record JAFGLN010000052.1, read on the forward strand.
ATTCTGGGGATCAGGCATCGGAAATCTGTTTATAAGGATATCGGGGCAAGGATTTAATGGGCATCCGGGCGCAGTTAGGACGACGATTCCCTACAAGACAGAAATTGAAAGAATATTTGCGGCACAACGCAATGAAAAATTGTAACTAAATTGTAACCGTCAGAACCAAAAAAATTCAAAAGTAAGCAAATGTAATCCAACGGTGGCTTTGAAAGTACTTGATATGTAAGGCATTAATATTCGATGAGGAATCGCCTTATCTTTGGATACGTCTCAAAATCCCCCGCCCCTTGCGGTCATGTCGGTTCGATTCCGACCTCTGGCACCATTCTTCATAAAATGGTTGAAACCGATTGACGTTTCAACCATTTTTCCTTTATAGTATCGAGTCAAGAGGAGCGGCTCTTTCTTCTTTTCAATCAAAATGTGGAATTCTCTGTTTTTCGAGACATTGGTTCGAAAGTTGGCATGAAAGGGGTATGAAAATGAATAGCCTTTATTGGGTCCATTTAATTGCGCTGATTACCGGAATTCTAATTATTTTTTTGATAAGAAGAAAATACCGAAAAATAAATTCCGTAGAGCTGGTCATCATCATAATTCTTTATACTGCCTTGGTGTTGCTGTTCACGGAACCGATCGTTGATTGGATCAGAAAATTTCTGGCCGGATAAAAGCTTTTCCCCAGATCTTTTCGCTTTATCTATGTATCGCGTCAATTTTTGAAATTGATAATAACGTTTCATTAAGTCAAAAAAAGCGGAGGAGGTGGCAGTGGTGGAAGATCCGGTTGCAACGAAGCGGGTTCTGGTCATTCTAGGCAGTCCGAGAAAAAAGGGGAACAGTGCCATTCTGGCGGAAAAAATTTCGAAAGGAGCAAAATCGGTTGGTGCGGAAGTGGAGTCGGTCTTCTTGCAGGGGCTTAATATTTCACCCTGCCGGTCTTGTTATACTTGCCAAAGACCCGATACGAAAGGATGCGCCATCAAAGACGATATGCAGGACATTTTCCAAAAGCTCATCAAATCAGACGCCTGGGTGATAGCCAGTCCCGTTTACTGGTTCAGCATGTCGGCACAAACCAAGATATTCATGGATCGCTTATTTGTCCTTTCCGCTTACACCAAGGATCCGTTTTCTGGTAAAAAAATCGCCATTGCTATGAGCTATGGAGATGTTGATCCGTTTGTGTCGGGATGTGTCAATGCTTTGCGAACTTTTCAGGACGCCTTCAGATTTACCCGCTCCAGGATTGTTGGGATGGTTTACGGAAGCGCCATGAAGGCGGGGGAAATAGAAAAGAATGAAGCCCTGATGCAGGAAGCGGAAGCATTAGGAAAACGGCTTGTTCGCAAGTGAACTGAAAAATTATTTCGTATTCATGCTTTGCAGAGGGCCATGATGAAAACCGAGCTCTTTTTTTATACAGGCACAGGTAATTCTTATTGGACGGCACGTACCCTGGCGGAATATCTTGGAAGTGTCGGGACAAGGTCCATGTTGTGGCAGGACGGTGAGGCGATCACAAGCCATGCCGAGGCGCTGGGCTTTATATTCCCTGTTCATATATGGGGCCTGCCCCACCGAGTGATTGATTTTGTTAACGTATTAGTCGAAGATCCCCCAAAATATTACTTTGCCATCGCCGTCAATGCCGGTCAGGTCGCCGCTACCTTACTGCAATTGAAAAAACTTATGAGCAAGAAGGGATTATCTCTGGACGCCGGTTTCGATATCGTGATGCCGTCCAATTACATCCCATGGGGTGGCCCCGGATCGGAGAAGATAATCAAGGAGAGGATAGACAATGCGAGAGACAAGATTGCAAAAATAGCAGCGCTTGTCGCCAAAAAAGAAAAGCATCCTGTCGAAAGAGGCCCTCTCTGGCAGAATATTTTATTGTCCGGATTTCTGTATAAATTATCTTTTCCGCATATTCCCAACATGGACAAGGGCTTCTGGGTTGATGATAAATGCAACACCTGCGGCATCTGCAAAACGATTTGTCCCTGCAATAATATTGAGCTTAAAGACGGCAGACCGGTGTGGCTGCATCGCTGCGAGCAATGCCTGGCCTGTATCCAATGGTGTCCCAAAGAAGCGATACAGCTTGGCAAAAAAACACCCAAGTATGAACGATACCACCATCCCGACATAAGACTTCAGGACATGCTATCAATGAAAAAATCCGAAAAAAAAGAAATCATGTGACAACTATTGGCCATTGTTCCCTCAAATGGACTCTTTTGTAAATTTTATTAGATTATTTGTGAGAAAAAGCAGTAGAAAACGAGCAATGCAAGGGATCTTTATATCCATTCTGGCAGGTATGGATCATCATAATTAAAAATTAGGCGGATGGGATCTGGGTTGGCCCTAAGATATTCAAAATAAGCATTAAAAAAGGAGGGATAGGTTATGGATCAGATCGGTACAAGGATACAGGAATTAATTACGATTTATGGACTGAAAATCATAGCGGCCATTGTCATACTGATCGTCGGGTGCATTGTGGCCAAGTGGATACGGTCCGTGTTCGGACGGCTGCTGCGGAAACGTAATGTTGATGAAATATTGGTCTCCTTTGTCGTGAGTCTCACGTACTGGGCTATTATCGCTTTTGTTATCATCGCTGCCTTGGGGCAACTTGGCGTGCAAACGGCCTCCTTTATTGCTGTTGTTGGTGCCGCCGGTCTGGCCATCGGTCTGGCCCTTCAGGGGTCTCTGGCCAATTTTGCCGCCGGTGTTCTCATGATCATCTTCAAGCCTTTCAAGGTTGGGGACTATATCGAGGCCGGTGGAACGGCAGGGACGGTTGAGGGGATTGGCATTTTTACCACGGAGCTCAAATCACCGGATAACAGAAAGATTATTATTCCCAATGCCAAAGTGACCAGCGATTGTATTACCAATTACTCGGCGAAAGAGGAGCGCCGTGTCGATATTGTAGCCGGAGTAAGCTACAAAGACGATCTGGATAAGGTGCGTAAGGTTCTCGAAGGCATCCTTGCCGAAGATGACCGGATTCTTAAGGAACCGGCACCGACAATCGGAGTGGTAGAGCTTGGTGACAGCAGCGTAAACTTCGTGGTCAGACCCTGGGTGAAGACAGCGGATTACTGGAACGTCTATTTCGCGACACAGGAAAAGATTAAAAAAAGATTCGATGCGGAGGGCATCTCCATTCCTTTCCCGCAACAGGATGTTTATGTCCATAACGCTTGACGGTGTTCTGCAGCTTCCGGACTTTAATGAACCCGCGCAGATAAGGCATCTCCTCGGTGCCTTATCTGCGTCAAAGCGATGCAACCATAAATCCCGGCAATAAACAGATTCCTCCCTGCACCTTCGTTCTTTCCACCCTGGATGCTGAACGACGGCTGCGGCTCGATGTCGCATTCGGCCACCGGTATAAATTTCAGCTTGACATGATTGGGGAATTCGTATAGGAAAAGCGCCTTACGAAAAAGAAAATTTGATCGTTTGGTAACGATAAATTATGTATTAAATAAAATCAGGGAGGCAATTTTTGGCTACACATAAATCAGCAATTAAAAGAAGCAAGCAGAATGAAAAAAATCGCATGAAAAATATGTCCATCAAAGCGAATGTTCGGACGGAAATTAAAAAAGTCCTGAAGGATGTCGAATCCAAGAACAGCGACGGGGCCAAAGCTGCTCTGGCCAAAGCCATACCGGCGATTGACAAGGCGGCTTCAAAAGGCGCTTTCCATAAAAAAAATGCTTCCCGCAAGATTTCCCGACTGACAAAAAAAGTGAATGGAATGGCAGGTTAAAATAACCGACATTTGTGAACGCTTTAGAAACCCGATAAAATCAATAGAAACGCCCTCTCAGCCGAATCATTGGACAGCTTGATGAGGGCGTTTTTTCGTGCATTTTTTGTCACCATTAGATTGGTCGCATCGATGCCGTAATCGACCATTCCGGAAAAACGATGGTCACGCCAGATAATTTTTTGCGTTTTTTGTTCGACGAAAAAAACTTCCATCGTGATATGGATCCGCTCGACGGCGGCTTTGTTGTTGCTTCGATATGCGATGGGTGAAACGGTGAATGTTTTTATTTTCCCCCCTAATATTGCATCGGCAACACTTCTTTGATTTGCTGATTTGAAATGGCCCCTCTGGATTAATTCATCAATAAACGCCTTCCTCATATAGGTTTCAAGGTGGGCCTCGCTGGTATCGTTCTGGAAAATATCGATAAAAACGGCTTGGATACTCCTATCGATATTTTCATGACCCGGCCCGAAATGGTATCCGCAGCTTGTGAAGGTGAGGATGATGCAGATAATAAAAGCGGCCGCATAGATGTTATCAAATGTTTTCAAGATGGCTCCCGTATAAGACCTTGCACCTTGCTCCTTGAACCTTGAACCTGTGTTCAACCCTTCACCACAATGTTAACCAGCTTCTTGGGAACATAAACCACTTTCACAATCTGCTTTCCTTCAACAAGCTTCACAATTTTTTCATCGGCTTGGGCAAGGTTTTTGATCGCTTCGGCTTCTTCCTCCGCCGGCACATTAATGCGGCTCCTCAGTTTGCCGTTGATCTGGATCACAATGGTGATTTCTTCTTCTGCGGCAATGGCCGGATCGTAAGTCGGCCAGGATATTTTGGAGAGGGTATTTTGATGACCAATATTTTTCCAGAGCTCTTCGGCAACATGGGGGACGATGGGCGTGAGCAATAGAATGATGGATTCGACGGTTTCGCGGACAACCGCCAGGTCGATCCGGTTCTCTTTGTCGGGTTTTGGTATCTGATAGAGCACATTAACCAGTTCCATAACGGCGCTGATGGCTGTGTTGAAGTGAAAACGATCTTCGATATCGCTGGTCACCTTTTTGATCGTCTGATGGGTTTTTCGCCGGAGATTTTTCAGATCTTCCGGCAGTTCCGCATCACCTTGAAAGGGTTTAACGTCTCTGATCACATCCCGATAATCCATAATGATGCGCCAGGTTCTGTTGATAAAACGAAAGGCTCCGTCAACACCCTGATCGCTCCATTCGAGGTCTTTCTCCGGCGGAGAGGCAAAGAGACAAAACAGACGGGTTGTATCCGCGCCGTATTTTCGGATCAGATAATCGGGATCGACGACGTTCTTTAACGATTTGGACATTTTTTCCGTTTTCCCGATGGTGACCGGCTGTTGGCAGTGTACGCATTTTTCCTCTTCGACTTCTTCGGGGAAGAGGTACCCATGAGTCGGACAACGCATACTTTCCTTACAGACCATGCCCTGCGTCAGGAGGTTGGTGAAGGGTTCGTCGACGGACAGGATGCCGAAATCGCGGAGAACCTTAGAATAGAACCGAGCATACAACAGATGCATAATAGCGTGTTCGATGCCGCCGATATACTGGTCCACGGGCATCCAGTAATCGACCTTTGTCTTGTCGAGGCCGGGCTTTTCCGTATGGTGGGCCGAACAGTACCGGTCAAAATACCAGGATGACTCGACGAAGGTGTCCATCGTATCGGTTTCCCGAGTGGCGGGCTGACCACAGGAGGGGCAGGTTGTTTCAACGAAGGAGGGGTGTTTCGCCAGGGGTGAGCCACCTTCGCCGGTCAAAACGACGTCTAGGGGAAGAACAACAGGAAGATCGGCTTCCGGTACCGGCACCGTCCCGCATTTTTTGCAATTGATGATGGGTATGGGCGCTCCCCAATATCGCTGCCTGGATATGCCCCAGTCCCTCAGACGGTATTGGATGGTTTTCTTGCCCCGGCCGATGGATTCAAAATAGGTGGCGATAGAGTCGAGAGCCTTCATGTTTTCCATGCCGTTGAACTGGCCGGAATTGACCAGGATGCCTTCTTCAACATAGGCCTCCGGCATCGTTTCCGGATCAAGGGGCCGGTCTTTGGGCTGGATGACCACGATGAGGGGCAGATCATATTTTTTGGCAAATTCAAAGTCTCTCTGGTCGTGGGTCGGAACAGCCATGACGCAGCCCGTGCCGTAATCGGCGAGGACAAAATTCGCGGCGAAAATGGGCATTTTCTGATCGGTGACGGGATTCAAACAGTAAGAATCCAGAAACACCCCTTCTTTTTCGTAATATTCAGACGTCCGGACCATTTTATCCTGCCTTTTGACCTTATCGACAAAGGCACTGACTTCTTGCTCGATGGGTTTGCCTGTGACGAGTTCCATCACCAGTGGATGCTCAGCGGCAATAAGCATAAAAGTGGCGCCGAAAATAGTATCCTGACGGGTGGTAAAAACTTTGATGACATCATCAGAGTCGGCCATAGGGAAGGATATTTCACACCCATAGCTCTTGCCGATCCAGTTTTTCTGCATGGTCATCACCCGCTCGGGCCATCCCGGAAGCTTGTCGCAATACTCAAGGAGTTCTTCCACGTAAGCGGTAATGCGGAAAAACCATTGATCCAGGACCTTTTCACCGACTTCGGTGCCGCACCGCCAGCAAAGACCGCCCTCAACCTGTTCATTAGCCAGAACGGTCTTGCATTTGAAGCACCAGTTCACGCTGGATGTTTTTTTGTAGGCCAGGCCTTTTTCGTACATCCAGAGGAAAAACATCTGTTCCCACCGGTAGTATTCGGGCTCGCAGGTTGAGACTTCTCTGTCCCAATCATAACTGAACCCCATCCGTTTGAGTTGCTTTTTCATATTCGCAATATTTTCACGGGTCCATTTTTCGGGATGGATGCCGTGTTCGATGGCGGCGTTTTCCGCCGGCATCCCGAAAGCGTCCCAGCCCATAGGGTGGAGAACATTATACCCTTTCATGCTCTTATATCTGGCAATGACATCGCCAATGGTATAATTTCGTACGTGGCCCATATGGATTTTTCCGGAAGGGTAAGGGAACATTTCCAGAAGATAATACTTCTTCTTGTTTCCGTCCTCCGTGACTTTAAAAATCTGTTTTTCTTCCCAGTGTCTTTGCCATTTCTCTTCTATTGTCCGGGGATTGTATTTCCCGCTCATCGCTGTTATTGCCTCCAAAAATTAAGATGATCAAAGTGAGTCTTTATTCATCGTTTCGTTCGAATCCGGATGTGGATTGTTTATTTTAATTTTTTCATAAATGGCATCCAGGATGCCGTTGATGAAGGCACCGGAATTCTCCGAACCGTAGGTTTTACCGAGATCGATTGCTTCATTGAGAGTGACTTTGGGGGGAATGTCGTGACAGTAAAGAAGTTCGTAGGCGGCCATCCGGAGAATATTTTTATCGACTCGGGACATGCGGCCCAGAGACCAGTTTTCGGAACAACTGGAAATCAGCTTATCGATTTCGCTACGGTTGTCCCAGGCACCTTCAATTAACAAAGTTGAAAATTCCCTTGCCTCTTGGGTTGCCTCAAAGTTGAGCCAAAAAAGTTCAACTGCTTCCTTGACGTCAATATTCAGTACATCGAGTTGGTAAAGAACCTGTAAGGCAACCTCCCGGGCCTTTCTTCGTGTTCGCATTTACTCCTCTAACGGTGCTGTCAAAACACCAACGGATATGATTAAATTTTTTTGAACAGGTCGACCATTTCTATGGATGAAAGAGCAGCGTCCCAACCCTTGTTACCTGCCTTGGTGCCGGCCCTTTCGATAGCCTGCTCAATTGTGTCGGTGGTTAATACGCCGAAAGCGATGGGAACTTCCGTTTCCAGGCCCACATTGGCAATGCCTTTGGATACCTCGGCGCTGATATATTCGAAATGAGGTGTGGCACCCCTGATGACCGCGCCGAGACAAATGACAGCGTCGTAGCGGCCGCTTTTCGCAAGTTTTTTTGCCATTAAAGGCAACTCGAAAGCGCCGGGGCACTTATAAATTTGTATGTCTTTTTCATCGGCCCCTGACCGGGTCAAAGCATCTACGGCACCGTCAATCAACTTTCCACAAATAAAATCATTAAACCGGCTGGCAACGATGCCAAATTTCATTCCCTTGGCCAAGATTTTTCCTTCTATGATTTTCGGCATAATCATTTCTCCATTCTGAATAGAATTGTTTAATATGATTCACTTCAAGTAAGTTTATTTTTGCCGTTCCGTTTAAAATCGAAATCCGGGAATATTCGTTATTCCCAATGCGGGCCGACGAGTTATCCGTTCGGACGAGACTGTATAAGACTTATCGGACTCTGATAGACCTACTCCGGATTAATTTTTAGTAAATGCCCCATCTTTTTCTTTTTCGTCGTCAGATACTTGATGTTGTTTGCATTCGGCTGGATTTCGATGGGTACCCGGTCGGTCACGGTGATGCCGTAGCCATCCAGACCGATGATTTTTTTGGGATTGTTTGTCATCAGACGCATATGCTTGACACCAAGATCGACCAGAATCTGAGCGCCGATACCGTATTCTCTCAGATCGGCTTTAAAGCCGAGTTCTATGTTGGCTTCAACCGTATCTCGGCCCTGTTCCTGTAGTTCATAAGCTTTGATTTTATTGACCAGACCGATCCCCCGGCCTTCCTGATGCATATAAACGATGATGCCTTTGCCTTCTTTGTCGACCATTTCCATGGCTTTGTGAAGCTGGTCGCCGCAGTCGCACCTCAAAGAGCCAAACGTGTCACCCGTAACACATTCCGAATGAACTCTGACCAGGACATTGTCTTCGGGGGTGATCTCCCCTTTGACTAAAGCGATATGTTTCATATCGTCGACGTCGTTTTCATACACAATCATCTTGAATTCGCCGCCATAGAGGGTCGGAAGGGTCGCTGCCGCCACACGTTTGATTAAGGATTCATGCTGCATCCGGAAATCGATCAGATCCGCGATGGAAACGATTCTCAATCCGTGTTCTCGGGCAAAAATTTCCAGGTCGGGCATCCGGGCCATCGTACCGTCGTCCTTCATAATTTCACAGATGACGCCTGCGGGTTTCAGTCCCGCCAATCTGGCCAGATCGACAGAGCCTTCCGTCTGTCCGGTCCTGACAAGGACACCGCCATTTTTTGCCCGGATGGGGAAAACATGACCGGGGCTGACAATGTCCTCAGGCTTGACATTGTCGGCGACGGCCGTCTGGATGGTTGTCGCCCGGTCGGCCGCGGAGATTCCTGTGGTTACGCCGTGTCTGGCTTCAATGGAGACGGTGAAGGCCGTGCCGAAGCGGGCCTTGTTGTCCCTTACCATAGGCATGAGTCTCAGTTTGTCCGCATGGTCCTCCGTCATGGACAGGCAGATCAGCCCCCGGCCGAAGCGGGCCATGAAATTAATGGCGTCAGGCGTCGCAAATTGCGCCGCCATGCACAGGTCACCCTCATTTTCCCGGTCCTCATCGTCCACAAGGATGACCATTTTCCCGTTTTTAATATCTTCTAATGCATCTTTTATATCGTTAACACTCATTTTACACCTGCTTTTCTTTTTTTATAATTTTTGGGACCTGACCTCTTGACCCTTTAATCTGACACTTTCGGTTTTATAAATATCCATGTTCGGTCAAGAAATTCAAGTCTATTTTACGATTCTGTTCTTTATTACCCATCCGGCCCGCCCTGAGCAATTTTTCCACGTACTTTCCGAGAATGTCCGTTTCAATATTGACGGCATCGCCGACCTTCCTGAATCCGATGGTGGTTGCCTGGGCCGTATGCGGGATGACGTTCACATAAAAACAGGATTCTTGACATTGATTGACGGTCAGGCTGATACCGTCCACAGCGACCGAACCCTTTTCAACGATGTAACGGGTTAAATGTTCTGTGACGTCAACAGCGATGATGATCGAATTCGACTTTTCGGTCTTTTGCCTGATTTTCCCCACGCCATCCACGTGCCCCAGCACGATATGTCCACCCAGAAAATCGCTTAGGCGGAGCGATTTCTCGAGGTTGACTTTGTCGCCGGTTTTGATCGTTTTGAGGTTTGTTCTTTCCAATGTTTCTGCCGAGACATCCGCCTGGAAGCCTGTTTTTGTTTTTGCGGTTGCCGTCAGGCAGGCCCCGTTGACGGCAATGCTGTCGCCGACTTTTAGCTCCGCAAGGTCGACGGCCGTATCCAACGTGAGAAAGGCGTCTTCTCCTTTTCTTGCGAGGCTTCTGACCGTGCCCATCCCTTCGATAATACCCGTAAACATCTTTAGGATTTCTCTTCCTTCTTTTTATTTTTCAGGAGGTCTTTGAGTTCGTCCATGAAGTCGTCGATGTCCCGAAAGGGCCGGTAAACGGAGGCAAACCGGACATAGGCGACCGCGTCGAGCGTTTGCAGTTCCTTCATGACTTTTTCGCCGACGACGGAGGAGGGGATTTCCTGACCCTGGAATTCCTGGCATTCCCGCTCGATATTTTCTACGATATCGTCGATCACGTCGGTGCTGATGGGTCTTTTTTCACAGGCCTTTTGGATGCCGCTGCGTATTTTGGTGTGATCGAACAGTTCCCGGCGGCCGTCCTTCTTGACGATCATGGGAAGGACTTCTTCCACAAACTCATAGGTTGTAAAACGTTTGCCGCAGGACAGGCATTCCCGGCGGCGGCGGATGGCGTTACCGTCTTTGCTGATCCGGGAGTCGATGACCTTGTTTTCGCCGTTGCCGCAAAAAGGACACTTCATAGCTGCGTCACCTTGATTTTTGATTCCGTCAGCATGTCAATGGACAACTGATCCATATAGCCTTCCCGGTAAAAAACATGGACAATTCCCGCATTGATCAGCATCTTCGTGCAGATGATGCAAGGGTAGAGCGTCGTATATATCACTGCACCATTTACACTGACGCCATGAAGGGCGGCCTGGATAATGGCATTCTGCTCGGCGTGAAGTCCCCGGCAAAGCTCTACCCGTTCACCCGAAGGGATATTTTGCTGTGCCCTTAAACACCCGACTTCCGAGCAATGACGAATGCCTGACGGCACACCGTTGTAACCCGTTGCCAAAACTCTTTTATCTTTGACCAGGACGGCGCCGACGCTTCGCCGTAGGCAGGTCGAACGCTTCGCCACCAGCTGCGCGATATCCATGAAGTACTCATCCCAGCTCGGCCGCTCATCCATCGGTTGATTCCTCAAGATATGTAAAGGTGTTTTTTTAGCCATAGTCATCACGCTTTATTCGGCGTTTTAGATAGCCTATGCTCTAAATCTTTTATTTTATCAATCCTTTTTGTGTGACGGCCGCCCTCAAATTCGGTTTTCAGCCACGTTGCCGTGATTGCTTTGGCTGTTGCCGTATCCGTTTTCCGTCCTGCCAGAACCAGGATATTGCTGTTGTTATGGAGCCGGCTCATCTCGGCCATATCCTCATCGAGGCAAAGGGCCGCCCGAACATTGGGGAATTTGTTCGCGACAATGCTCATACCGATGCCGGAGCCGCAGATTAAAATGCCTCGCTCAAATTCTCCCGATGAGACGCTTTGGGCAACAAGGCTGCCATAATCGGGATAGTCAACGGAATCGCCGCTTGTTGCTCCGGCATCCGCCACGGTCATCCCCATATCCTGGAGATAATATATGATATTCTGTTTCAGGCTATAACCGGCGTGATCGGATCCGATGATTATTTTTCCGGTTGTCATGGTTCATCCTTGAAATTTCTTCAAAATGATAACGGTATTGACGCCGCCGAAGCCGAACGAATTGGACATGGCAGCTGTTACCTGCCTTTCCCTTGCCTGATGGGGAACATAGTCAAGGTCACATGAAGGATCGGGATCATCCAGATTGATAGTCGGCGGGATAAGACCTTCTTCGATGACCTTTGCCGTGATGAGCGCTTCCACGCCGCCGGCCGCCCCCAGCATATGACCGATCATGGACTTTGTTGAACTGGCGGGAATCGTTTTGCTCAATTCGCCAAAGGTGGTCTTGATGGCTTCCGTTTCATAACGGTCGTTTAACGATGTGGATGTTCCGTGAGCGTTAATATATTGAATGTCCCCAGGTGTCATTCCCGCGTCAAGCAGGGCCGCCTTCATGCATCTCGCCGCACCTTCGTGCCCCGCCGGGGGCTGCGCAAAATGAAAGGCATCGCAGGTCATACCATAGCCTGCCAACTCGGCATATATATGGGTACCACGATTCAGGGCATGCGTCAGCTCTTCCAAAATCAAGAGACCGCATCCCTCACTCATGACAAAGCCGTCGCGGTTCAGATCAAAAGGTCTGCTGGCTTTTTCCGGCTTATCATTCCGCAGGGAAATCGCCCGCATGGCATTGAAGCCGGAAACCGCCAACGGTGAAATCGCCGCTTCGGCGCCGCCGGCGATCATGACATCGGCATATCCGCCGGCAATTGCGCGAAAGGAATCTCCGATCGCGTTGTTACCGGAGGAACATGCCGTGGCGGGACAACTGATCGGTCCTTTTGCTCCGAAACGAATAGCCACATGACCGGCCCCCAGGTTGGGAATGGCCGATGGAATGGTAAATGGAGAAACCCGCTTGGGTCCCGATTGCATTAGTATTTCTTTTTCCTTTTCAATGGTTTCGATACCGCCGATCGCTGTGCCGATAATAACGCCGGTTCTTTCGCCATTTGAATCATTAATTGCCAGCTGGGCGTCCGCTAGGGCCATTTCTGCAGCGGCCAGACAATAGATGATATAATCATCGAAACGACGCAGCTCCTTTTTATTGACATAGGCTGAGGCGTCAAAATTTTTAAGCTCCCCCGCAATGCGGGTCTCAAACTTTGTGCAATCGAATTTCGTTATCCCGGCTATACCCGAACGTCCGCGGCATAGATTATCCCAAGTTTCCTGCATGGAATTGCCGACAGGCGTGACGGCGCCAAGCCCCGTGACTACGACCCTTCTTTTCAATAAATACCTCCAGGCGCCTTCAATAGAGAACAAGGCTTATTGAACACCCCGACTCTTGAGAAAATCAATGACATCTTTGACAATCACAATTTTCTCCAACTCTTCATCGGAAATCTCTATGCCGAAATTTTCTTCCATTTCCATAACCAGCTCGACAAGGTCCAATGAATCGGCGCCCAAATCGTCGATAAAGGCCGCTTCCGGCACACATTCCTCCTTCGTAATGTCCAATTGCTCCACGATGATGTCGACGACCCTCTCTTCAAGCGTCATGAAATGTTCCTCCTTCGTCCAATAACTTTGCTGTTGAAGTGTTTCCTCAGGAAAAATAAAAACGAAATTTACGGTTAAAAAGCTTGCACCTAATCCCTTGTACCATTTCTCACATATAAAGTCCGCCGTTGACGCCAAGGACCTGTCCCGTCAGGTAAGATGCGTCTTCGGATGCCAGAAAGGCAACCACTGCCGCCACATCCTCCGGTTTTCCCAGTCTTCCCAACGGGATCTGATCCCTGACCATTTGCTTATCGGCTGGCGCCAGCATCTGAGTCATATCGGTATCAATGAATCCGGGGGCAACAGCGTTAATACAAATATTTCTCGAACCCAGTTCCTTGGCCAGGGATTTTGTCAGACCGATAATACCGGCTTTTGAGGAAGCATAACCTGTCTGACCTGCGTTTCCTGCCTGGGCGACAACGGAGGTGATATTAATAATACGGCCCTTCCGCTGTCTCATCATTTGCCGGGTGACGGCCTGACAGCAATTGAATACACCTTTCAGATTTGTATTTATCATTCGGTCCCAGTCACTTTCTTTCGTCCGAGCCATTAAACCGTCAATGGTCATTCCCGCATTGTTAATGAGAATATCCAGTTTCCCTTTTTCGTTGATGACGGCTTTGATCATGGTCTGAACCGCCTGGAAGTCGGACACATCGCATTGAAGGATTTTCCCGTTGCCGCCCGTCTCTTCAACCGCCTTAAGTGTATCTATGGCAGCGGTTTCATTCGTCAGGAAGTTTATATATACAAAAGCGCCTTCCCGCGCAAGCCTAAGGGCAGTGGCCCGCCCAATGCCCCTTGAGCCGCCGGTAATCAGCGCAATTTTGTCTTCCAGACGCATCAGCTTTCCTTCTCAAAAGAGACGACTTCACGCCCCTTGTAGGTTCCACAGTTGGGACAGGCATGATGAGGTAATTTCGGCTCATTGCACTGAGGGCATACGGAAGAGGGTGGTGTCGATAAAAAATCGTGGGATCTCCTCTTGTTTCTTCTTGTTCTTGAATGTCGTTTTACCGGGTTTGCCATAATATTATCCTTCCTTGTATGACTAATTTTATTCTTTTACTTTAAAATCCTTCAAAACAGCCAGCCTGTCGTCGACAAAGTCGCTCCGGCACTGGCAGCTCGACAAGTTTAGATTCATGCCACATTGCGGGCAAAGACCTTTGCAGGATTCTGAACACAATGCTTTCATCGGTATTTGCAGGGCGATTTGTTCAAAGGCTATTTGATCCAAATCGATTAAATCATTGTCATAATAGCTGATTTCCAAATCCTCGACGCTTAGTTCGATTTCCTCGTTGTCATGGCTTCGTGAGGGCTCAAATGTATATTTAAAATCCCCATGGAGGATCTTGGTTGTCCGCTCCAAACATCGGCAGCATTCCAACTCAACGGTTGTGACAACTTTTCCTTCGATAAACACGGTTTCTCCGATTTTCTTGAGTGAAAAAGATAACCCCGCGTCGTGAAAAGCAAAGTTCATCCGGTCGTCGGACGGCCAGAGATCGACAAACCACTTTGCGTCTTTGGAAAAGTGCAGTTTCAGTCCTTCGGCCGGAATATTACTGACATTAATCTTCAATTTTCAAAAAAAGTCTTTTATAAAGCTGATTTCGTTTAGGGCGAATAATTTATATTAAAGCGATGTAATTAATTATAAAATGCCTTGATTGTCAAGTATAAATTGTTTATCTATCCGTGAAATGAAGACGCAAAGGCGGGTTGTCCGAGTCCGCGTTCCGAGTAATGGAGCGTATTTTTTGTGTGCCGAAATAAAAATGGTCCAACCGCAACGAAAAATCAGTGCTTAAAAAAGAGTCTTTATCTTTTTCCGCCGAAAATCGATCCCAGCACCCCGCGGATAATCTGCCGGCCGATCTGACTGCCAATGGCATGGGCGGCGCTTTTTGCGGCAGCTGCAAGCAGATTGTCGGTTTGCGATCGTCCTGCTTTTGCCTCTTTTTTTTGAGCCGCCGTCGCCTGGACTTCTTGTTCTCTTTGTTCCGCTTTTACTTTCAGCAATTCATACGCGGATTCCCGATCCACGGCCTTCTCATAATGACCGTAGATCAGGGATTGTCTGATAATGCCTTCTCTTTCGGCTGAGGACAGCGGCGTTAGACGGCTGTGGGGTGGGCAGATGTATACCCGTTCGACAGGAGTGGGCGCTCCCTTGTGGTCCAAAACCGAGACCAGAGCTTCTCCAACCTCAAGTTCCGTTATGACCTGTGAGACGTTTAGACCGGGACTGGCGCGAAATGTTTCCGCTGCCGCCTTGACGGCTTTCTGGTCTCGGGGTGTAAACGCGCGAAGGGCATGCTGGACGCGATTCCCCAGTTGTCCCAGGACGGCGTCGGGGAGATCGAGCGGGTTCTGCGTGATAAAATAAATGCCGACCCCTTTGGAGCGGATCAGCCGGACAACCTGCTCAATTTTTTCGATCAGCGCTTTGGGGGCGTCATCAAACAGGAGATGAGCTTCGTCGAAGAAGAATACGAGCCGGGGTTTTTCAGGATCGCCGACTTCGGGAAGTTCTTCGAAAAGCTCGGCCAGCATCCATAACAGAAATGTGGCATAAAGCTTTGGTGACTGCATCAGCTGATCCGACACCAGAATGTTGATGTAACCCTTGCCGTTTATATCGGTCTGCATTAAATCGTTCAGGTCCAAGGCGGGTTCGCCGAAAAACTGCTCGCCGCCCTGTTCTTCAAGATTCAGCAGGCCCCGCTGAATGGCGCCGATGCTGGCGGCCGAAATGTTGCCGTATTCTTTTTTCAGCACTGAGGCTTGTTCTCCCGCGTATTGCAGCATCGAACGGAGGTCTTTTAAATCCAGCAGGAGAAGGCCGTTGTCGTCGGCCACTTTAAATACCAGCGTCAGTACGCTTGATTGAATATCGTTGAGCATTAATATACGACTGAGAAGCAGAGGCCCCATCTCGGAAACCGTTGTGCGTACGGGGTGACCCTGACGGCCGAATACATCCCAGAACATGACGGGAAAGCCTTCGAAGGAAAAATCGGTAAATCCGAGCTTCTCGATACGCTCATTGACTTTGGCGTTTTCTCCACCGGGCAGGGGCAGCCCGGACAGATCGCCTTTCACGTCGGCCAGGAAAACAGGAACGCCGATCAGGCTGAACTGCTCGGCCAGGGTCCGCAGGGTGACGGTTTTGCCCGTACCGGTTGCACCGGCGATCAGTCCGTGCCGATTGGCCATTTTGGGGATAATGGCGATTTCCGTTTTTGCTTTGGCAATAACAAGGCGAGATGTTTCCGTTTTCATACGTGTCTCCTTGATGTATATATTTGTTGAAAATATAGAAGAATGCCGAAAAAAGTCAATAAACTTTATTTGTTTAGAATTTATGGGATTGATAGATCAAGATGTAGAAGCGGTATGCCGATGCCACCTGAAAAAAATTAAGTATGTAAATAGATATAAATTTATGATAGTCATCTTGAAAATCCGTTGCCGGACAACAACACGCCATTACTTTAAAAAAAATGAGAATTTGGACGGTACATCCTCGTTATCTCGATCGTTTGGGGCTGACAGCCCTCTGGCGGGAGGCATTGCTGGCTCAGGCCGTTCTTTTGGGAAAAACGAGAGGCTATCGAAACCACCCGCAATTGATAAGGTTTCATGCGCACCGGCGGCCCCTAGCGGCGATCTCATGCTATCTCTGGGTGGTTTATGAAGAGGCCTGCCGTCGGGGTTATGGTTTTGATAAAACAAAGATACGGGAAGCAAAAACCGAAATAAAAATAGTGGAAACGGAAGGTCAGCTTTTATTCGAATGGGAGCATTTGAAAAAAAAGCTGAAGCGCCGGTCTCCCGAATGTTTTCATGAAATTGAGATATTTGAAAAACCTTCAGCGCATCCGATGTTCAAGATTGTGCCGGGCGAATTACAAAACTGGGAGAAGACAAAAAGATGACATTTATGGAGGGCATTGAAGGGGCTTGGGGTAAAAATAATTCCCTGGTCTGTGTGGGATTGGATACGGATATTGCAAAAATTCCGGAATCCGTCCGTAAGCAGAGAAAATCCATCCTAGCCTTTAACCAGGCCATTGTTGATGCCACGGCCGATCTGGTTTGTGCCTATAAGCCGCAGATTGCCTACTATGCGGCAGCCGGGGCAGAAGATGAACTTCGGGAGACCATTGACTACGTCCACGAGGCCTACCCCGGCATTCCGGTGATTCTGGATGCAAAACGAGGCGATATCGGTGCGACGGCGGAGATGTATGTGAAAGAAGTTTTTGAACGTTACAATGCCGATGCCGTGACGGTCAATCCTTACCTGGGTGGTGATACCCTGAAGCCTTATCTTGAACGGAAGGAAAAGGGCGTTATCATATTGTGTCGGACATCCAATCCCGGAGCCCGGGACATTCAGGATCTGGAGGTCGACGGTAAAAAGCTTTATCAGATCGTGGCGGAAAAAGCCGCAACGGAGTGGAATGAGAATGGCAATGTGCTCCTGGTTGTGGGAGCCACCTATCCAAAGGAATTACGGGAGATCAGAGCGATCTGCGGCACAATGCCGCTGCTGGTCCCGGGGATCGGTGTTCAGGGAGGGGACATTGAACAGGCTGTTGTGAACGGAAAGGACACAAACGGCGCCGGCATGATTATCAATTCCTCCCGTGGCATCATCTATGCCGGTCAGGGCGTTGATTTTGCGGAGGCAGCTCGCCGGGCGACGATTCAGTTGCGCGATGAGATCAATCGGTATAGATAGAGGAGAAAGGATCAAGGTACAAGGAGCAAGGTAAAAGAAGGCCGTGCTGCCAAATGACAGATGATTATTATGCGGATATTATTAATCACCAACTGTAAACCGATAACCGGTAAATGTTAACCGCTTTTTGGAGGTATATAAATGACGACAGCCAGGACAATAGAAATAGAAGAACGCCACGCCGTGCCCTTTTTTAAAAAGATTCCTGTTTCTATCGAACGGGGCGAGGGTGTTTATGTTTGGGACCAGGAAGGAAAAAAATATCTGGATTTTACCGCCGGATGGGGCGTCACGTGTCTGGGTCATGCGCATCCCGCCATTATTAGCGCCTTGGAGGAGCAGGGACGGAAGATCATCCAGAACCCCAATTCCGGCCTGACCTATTCTCCCATCCGGGCGCGCCTTTTAGATTTGATGGCGGACATCCTGCCGCCGAATCTGACAAGAATTTTCTTTTCCAACAGTGGTGCGGAGGCCAACGACGCAGCCATTAAACTGGCGCGCAAAGTAACCGGCAGGCTGGACGTTATATCCACCGAACAGAGTTTTCACGGTCGAACGATCAGCACGGCCTCGGCGACAGGGCAGGCGAAGCATCGTGAAAAATTCAATCCCCTGATGCCCAATTATCGTTTTGTGACGTTCGGTGACATTGACGGCCTAAAAGCCAATCTCGACAATTCGGTGGCGGCCGTCATATTGGAGCCGATTCAGGGTGAAGGTGGGGTTCAGGTTCCTGCGGAGCATTATCTCGAAGAAGTCGGCAGCCTGTGCAAAGAAAACGGAAGTCTGCTGATTGTCGATGAAGTACAGACGGGATTTGGCCGTTGCGGGACGATGTTTGCCGTGAGCCCCATGAAGGTTGAAGTGGATTTCCTGACTATGGCCAAGGGAATAGCCGGCGGATTTCCCTTTGGTGCGTTTGCCATGACGGAAGCCGTTTCCGAAAAGATTGAAATCGGCGATCACGGCGGAACCTACTGCGGCAATCCGCTGGGGTGTGCGGTGGCCTATAATGTTATTTCCTTTCTCCTCAAGCATGACATCGCCGCCAATGTCAGAGAAATGGGTGAGTTGGCCCTTCATCACATGAATGACTGGAAAAGTTCCTATCCCGAAATCATCAA
This sequence comes from Deltaproteobacteria bacterium, assembly GCA_016928025.1. Classification (GTDB taxonomy): domain Bacteria; phylum Desulfobacterota; class Syntrophia; order Syntrophales; family JAFGHS01; genus JAFGHS01. The sequence continues at coordinate 21,179 of JAFGLN010000052.1, forward strand.
CGATGTTCGCGGCAAAGGCCTGCTGATGGCACTGGAGTTTAAAAGTGAGGAGGCGGCGACGGTTGTCAGTGATAAGTGTCTGGAAAGGGGGATGTTTGTGCGTCAGACGCAGGGAAACATGATTAGACTGTTCCCGGCGCTTAATATCAAAAAGGAAGAGATGGAAGAAGGTCTGGCCATCTTATTGAGGTCCGTCAGGGATCTTTTGGGCAGTTAATATTAAACAGTGACCGTCTCGTAAAAAGTCAAAGATCACCCTCTCCCTTGAAGGGAGAGGGTGGGGTGAGGGTGAGAAATAACGTAATTACAAGTGATTCTTAAATCCCCCTCCCCTTCATCCCCTCCCACCAAGGGAGGGGAATATGACTTTTTACAGGGCCATCACGAGTGACTGGTGACGAGTATTTCAATATGTGTTTTATCTTTCATCTCGTTACCTGGCGTGAAAGAAATTCATGTAACACGGTGTAATCCATGGGACATGGGTAATAATACAATTATATTCAATGGGTTAGAGAAAGCATGTCTGAAATCAAAGAAATAAGAACACGCTTTGCCCCTTCTCCTACGGGCTTTTTGCATATCGGCGGGGCGAGGACCGCACTGTTTAACTGGCTGTACAGTCGCCACAATAAAGGCAAATTTATTTTGCGCATTGAGGATACCGATCAGATGCGCTCCACGGAAGAATCGACGCGGGCGATTCTCGACGCCATGACGTGGCTCGGCCTCAACTGGGATGAAGGGCCCTTTTTTCAGGCCCAGCGTGTTGATATTCACAGATCCATGGTGGAAAAACTGGTCGAAGAAGGGAAAGCCTACTTCTGTACCTGTACGCCGGAGGAACTGGAGGAAAAACGTAAGCGCGCCCTGGCTGAAGGTCGGAAACCCAAATACGACGGCACGTGCCGGGATAAAAATTTGTCCCGCACGAAGAATAGCGTCGTGCGATTCCGATCACCGGATGTGGGCGTTACGATCGTCCATGACCTGATCAAAGGCAAAATAGCCTTCGAAAACGATGAACTCGACGATCTCATCATTGAAAGAAGCGATGGGTATCCGACATACAATTTTGCCGTCGTCATTGACGATGCCCTGATGAAGATCACCCATGTCATCCGAGGGGACGATCATGTCAACAATACACCGCGCCAGATCCTGCTTTATGAGGCCTTGGGATATGATATTCCTGAATTCGGTCATGTACCCATGATATTGGGCGCCGACAAGACCCGCCTCAGCAAACGCCACGGGGCCACATCTGTCATGGCCTATAAGGAAATGGGCTATCTGCCGGAAGCGCTGGTCAATTATCTTGTCCGGCTGGGTTGGGCCCACGGGGATCAGGAAATCTTTTCCATGAACGCTCTAATTGATCTGTTCAGTTTGGCGGCTGTGGGCAAATCCGCTGCTGTTTTCAATCCTGACAAGCTTTTGTGGCTCAACCAGCATTATATCAAGGAATATCCCCGGGAGAAACTTGTTGAGGAAGTCAATCCCGTTTTTGTCAAATCGGGTTACGATACGTCCAATGATGACTTTATAAATCATGTCGTCAGCGATTTGAGGACGCGTTCTAAAACGCTTGTGGATATGGCGCAAAGTGCCGACTTCTATTTTAAGAGTGAACTCGAATACGATCAGGAAGGGGCGGAGAAATTCTTGCGACCGGAATTTGCGGGGCATCTTAAAAAAGTTGCAGAGAAGCTTTCAGGATTGCAGGACTATACAAAACAGGGGATTGAGGACTTCCTGCGGTCAATTGCTGAGAAAAACAACACAAAACTGAAATTTATCGCCCAGCCTCTAAGAATCGCCCTGACGGGAAAGACCGTCAGCCCCGGCATCGATGATGTCATGATCACTTTGGGAAAGGAGAAGGTCATCGAAAGGATCGAGCGGGCCTTGGCCTATATTGATTACAAGTAGCCTGTGGGAAGCAGTGAGAAACGGAAAAAAGTTTTTTTGCGAAAATCAAAACCTGCTTGTCACTCGTCACCTGTCACTCCTGAATTACTCAATGCTCATCAGGGATTCCCATCGGTGCCATCCCGTACCCACAGTCAGTCCCCTGCTTTCTAAAACGGCTATGATCTTGTCGTCATTGAATCTCAAATAAGGATTGATTGATAATTCGTCATTCAATGTGGAATAAACGTGGGCGGGATCATAACGCTGCTTCAAAAAGAGGTCGAAACTGTTGTTTCCGGGCTCCAGGTAATTGGCAAAGGCCCGTGAATCTTTCACATAATCATGGCCGGCATAAACGATGGTGTCCGGCGGCAGGATCATCAGTTTCTTGATGGATTCATGGAATGCCCTTAAATCACCGGTAAAGCAGTTGCCGATCGTACCGTTGAACAGCGTATCGCCGCTGATGAGATATGGCGGTGTATAAAAGCAGATCGAATCCTCTGTATGCCCGGGTGTATGAAAGACCTTTATTGTTTGACCTTCCAATTCAAATTCACCTTTTTGTATCAGATCAGCCACTCTGAGTGATGTTGCCTTTGAGTTTTTCAGCAGGGCGTTGTTGCCGCCCGTATGATCGAGATGGCTGTGGGTGTTGGCGATCAGTGTCAGTGACAATCCCCGGCTTTCGATAAAATCGAGAATGGCCTGGGCGGCGACTCCGTCAATTGCCAGCGCCTCTTTGTCACCGAATAAAACGTAACTTAAATTATCTCCGCTGCGAAATTGTTTAATGTTCAGCATTTAATAAATCGAACCTCCTTGAGCCCTGTACCATTATTGTTGTCTATTGGACTTCGATCCGATCTAAGGCAATGGCTTTTGCCTTGCACCTTGATCCTTGTACCTCGAACCTGATATACATGAACGACAGGGAAAAAACGACAAGATTATAAAGAAGGAGAAGGTTATGGATATTCTGGAAGCCATCAAAACGCGAAAAAGCATCAGAGGCTTTAAATCCAATCCGGTGTCTAAGGATATTCTCAAGGCAATACTTGAGGCCGCCGTTCATGCTCCTTCCGCCATGAACACCCAGCCTTGGGAGTTTACGATTATTGCTGGAGATGTTCTGGAGAAGGTAAAACACGACAATATTTACCGGCTTAGGGCCGGTATACCGACCAAACCGGAACATCAAGTTGTCGGGTGGACAAAAGACAGCATTTATCGTGATCGTCAGGTCGAACTGGCCAAAAAAATCTTCCGGGTTATGGAGATCCCGAGGGAGGACAAAGAAAAACGGGCCGACTGGATGGAAAGAGGATTTCGCTTTTTCGACGCACCGGTGGCAATCATCATAGCCGTTGACCGTTCCCTTTCGGATGAAGGGCCGCTCCTGGACTGCGGCGCTGTCATGCAGAATATTTGCCTGGCCGCCCTGGTTTATGGACTCGGTACCTGCATTGAGGATCAGGGGGTCATCTATGCCGACGTCATCCGGGAACATACGGGACTGCCGCCTTCCAAAAAGATCTTGATCGCCATCGCCGTCGGTTTTCCTGATGGGTCACGTCCGGAAAACACCATTGAAAGCGACCGTGAAGCGGTTGACAGTTTCACGACCTGGCATGGATTCGATTAGAAATGACTTGACTTTTCGGGCTTAATTGTCTATTACGACCATCCTGTCATGTCGTGCTTTGGGGGATCGTCTATTGGGTAGGACATAGGATTCTGGATCCTGTAAGCCAGGTTCGAGGCCTGGTCCCCCAGCCAATGAAGCCATTCACCACGGTCCCATCGTCTAGTGGTTAGGACGCTGGCCTCTCACGCCGGAAACCGGGGTTCAAGTCCCCGTGGGACTACCAATTA
>JAFGLN010000053.1 GCA_016928025.1 Deltaproteobacteria bacterium
AGAAATGCGGATCCTGACAGACATATGGATTTCGGCCCGCGCTTTGCCAATTATTTCAACAAGCAGGAAGAGTATATGAGAAAAGTCGGCGCGCATCCGGATATGGATGGTCCTTATGCCGGGCGAAAGATTAATTCCGCCACATTGGATGAACTGAGGAAGTTGTGGGTAGCGGGCGGCGCTGTTTTTTTCTGGTCTCTCATAGATGAAGCGGCCCAAAAGCAGGCCTCCGAAATGAATCTGTCCATCGATGAATATCACGATAAAGTAAAAACAGAAGGTTGAAGATTCATGGCGAATTATAATAAAGAAGGCCGACAAAAACTCTGGAAAAAGTATTCCAAGGACATACCGGACAATAATTATTTTCTGACCTTCAGTTGCATCCTGAGCAGTTTTTACCCCGCTTCAGAAGTTATGGCGGCAAGGGTTTATGATCTCCTGGGAGTCAACTGGAAGACGACAAACGATTCCAATTCAGGGTGGTCCTGTTGTACGGGCATCGGTTATCATGGTGATATTATGCCGATTGAGTCAACGTTGTTAACTGTGGCACGGTTATGGGCACTTGCACAGGAAGCTTCTGTGGACGTTGTTACCATGACGTGTGTCACATCGTTCGGCACCCATTGTGAATGCAAGGAACTACTGGAGCATGAACCGGAACTGCGGAAAAAAATCGCCCGTTTGCTGGAGCAAACATGCGGGCGGAAGCTGGAAATTCCTGAACATATTGTTCATGCCAGCGACGTTTACTATCGTCACCGGGAACACTTGAAGGATCATTTCAAACATACCTTGACTGACATGAAAACCGGCCGTCCTCTGCAAGTCGTTGATCATGTCGGTTGTCACTACAGCAAATTGTTTCCTGAGCGTCACGCCCACGGGGGTTCCGAATATTGCGAAGTCCTGGCGGGTATGGCACGGTCGTGGGGTGGGGAAAACGTTGATTATCCGGAACGTCGGCACTGCTGCGGCATGGGATTCCGACAGTGTATGATACCACCTAACCGTGGAGCAACCATGTCCAGTGTTTATAAGAAAATGAAAAGTATGGCACCTTTCAATCCGGATCTGATCGTAACAAACTGTCCCGGATGTCAGGTTTTTCTGGATAAGGAGCAGTGGGCAATCTATGAAGTCACGGGCGAAAAATATTTTATCCCGGTTTTAACCTACCAGGAACTGGCCGGCCTGCTTTTAGGATGGGATCCTTATGATATTGTCGGTATCGACGCTCATACCGCACCTGTTGAACCTCTGCTGGATAAAATAGGTATTCCCTATGACAGACAAAAATCCATGCATACAGAGAACAATATAGGATAGAACGATGGATAAAAAAACAACGAACAGCAAAGTAATGATCGTTGGCGGCGGTATCTCAGGCCTTATGGCAGCCCTGTCTTTGGATTCTCTGGGAATCGGGTCTATTATCGTAGAAAAAAGCCCGAACCTAGGTGGTAAGGTGAAAGAATATTCTCAGGTGTTTCCCGATTTTCGAAGTGGAAAAAATATTACGAAGGAACTGATCGACAGGGTGAAACAAACCTCCCGCATTTTAACGTTAGTTTCCACAACTGCTACGAGCATGGAGCAATATGATGGAGGTTTTTCCGTCGCGACATCCGACAGTAACCGCCATGATGTTGGGGCGATCATTGTGGCCTGCGGCTTTGATGTATTTGATGCCAGGCGTCAAGAAGAATACGGTTATGGTGTTTACCCCAACGTGATCAATTCGCTGGAGCTTGAATCTTTATTAGGGGCGCATGAAACAAGGGGAGGAAAACTGCTGCGGCCCTCGGACGGCAAACCGGTCGACCGCCTGGCAATCATATTTTGTGTCGGATCGCGAAGCAAGCGGTTGGGGAATCCCTATTGTTCGAGAATCTGCTGCTCCTATAGCACGAAGCAGGCCATAGAAATCATGGAAATGAATCCTGATGCCAGTGTGACCTGTTTTTATATGGATATCCGGACATATGATCGGGGGTTTGAGGAAATGTATCAATATGCCCAGGAACTGGGCGTCAAATATATCCGTGGCCGTGTTTCCGAATGCAGCGCCCTGCCCAATGGTGACATCCAGGTGCGGGCGGAAAATACCCTGTTGGGCAGGCCGGTGCAGGGTGTATTCGAACTGGTATCCCTCTCTGTTGGCATGATGCCCTGCCCCGATGCGGAGAATATTGCCCGGCTTCTTGATATTGAACGCAGCAAAGATGGTTTTTTTACAAGAAAAGACTCTTATTTTTATCCGCATGATACGAATCGGGAGGGCATTTTTCTTGCCGGCACCGTAACCGGCCTGAAGCCGATCAAAGATTGTCTTACGGAAGCCACTGCGGTGGGCAGTCGCGTAGCGGCTTATCTCAATGGGAAATAATAATCTGTAAATGAATCACAACGAAGTAAAAAACGTAGACTATGGCTTCAGACTGAGCGGCAAGCCTATCCTTCTCTATCAGGACCGCTCACTTGCCGCTGATGAATCCACCCATCATATGGAGAAGGCTCTCCGGCAGATGAGCATGGAATACTATACTCTGGAACGATGTCTACAGTGCGGCATTTGCTCCAGCTATTGCCCTGTTCATTTGCTTAAGGCAAATGAATCATTTTCACCCCGTTCATTCATTCAGAAGACTCGTTTAGGCCTGTTGGATCTTAGTGGGGATGAACTCTGGATGTGCACAAATTGCGGCCATTGTCAGATGGTATGCCCATTCGAAATTCCACTGCTTGATGTCATGGCCAGCCTGCGTCATCTCATTGTGGAACAGGGCGCAGGGCATGTGCCGGTTTCCATCAAAAGTTCAATCGCATCAATAGCATCTTTTGGTAATCCCTGGAAAGAAGAACCCGCGAACCGGGTGAAATGGATTCAGGAATCAGGCATATCCCAATCTCTTGGCACGGAAGAGACGCCTATTTATCTTTTTTTAGGATGTTTTACCGGATATGACCGCAGGGCACGGCAAACAGCCGAAGCCGCTATGCATATCCTCCAGACTGCCCGTATACCTTTTAAAATTATGGCAGAAGAAGAAGTTTGCTGCGGGGATACCGTCCGCCGGGTTGGTGATTTTTCAACTTCGGAAAAGGTAAGGAAGATCAACAGGGATATTTTTTTGAAGAATCATGTGAAGCAACTTTACGTTTTTTCCCCACACTGTTTCAACGCATTTCAAGATATGTTCGTAAAGGAACCCGAATGTGAGATACAAGTAGTGCCCCTACTGGAGCTTATTTTTGACTTGCTTCATCAAGGACTGATAAAATTGAACACCTATCAAAACACACGAGTTACCTTTCATGACCCTTGTTTCTTCAGTAAGCATCGCGGTATAATTGACCTCCCGAGGCAAATCCTTGATAGCATGACCGGCATTGAAAGAGTGGAAATGGAACACTATGGGAAAAACAGCTTGTGTTGCGGCGGCGGGGGCGGCGGGATCTGGCGAGATATAAAAAAAGGCGAACGTTTATCAGAAATTCGCCTGGATGAAGCCATTAATTGCGGTGCGGATATCCTTGTCACCAGTTGTCCTTACTGTCTTTCCATGTTGGAAGATGCCGGAAAGGGAGATGAAAAATACAGGGATATTGAAATCATGGATATTTTTGAATTGATCGGGAAAGGAATACGCGATGAAAATAATTGATTCCAGAATCCGTCTGCGCACTGAGCAGCTTTTAAAAATATGGACAGATGAACAGAGAACACCCTACAGCGATTATGTCTATCTATATAAAATGAAATCGCGAATCAGTACTATGCCGGTAAAAGATTTGATAGAGTTGGCAGCGGCCAACAACATCGAACAGATGTTGGCATACGGCATCACCGCACAAGACAACGAAGAAATTATTCGTCTTGCCCAAGAGTTTCAAGAAATCATTCCGATCGCCGGTATCAGTATTGAAAAGGGCATCCGTTACGCACTGAGAGATATAAAAAAATATTTTGACGATGGATTTGCTGCCATCTTTTTATCCCCTTTCACCTTGAAACACAGCCTCAACGATCGTTTGCTTTATCCACTTTATGGACTCTGTGAACTATTGCAGAAACCCATCATTGTTCACGGCGCCATACACTTCTGGCGTGGCGCCTATATGTGGAACGGCCAGCCTCAGCATATTGACGAAATTGCGGTGGATTTCCCGGAATTGAAGATTATTGTTTCCCATGGCGGCAACGGCTTCGGCCCGCCGATTCTTTCCGTCGCGCAACGTCATCCCAATGTTTACCTGGAATACAGCGCCCTCAATCCGTCTTACATGGCACCGGAATTTCTTTACGCGGCCAATACATACCTGAAAAACAAGTGCATATTCGGTACTGACTATCCATTGGTTGATTTCAACATTGCCATAGATCATTGGAAAAAAGTGCTGAGGGAAAATGTTCAAGAATTATTTTTCCGGCAGAATGTCTTGGATGCCTTATACAAAGAGCCGGTTCCATATTGAGATAGGGAAGTGAAACGATAAATAAAATTAAGGTTAATCATAACAGTGGAGGAGGAAAGAAAATGAATAATTTTATTTCATCTTTGGCGAAAATTGGAAAGAATGTAAAAGTCGGGGATTGTACGATAATCGGCGACGAGGTGGAAATCGAAGACGATGTGGATATCGGGGCGTTTTGTGTATTCCAGGGAAAAGTCAAAATCGGCAAGGGCACCGTTATCAAGCATTATGTTGAACTCCGTGATAAGACCATTATCGGGGAAAACTGCTATATTGATTCTCGAGTCTCATCCTCCGGAAACTGTACCATCGGAAATAATGTAACACTCAGATATGATTCCATTATAGCAAGAGGTGTGGAAATCGGAGATAACACGTATGTATGCCCGAGAGTCATGACAAATAATTTAGACGTTGATAAGCAACAGATTGGTGGAGCAAAAATCGGAGCAAATTGTTTTATCGGTACAAATGCGGTTTTGCAGCATGGTATTACCATTAGAGAAGGCGTTACGATCGGTTCAATGTCCTATGTAAATACTGATTGTGATGAAAATTCAACATATTACGGGATACCGGTCAGGAAAAAAGAATAAGGATCATATCCTATGAGCTTATGAAATTATCGCCATTTCATAAGCTATACAATAATATTCACCAGAAGAGATTAGGGATTGTCTATCCTCTCTACAATTCAAAAAATTCTGCCTAAAGGTAAGTTTGCCAGAAATGCAACAATTTTAAGTGGTGGGACACTGTTGGGGCAAGGGCTAGCCGTTGTCATAATGCCGCTCCTCACTCGCCTTTATGACCCGACCGATTTTGGGGTTTTGGCCATTTTTGTTTCCATCCTTTCCGTACTGGCAGTTATCGCCTCATTAAAATACCATTTAGCTATAATTTTGCCGGCAGAAAACAACATGGCCATTAACATTGCCGCCCTATCAATGTTAATGGTTATTGGGATAACGGTTTTGACAAGTTTATGCTTGTTTTTCTGGGGCGGGAAAAGCCTGCAAGTAATTAATATGCTTGAAATGAAGCCTTACTTATGGATAATTCCATTGAGCTTATTTGGTGTGGGCGTATATGAAGTATTGCACTATTGGGCAATACGTAGGCAAAACTTTAGAAGTATCGCCCAGACTAAAATAAGTCAAGGGATTGGCCTAGCTGTAACACAAATTGCTTTCGGTTTAATTACACGCGGTCCTATCGGCCTCTTATTGGGGCATACCATTGGCTGGACAAGCGGGAGCGGAACACTAGCTTCATTATTTTGGAAAAATGATAGGCAGTTAATTAAGGAAATAAGTCTGGATAGAATGAAAACAATGGCGATACGCTATAAAAAGTTCCCCTTAATATCCAGCATTTCTGGTGCAATAAATTCGGCTGGACTTCAAGTTGCTCCCATGATGCTGGCCTCCATGTATGGGGCCACTATCGTCGGTTTTTTCTCATTAACTCAACGAATCATGGGGGTCCCGTTGCGATTTGTCGGAACATCGGTTGCTCAAGTTTATACAAGCGAAACCGCCCGCTTGGCTATTGACAACCCCGGGGGGTTATCCAAACATTTTATCAAACGAGCAAAAATTCTATTAATCATTGGTGGAATTCCCATATTGATTTTGGGTCAAATTTGCCCATTCGTTTTTGGTTTTATTTTCGGAGAAACGTGGTCCGAAGCGGGTCAGTATGCTCAGGTATTGTCGGTTATTTCTGCTGTTAACTTTGTTGTTCTCCCCCTTTCCTCCACATTGAATGTTTTAGAAAAACAGGGGACTCAGTTTATCTGGGATATAGGGCGTTTTACAATCGTTGTTTTTGTTTTTCTGATTTGTGCCAAGCTGAAATTACCTGCGTTTACAACGATTGGAATATATGCCGCTTCTATGTCCTTTGCATATGTAATTTTATTTATGCTTGCCTATCGTGCTGTGAAACAGATGTCAAATAACAAATATGCTTGAGCTTTACTTATCCTATTTTTATATTGCCATTTATTTATTATAAATATATTAGTAGTGTAATAGAGTCAGATATATGTAATGGTGAAGTTGCTTTTTATTTGTTTGAAGCTCATGATACCTACGAGGTGGCTTATATGAGGAAATCATAAAAGGGGAAAAAACTTGATCAAATTTAAAAAATTGAAAGGTTTTGAATATTATGAATGAATTAAAACAAAAAAAACACAATTTTGGAAATTCTGTAATTGTTTATGAGGGCGCACAAATTGATAAAAGTGTAACAATTGGCCCCTTTTCGATAATATACCCGAATACAATAATTGATAGTGGCGTAAAGATTGCCTCATCATGTATTATTGGGAAACCACCAACTGTTGGTAAAAATCAAATGCCGTTGATGGATTCAAACTCACTCACACAAATTGGAAGTGATGTATATATTGGAGATCAGTCAATAATTTATGCCGGTGTTCAAATCGGAGAAAACACTTATCTTGCCGACAGATCATTTTTGAGAGAAGATGTTAAAATTGAAAACGATGTCGTAATAGGCACAGGCGTTGTTGTGAGTTTTGGGGCTGCTATTGGTTCTTTTACTAAAATTATGACAGGAGCCAACATTGGAGGGCAAGCTAGGATCGGGAGGAACTGCTTCATTGGTGTCCATGTCTGTTCAATAAATGATAACACGCCACAGACATTGAAACCTAGAGAAAAACAATTAAGTGCGGACATTGGTAATGGTGTTTTCATTGGCAGTAATACCACCATTTTACCAGGACTCAAGGTATCAGATAATATAACTGTTGGTGCAGGTTCTGTAATCACAAAAAGTTTAGATCATGAATCTTCTCTATATATTGGATCACCTGCAAAGTTTATAAAAATAATTAATGCATCTGGTTGATAATTAAAGATTCCAATCTGTTTATCTGGCATCTTCGGACAGGATGCAGAAATTTATAAGTGCAAAACTACCTTGGATTGATTTTTTACGCCACATTCCGTTTCTGCAACAGTGAATTGAAGATAACTTTCAAATCATGGGTTGTAAATCGATAATATGTCAGGCAGTTTGAATTATTAAATGATTGCAATTATTTCTATTTGTTGGCAACGCCATACACGAGTAAATTATGTATAAGGTTGAAAAATGAATCTGGATAAAAAAAAAGTGCTGGTCTTAGCGCCGCATACCGATGACGGGGAATTTGGTTGCGGTGGTACAATCGTTAAATTAATCGAAGCTCGCTCAGAAGTCCATTATGTCGCTTTTTCATCCTGCCGTGCATCCGTACCAGCGGGTTTTCCAGATGATGTTTTGATTCATGAGGTCAAAGCAGCGACGAAAATTCTTGGGATACCTCCTACGCGTTTGTATATTTTGGATTATCCTGTGAGGCAGTTTGCTCATCACCGACAGGATATATTGGAAGATCTTGTAAAATACCAAAGACTACTAAATCCCGATTTGGTTTTTCTTCCCTCGGTAAACGATCTTCATCAGGATCACCACACAGTCGCCATGGAGGGGATCAGAGCCTTTAAACAAACAACAATTCTTGCGTATGAGATGCCATGGAATAACATTATCTTTTCTACTCAGGCGTATGTCAAGCTGGAACAGCGGCATATGAATATCAAGCTTGAAGCCCTAAAGGAATATAAGAGCCAAGCGGCACGGCCTTACGCCAGCAGGGAGCTTGTCTGTGGCTTGGCAAAAGCCAGAGGAGTCAGCGCTGGTGCTGACTATGCTGAGGCTTTCGAAGTGGTACGTCTCACTTTATAAACCAGGTAACCACCCATGAAAAAAACAATTATTTCAATTTCTTTTGCAGATTTGAAGAACTATTTGAAGCCTGTCAGGATTTTCGGCCAGGCGGTCGGGCAGATTGAGGCACCCGCCTCACTGGATAACGCACAACGGCAACATATTACTTTTTGCATGCATAAAAACGAAAAAGCAATCACGTCTCTGTCAACTACAGGTGCGGGACTTGTTCTCTGCCGGGATGACATTCCGGGCCTTGAAACGATGACATTTAAAACTTGCGTCTTCACCGTTTCCAATCCACGGTTATCCTTTATACAGTGTCTACAAAAGTATTTTAAACCCCAAAAGCAGGTTGGGGTACACCAAACGGCAATCATAGACGAAGGCATCATCCTCCCCCAAAATGTATATATCGGCCCGCTGGTCCACATCTGTTCGGGGGCTAAAATCGGAGAGGAAACGGTTATCGAAGACCGTGTTTACATAGGGCCGGATACGGTCATTGGCCGGAATGTTTATATTCAGGCCGGTGTTGTAATTGGGTGTGCCGGCCAAGGCTTCGAAAGAACTGAAACAGGGGAATTTGAAAAATTTCCTCAATTGGGTAATGTCATCATAGAAGATGATGTAGAAATTGGCGCAAACACAACCATTGTTCGCGGCTCTCTTGCATCAACTCGAATAGGTAAAGGATCAAAAATTGGTCACCAAGTAAATATTGGCCATAATACCAACATAGGTAGTCACGTATTTATTTCTGCAGGTGCGGTAGTTTGTGGCAGTACCCGGATTGGTGATTTCGCATGGCTGGCACCAACAAGTTGCATAAGAAACAAAGTGACAATTGGTAATAATGTAACGGTTGGACTGGGTGCAGTAGTCGTTAAAGACGTTGGTGAGGGACTCACAGTAATTGGCATGCCGGCAAAAGAAATCTCAATAGAGGACTGACACTTATGAATATTATAAATTGAAATTGAATAAAAGCTTTTAAATTTATTCTTTGATTGAAGACTATTTATATTAACACGCATAAAAAATGCCACATCAAGCCTGCTTAATATAAAGAGTTAATTACATCAATGTATTAACTTCGCAAACTCAGATTTTGCCCACGGTCATTAACGTCACTTTTCTGGCAAAATGGTTTTAATTATATAAAAGCTATTGGGATAAAGTTGCTATGATAAAAATTGTTCATTTAACTTCAGTTCATAAAATGTTGGATCCAAGAATATTTTTAAAAGAGTGCATTACACTGAAAAACAACGGTTATGACGTTACCATTGTGGCACCTTATGATAGGGATGTATGTATAGAAGGTGTTAATATCAAAGCTGTACAGCATCCCCAAAATCGCTTTAATCGCATGACAAAAACAATTTACAATGTTTACAAAACTGCGAGGCGTGAGCGAGCCAATTTGTATCATTTTCATGATCCGGAATTAATAATCATCGGATTGTTGCTGAAATGTGAGGGCAAAAAAGTTATTTACGATATTCATGAAGACGTTCCAAATCTGATCCTTGAAAAAGAATGGATCGGGCCATATCCATTACGAAAATTTATTTCAATGATCATGACAGCATTGGAAAAGATTGCAGCACGAACATTTAATGCCATTGTGACCGTAACCCCTGAAATTGCTAGCCGTTTTTTACCCGCAAAAACCATTATTTTGAGGAACTATGTATCTTTACGCTATATTGACGAAATAGATTTGCAATCAATAGAAAAGAGCAGACCTGTCGTCATTTTTCATGGAACGATATCAAAAACTCGCGGAATAAAAGAAATAATCCAGTCTATTGGACAATTAAAAGGTCAAGCGGAACTCTGGCTGTTCGGCAAATGGGCTAATCAGGAATTACAGAAGGAATGCTCAAGTTTGGAAGGATGGCAATATACCAATTATTTTGGCCGGAAAGATATTACGGAAATCTATGGTTATTTAAAATTGGCGGATATAGGCTTGCACATCCTTTATAACCTGCCGCATTATAAAGGTGGTTCCGCTACAAAAGCTTTTGAATACATGGCTTGCTCTATTCCTTTTATTACAACAGACAATCCCCGCAATCGGGAAATTTACGAAGGTTGCTCTCTGTATGTGAATCCCATGGATGCCAGCGATATCGTCGACAAGATCACAAAGCTTTTGAACAGCGATCAATTAAGACAAGAAATGGGGCAAAGAGGCCGACAACTTGCGGAGACTAGGTTTTCTTGGGAAAAAGAGTCGGAAAAACTAATAGAACTATATAATCGCGTCATGCGGGAATAATATTCATGCGGTGCGGCATGGAAGATAATCTAGAGAAGATTGATGGAATATTTTTTTGTATTATATATCCTGTCAGGCCTTATAAAGGGATTTCTTAATTTTTTTAATATTCCTACTTTCATAGACTTTACCATGTTGACAGGTTTTATCGTTACGATGGGCCTCTTCTTTCGGGTCTTGACTCATAATATTTTTAGTTTCGACAAAACATCATTTATTCTGCTTGCTTTTTTTCTGCTGTTTTATGTCTGGATTAATCTGACTCTGATGTATTCAGTTTCGCAGCATTACTCTTATCAAAAGTCACTTCTTTTCCTAACCAATTTGATTTCTATTATAATACCGCTATTTTACAAATCATTCCAAATTAAAAAATTTTTAAAACTTTTTGCATTGTTAACCCCGATATTGGGTGTGATCTTTTTAATGATTTTTCCTTCCGTCATTTATAAATCAACGGATGAAGCACAAGCCCTTCAAAGCCTTTATCTATCTTTGCCTCAATTGTGCGGATTGTGCTTGCTTCTTCTGTTTTTAATACATGACTTATTTCCTTTGGCTGTCCATTACCTCCTCATTATTATAAATGCGTTGGTTATAATATTGTCAGGCGCCAGAGGTCCTCTCGTCTTCTTGATTCTTGTTTTTATTTTTTATTTTTTCATAAGAGGGATGGTGCCATCCCATCACCTCAGTCAAAACATTACAATCCGAAAGCAAATTAACTTATTGAGATTTTTTAAGATTCTTATAATTTCTGGTGCGGTTGTCGCCCTTACTGTTCTGCTAGTTTCGTATGTACCGAACATGGAAAAAGTATTTGCTCGCAGTCAAGACAGGATGGAGAGTTTATTTGATTTTGCTACTTCGGGAACGGGCGATGCATCGGCAGAGGAGAGGATTCTCCGATTAAGATATGCTTTTGATAGGATTGCTGAAAATTTTAGGGCAACAATGGTAGGCTACGGTTTGGGTAGCTATGGGATCATGTTTGAGGGTATCGATGAGAGATCTTATCCTCATAATATCATTCTTGAAATATGGTTCGAAACAGGGTTGATTGGCGTTCTTGCCTTTATGCCCTTTTTTGTTTTTGTCGTTTACGCAAGTCGCCATAGCATTTCTGATAATCCCATTGCATGGTGTTCCTTGTTTCTTTTTCTTAATTTCATGAAATCAGGTTCCCTTGTGGATTTACGAATATTTTTCTGCTTTCTGGTCATTATGGTCTTGCTTTCTAGGAAACAATACGCTAAAGAAATGCCTAATTATAACGTGGCTTTACCGATCAGAACCCAGGAATCTTAAACACGGTAAAATATGAAAACTAAACTAATTCATTTGCCAAAATTTGAAGATCCCAGAGGAAATCTTTCTTTTGTGGAAGAGAAGAATCAAATACCTTTTAAGATTGAACGCGCCTATTGGATATATGATGTCCCTGGCGGTCAAGTACGTGGCGGACACGCTTTCAAGAAGCAGAAGGAATTCATTATCGCCCTTTCCGGAAGCTTCGATGTCCTGATAGACGACGGGATACAAAAAGAATCATTTTCTTTAAACCGTTCATATTATGGGCTTTACATACCCTGTGGATTCTGGCGGCAAATGGAAAATTTTTCGACAAACGCACTGGCTGTCGTTTTAAGCTCGACAAAATATAACGCGGACGATTATATACGGAATTATGATGAATTTTTAGACTACCGGAAAATGCAACGTGAGAAACAGTGTTTATGATTGTGTGATTCTGCCCTTGAGTAAAATTCACAACAGAGCGGGCAATATTACTATTGTGGAAGGGGAAAAGAACATTCCCTTCAATGTGAAACGTATATATTATCTTTATGATATTCCCGGCGGTGAAGACAGGGGCGGACACGCCCATAAAGAACTTCAGCAATTGATCGTTGCTGCCAGCGGATCATTCAATGTACTGCTTGATGACGGCACGAATAAAAAGATCGTCACTTTAAACCGTCCTGATTATGGAGTGATGGTTGTCCCTGGCATCTGGAGAGAATTGTTTGAATTCTCATCCGGTGCTATTTGTTTGGTATTGGCGTCACATAGATATGATCAAGCTGATTACATTCGCAAATACGATCAATTCATTGGTTTTCGTAATCGTCTCATTAATCATCAAGAGTCTTAGTAGTTTTCACCAACGCCCGGATCAAAACGCAGTATTCATTGGTTCTCTGTTTTAACTATATATAATCATTAAGGAATAGCGGATATTATATATGCCATGAAAAAGGAGGCTTATCTCAAATATGATGATGTGCTTATAGGGCAAAATGTAACCATTGGACACGGCTCGATCATTTATCCGAATGTAGAAATTGGAGACGATACAGTCATCGGACCCTATTCTACAATAGGAGAACCCTCCTACTCTTTCTACACCCAAGATTCCGCAATCGTCGAAAAACATGAATTTAAAAAGACTACCATCGGCCCACACTCAGTTATCAGATCGCATGCAATTATTTATGAGGATGTTACAATCGGAGAAGGTTTTCAGTCTGGACACAGGATAACCATCAGAGAACATTCATGGCTAGGTAAAAAATGCAGTGCCGGTACGTTAACGGATATTCAGGGCATAGTCTCAATAGGAAACTACGTTAGAATGCATTCAAATGTTCATATTGGGCAACATGCAACCATTGAAGATTATGTATGGATTTATCCTTATGTTGTTTTAACAAATGATCTTCATCCTCCTGTCTATCATCCCAGAGGTGTGAAAATAAAGGAGTACGCTGTTATTTCAGCTTCTTCTGTAATTCTGCCTGGTATCGTTATAGGCAAAAACGCTCTCGTTGGCGCTCATTCAGTTGTCACAAAGGATGTGGACGATGAGATGCTTGTTTTTGGAAGCCCTGCGAAAGTTAGATGTAGCGTAAGAGATATTCGCGATGAAAACGGAAATCAGATATATCCGTGGAAAGACCATTTAAAGGATTATAGATAACATAAACGGCAGTCAAAAGGCGGTAGTGTATGGCAAATATTCCTTTTCTAGATTTGAAACAAAGTTATCTGGAATTAAAAGACGATCTAGATGCTACGTTTCAGCGCGTGATGCATTCCGGCTGGTATATTCTCGGGGAAGAGCTACAGACATTCGAGTCTGAATTCGCCGATTATTGTGGTGTTAAATACTGCATCGGCGTCGGCAACGGCCTGGATGCCCTTCATTTGATTCTACGTGCAATGGACATCGGCAATGGAGATGAGGTACTTGTTCCTTCCAATACCTTTATCGCTACATGGTTGGCAGTTTCTTACGCAGGTGCCATACCGGTACCTGTGGAACCGGATGAAAAAACGTATAACATGGATCCAGCCCGGATTGAAGCGGCCATCACGAAAAAGACAAAGGCGATCATGCCCGTCCATCTTTACGGTCAACCGGCTGATATGGACCCAATTCTTGAAATCGCTGGTCGCTATCAATTAAAAGTCATTGAAGACGCGGCCCAGGCTCATGGAGCCCGTTATAAAGGAAAGCGTACCGGCGGTCTGGGGGATGCCGCCGGCTTCAGTTTTTATCCAGGTAAGAACCTTGGAGCTTTCGGAGACGGCGGTGCCGTTACGACAAATGATTCCATGCTGGCGGAAAAAGTAAGGAGCCTCCGGAATTATGGATCTCAAATAAAATACGTCCATGACGTTAAGGGGATTAATTCAAGATTGGATGAGATGCAGGCCGCCTTATTAAGGGTTAAACTGCGCCATCTTGATGAATGGAACGCCCGTCGGCTTAAACTGGTTGAATGTTATCGCCGTTGCCTTACAGGGGTCGATGTCCTACTGCCCAAGACGCCTCCGGGATTTGACTCTGTTTTCCATCTTTTTGTCATAAGGACGACACGGCGTGAAGCTTTGCAATCCGAATTGAAGAAAGCGGGTATCGAAACCTTAATCCACTACCCCACTCCCCCACACAAACAAGGGGCTTATGGCTTGATGAAGGCCATCGATTTGCCGATCGCGGAACGGTTGTCGCAGGAAGTTCTCAGCCTACCCATGGGGCCACATTTATCTGTAGATATGGCCGATGAAGCAGCCCAGCAGATACGTCGCATACTGGAGTCTCACTTAACATGAAAATTCTTTATTTGTGCCAAGTTTTCGAAACTGGAAATGATGCAGGCTCGGAGAGACATTTTTATTTCTGTAAATACGCTGTAAACAAGGGACATCAAGCAACAGCTATCACCAGTAATGTCGATTATAAAAATGCGCGATTAAAATATAAAGGGAAGAAAGGAGCGATTATTAAAACTGTGGGAGGGATTGATATTCATTATGTTTACTCCTATGCCAATATGCGCGGCAGTTTTCTAAAACGGTTCTACTATTACGTAACCTATTTTTTTTCATCAATCAGTGAAGCCCTCAAAGTAGAGAGTCCTGATGTTATTTACGCGGTTTCAACACCATTAACCGTTGGCTTGCTGGGATACATAATTTCTCGTCTTCGGGGTGTTCCATTTGTTTTTGAAGTGACTGATCTCTGGCCTGAGGCGGCAGTGGAATGCGGTGTCGTAAAAAATAAAGTTTTGATAAGATTGGCACATTGGCTTGCCATGTTTTGCTACAACAAATCAGAGCACATTGTATCTCTTGGTCCCAAGGGATGCGAAAGAATTGTTGCAAAAGGTATAAACAGTCAAAAAGTATCATTAATTACCAATGGCGTCGACCTATCATTGTTTAACAACTCTAACACAAACAATACAACACGATTTGAAATACGAAACAAATACAGTTTTAACAAGCGGTTTGTTGCCATGTATATGGGTGCCCATGGCGCTTATAATGCCCTCGATACGATTATTGACGCCGCCTCGCTGCTCAGAGCCGATCACAGATTTTTATTTGTATTGATTGGCGATGGTGATGAAAAGCAGAATCTTC
Organism: Deltaproteobacteria bacterium; assembly: GCA_016928025.1. Lineage (GTDB taxonomy): Bacteria > Desulfobacterota > Syntrophia > Syntrophales > JAFGHS01 > JAFGHS01. Next base: position 15,452 of record JAFGLN010000053.1, read on the forward strand.
AGAATCGGGTAATTGACCAGCACCTGTCCAATGTCATTTTTTTACCGCCCATGCCCCGTCTGGACTCCCCAGCGATGCTTTCCGCTGCCGACGCCTTTGTACTGCCCAATCGAAAAGGCAACTTTTTCGAGGGAAATCTCCCCAATAAACTGTTCGACTTCTTAGCCTCCGCAAGGCCAATTGTTGTGACTGGTGCCGGCGAAACACCCGATTTGGTCTTGAAGGCCGGTGCCGGCCTCTGCGGTCCACCGGAAGACAACCGGGCCATGGCTGATTTTCTTTTGGAATTGGCGGATATGTCGGAAGATACGCGATTAGCCATGGGGAAAAGAGGCCGTGATTATGTACTGTCAAATTACGATAGAGACATCCTGAGCGAACGGTTTCTTCAAATTCTTTCCAACGCCGTAAATGGTTGGTATCCACCACCTTAATTCATCAAAAATATTATGATCAGACGAATGACAAAGGCGGATGTTTCAATGGTAGTAAATGTACATCTTGCTGGTTTCCAAGGTTTTTTTTTAACATTCCTTGGCCCTGCATTTCTTCGTGAGCTCTATGAAGCCACTTTGGTTGATCCGTCAGGCATAGGCTTTGTTGCCGTAAACGATAAAAGAATATGCGGATTTGTAACAGGAACCGCACAACCTTCAGGTTTTTACCGCCGTCTCCTTAAGCATCGCTGGTGGCGGTTTGCTTTTGCTTCAATCTTTCCGATTCTCCGGCGCCCCTCGATTATTCCCAGAATCTCGCGGGCCTTTCAAATGCCTGAGAAAGCATCGAAAAAAACAGGGCGCGGCACATTGATGTCAATCGCTGTCTTGCCTGAAATGAAAGGGAAAGGCATTGGTAATGAGTTAGTCAATGCATTTCTGGCAGAAGCATCCAAACAAGGCTTGAAGCAAATCGACCTGACAACTGATCAGTTTAATAACGACGATGTCAATGCATTCTATCAAAGGCTTGGATTTAGATATGAGGGACAATTCACCACGCCCGAGGGCCGTGCAATGATTGAATATGTTATCGATGTCTATTAGTACACCAGCCATTAACGTGGATTTTTTGAAAAAGGAGCGACATTATGTGGAAAGTTCAACTGTTCGAACTGAATTTCGATGAGCGGGAACGCCAGGCTGTTACGGCTGTTCTCGAAAGCGGTTGGATCACGATGGGTGAACGTATCCAGGAATTCGAACAACGGTTCGGTGATTCCCTGGGGCATGGTGCCAAAGCCATCGCTGTTGCCAACGGCACGGCGGCGCTCCATATGGCTGTTCTTGCTTTAGGGATCGGTCCCGGCGATGAGGTCATTGTTCCGGCCCTCACTTTTATAGCAGATCTCAATGTGGTCCGATTGACCGGTGCAACCCCCGTTCTTGCTGACTGCACGTCGCTGACAGACTGGAACATGGACCCCGAAGACGCACGCCGGCGCATCACGGACCGGACAAAAGCAATCATGATTGTCCATTATGCGGGCTATTCATGCAACATGGATGCATTTACAGAGCTTTGCCGCGACAGAAGCCTGTTTCTCATCGAAGATGCCGCTCATGCCGTCGGTGCTTCTTACAGGGGGCAGCCGTGCGGCACGTTTGGTGATGTCGGCTGCTTCAGCTTCTTCACGAACAAGAATCTTTCTGTCGGCGAAGGCGGCATGTACGTCAGCCGTTCGGAGGATTTGGAACAAAAGGGCCGTTATCTGAGATCTCACGGCATGACAACTCTGACGCTGGACCGCCATGAGGGCAGGGCGATAACTTACGATGTCGTCCAATCCGGTTTGAACTATCGAATGGATGAAATGCGGGCGGCACTGGGTATCGTTCAATTGGAAAAACTGGCAGAGTCAAACGACAAGCGCCGACAGCTCACCCAAATGTATATCGAGTTGTTGTCAGGAATAAAGGGGCTCACCCTACCCTTCCTCAATCACCCCAACTCAATACCTTCTTATCATATACTGCCTATTTTGCTTGATGCCGATGTCGATCGTATATCCGTTATTAATCGTTTGAAAGAGGCCGGCATACAATCCAGCATCCATTATCCTGCCTTTCAGGATTTTACCGCCTTTCGGCTCAGCAGTCTATCTGCGACACCCATTTCCAACGAGATTTCCAAACGGGAACTTACACTGCCTCTCTTTCCGACTATGGGCTTTGAAAAAGTGCGTTATGTCTGCAATTGCCTGAAGGACATTCTGAACAAGCTATAAAGACGACATTGTTAGGGCCCTATTGAACAGACGATTATGATAAAACGATTGATGGACATACTGTTGTCAGGTTTGAGCCTTGTTTGTTTTTTCCCCTTCGGCCTGGTTATCGTATTGATTTTAAGACTTACCGGTGAGGGAGAAATTTTTTTCCTTCAGTCTCGAGTCGGCAAAGGTGGTGAGATTTTCGGCTTGATGAAATTTGCTACCATGCTTAAAGACAGCCCGAATATCGGTACGGGGGTTTTGACCGTCAAGAATGATCCTCGCGTGCTTCCCTTCGGCAAGTTTCTTCGAAAGACAAAGCTTAATGAAGTACCTCAATTATGGAATATTTTGAAGGGCGATATGAGCATCATTGGGCCAAGACCACAGGCCCAGAAACATTTTGACGTTTTCCCTGAACATGTGAAGAAGGAAATCGTCAAGGTGAGACCAGGCCTGAGTGGTGTGGGCTCCATCATCTTTCGCGATGAAGAAAATATCATGGGGAAAAGCCCCAAACCCAATGAAGCTTGTTATGCCGAAGACATTGCCCCCTATAAGGGTGAGTTGGAAATCTGGTATATAAAAAACCAATCACTTTGGCTCGACCTCAAGTTGATTTTCCTGACTATTTGGGTCGTGCTGTTTCCCGAAAGCAACTTGCCTTTCAAAATCCTAACAGACTTGCCGAAAAGCAACAACAAGATATTTCGTTAAAAAAGCTCTGTCAGTTCTGTTTCCAAGCACGCGGTTTTATCTAAAATGGTTTGATATCGAGGGGATTTTGCAGTCATCGTCGCTGAAGGGGTACTTTTCACTTTGAAAAAGTGGCTTTATATGTTACACGTAAAACACGTGTGCAAACAGGAGTCATTGCCATGAAACAAAACATAACGATAAGCTTGGATCAAGCTTTAATCCGGGAAGGCAAAGTCATCGCAGCCAAACGAGGAACCTCTCTGAACAGAATGTTGCGAACAGAACTGGAAAAAATCATCCGGAATGCGAAACAATACGATACGGCAAAGAAAAAAGCCCTTGCAGCAATGAGAACGGGTTTTCATTCCGGACTGGCACGATGCCCTTCGCGGGATGAAATTCATGAGAGATAAGATATTTATCGACACGAATATCCTTGTTTATGCCCATGATTTAAGCGCGGGTGATCGACATACAGGTGCTTATGCCATCGTTGAAAAACTATGGGAAGATGAAACCGGGGTCATCAGCGTACAGGTGCTTCAAGAGTTTTATGTCATAACCACCCGCAAGATATTAAATCCTTTAAAGCCACAACAGGCACGGGAGCTTATCGGGAATTACCTTGCCTGGCCGGTCCAGGTTAATGATGCAGAATTGACGATGCGGGCTTCGGAGATTTCGGAAAAGGTCAATCTGTCATTTTGGGATGCCTTGATAATTGCCGCGGCTCTTCGCATGGACGCAAAAAAGATAATCACGGAAGACCTGAATCACGGTCAGATAATTGAAGGCATCCGGATTGAAAATCCTTTTATCAAGGACTCCTAAAAACAAGCATATTACATCGTCGTAAAATCGTTACCGGCGTCTTCGAGGACCATTCCCGGAGCGCCTTTAGTCCTGTTTGATGTCGGTCCATTCAAATTAATGCATTGTTTTGTTCTGTTATTAATGCTTGATAAGTTATTATCGGGAATATATTCTTAACGAAATTGTTAAGGATGTGTGTTTGATTGGAACCGTATGACCGAAATCAGCAAAGCATTTCCTGAAAGGACAGAACGTCCGGGATGAGCGGATCACCGCCCCTAAATTAAAGACAGCATGGGGTATACAAGAATGTTATGGTGAAAACCGTCAAGATTGACAGCCCCGTAAAAAGTTATATTCCCCTCCCTTTCACATGTTCAATTTGACATATATTGCATTATGCTGTAAATACTACGACCATGAGCGATAATATACAGCTATATCGTTGTTTGTCACAACGGCTTCCAAGTTCCGAGAAAAAACGCCTCGCGTTGATCACGGGTGCCCGCCAAACAGGGAAAACAACGCTCGCAAAGGCAACCTACTCGCATTTGCGCTATGTAAACCTCGATGCCCCGGAAAATCGCGAGGCTATGCGAACCATTTCATCGTCGCTTTGGGCAAGGGACATCGGCCTTGCCGTCCTCGACGAGGCGCAAAAGGAACCGGTGGTCTTTGACAAGGTAAAATACGCTTTCGATGACGGTGCCCTGCCCTTTTCCGTCCTATTGGGTTCTAGTCAGATTCTTCTCCTCAAGAAGATCAGAGAAACATTGGCGGGACGGATTTCAATCTATGAACTCTGGCCGCTCATGATGCATGAGATTGTTAATGACTCAGCTGCCGCTTCTACCCGTGATCCTATCGTAGATCAGCTTTTTTCCGATAGATCGTGCGATGATATCTTCAGCCGGCAGCCGGCCGTTCTGCTGAATGATGATGAGGCCAGGCGCCGCAGCGCGGAAGATTATCTTCTGCAATGGGGCGGTATGCCCGCCTTGCTTGGATTGTCCAATGAAGAGCGCCGCCAGTGGCTCAAAGATTACAGTTACACCTATCTCGAACGGGATGTTGTTGATCTCTCCCGACTGGACGATTTGATGCCCTTCAGAAAGTTTCAGCGCTTGTCGGCGCTGCGATCGGGAACTTTGCTCAATTACAGCGAGCTGGCACGAGACGCCGCCGTCAGTACCGATACCGCACGGCGTTATCTCGAATATCTCCGTCTTTCATACCAGGCATTTCTCTTGCCGCCATACCATAAGAACTTGACGAGTACGGTTGTCAAAACCCCAAAGGTATACTGGACAGACATTGGTCTGCTCAGGCAACTGACCGGGATTCAGGAATCTGTAACCGGGGAGATATATGAAACCCATGTCTTGGGCGAATTGATGAAATGGAAGCAAACATTGGGCAGAGATGGAGAATTGTATTTCTATCGCACAAGATCCGGGTTGGAGGTGGACTTGCTTTTGGAAACAGCTGCCGGTGTTGTCGGCATGGAAATCAAATCACGTCGGGTGCTGGCATCCAGGGATATGACAGGATTGAAGGCGATAGCCGCCGCTGTCGGCAATCGGTGGCGCGGCGGACTGGTGATTTATCCGGGCAACGAGCTTAAAAAGATCGGAACGCCGCAGTTGTGGGCCGTTCCTTCACACCGCCTGTTTGGTTAAAAAAAGCCTTCTTTTGTCCGGCACAGAAAACAATTATTATTTTGAGATTGATGAAATGATAAAACCTGAACTGCTCAACAACATTCTGAAAAGATCGGAATCCATGTTTGCCGACGATCTGGCGGATCACCACCAGGAGGCTGTGGATTGTATTGGCGGAGCTCGGATCATGGTCATCGGGGCGGCGGGGTCCATCGGGAGCGCCTTCGTCCAGCAACTGGCCCCTTACGGCCCGGGGGCACTCCATCTGGTCGATATCAGCGAAAATAACCTGGTGGAGGTAGTCCGGGACTTGCGGTCGTCGCCCATTGTTTTGCCGATCGATTTTAAGACGTTTCCCATCGCCATGGGCTCTGAGGAATTCGACCGGCTGCTGGAGGCTGAAAAAGAGTATGATTATGTCGTCAATTTTTCCGCGCTGAAGCATGTCCGCTCTGAAAAGGACCCCTATAGCCTTATGCGGATGTACAACACAAACGTTTACTACGTCAAAAAGCTCCTGGACAAACTGACCGGCACCAATATCAGGAAGCATTTTTCCGTATCTTCCGACAAGGCGGCCAACCCGGCCAACGTAATGGGGGCAACAAAGATATTCATGGAACGTATCCTGCTGTCCTACGCGGACCGCATCCCGTTCTCAACGGCACGGTTCGCCAACGTGGCCTTTTCAGACGGAAGTCTGCTGCACGGATTCATCCAGCGCCTGGCCAAACGCCAGCCCTTTTCGGCGCCCACGGACGTCAAGCGCTACTTCATCTCCCATGAAGAGGCGGGGCAGTTGTGTCTGTTGTCCTGTTTCTTAGGCGCAAATCGCGACATCTACTTTCCGAAGCTGGACGAAACAAAGGATGTGTTGACCTTTTCGGAAATCGCTGTTCTGTTTTTGGAGGCAGCAGGCTTTACACCTGATGTTTGCTCCTCTGAGGAAGAGGCCAAAGAGAAAGCCCTCATCATGAAACCCGGCGGCAAGACCTGGCCGTGCTATTTCTTCATCAGTGATACAACGGGCGAAAAACCGTTTGAAGAATTTTATACGGGCGACGATAAGGTCGATTTCGACCGGTACCGCAATGTGGGGGTCATCAGCCAGCCCCCCTGGAAGGCATATGATAAAATCCAGGAAGCCATGGATGCCTTTGCTCGGATAAAAGGAAGCAATCACTGGGTCAAAGAAGATATGGTGGAAGCTATCAAGATTATCGTGCCGGAATTGATGCACGAGGAAAAACACAAGAATCTCGATCAAAAGATGTAGTTTATGTTAAAAACAACGTTGCCACGCAATCAGCTGATTCTGCTCATCGGTGACATCGCACTGATTGTCATTGCTTTTTATTTGTCGCCATTGTTTCGCTTCGGCGTGCTGCCGGATATCAGGACATTTCTTCGATGGCCCGATGTATCGGCTATTATTACCTACTTGCTGTGTTTCTACATCTTCGATTTTTACAATCTTCAGGAGCGGTTATATACTCTTGGTTATACCGTGCGGTTCCTTGTCGCTCTCATCATGGCTGATTTCGTCATCGGCTTTTTATTTTACGCCTTCAATGTCCGGCCATACGCTACCGTCATCTTTCTGATTAACACGATCCTGATTTTAGTCTTTTGCATGACCTGGCGCATCGCCTTCATCAAATGGACCCGTCAGACACAAAAGATGCTCCGTGTGTTGGTGGTCGGCGCTGGTTGGGCCGGCCACGATCTGTCGGAAATTCTGAGATTTCGTGAAGAATTTCAAATCGTTGGTTTTTTGGACGACGATCCGGCCAAGCAGGGAAGCCAAATCAACGGCGCACGCGTTATCGGAAACACGGAACAGCTTATGGAGACTATTTATAAGAAGGACATCGACATCGTCATCATCGCCATTACCCACCGGTTAAACCAGGATTTATACAAAAGGCTTATCGATGTGAAAATGCAGGGCATCGTTGTTTACGAAATGCCGACATTCTGCGAAGTGGTTTTCGGCAAGATTCCGGTCCAGCATATCAGCGATCTCTGGTTTATCTATATTCCCATTTCCGGCGTCCGTAAAACGGTCTTCAACCAAAAGATCAAGCGGATACTGGATATTGTTCTGTCCCTGGCCGGTTTGATCATTGTTTCTTTGCCGGCACTGTTGATCGCCCTGGCAATCAAGATAGATTCACCGGGACCTGTTTTTTACGTCCAAAGACGCATCGGCTGGAAGGGACAGCCCTTCAATCTGATTAAATTTCGCTCCATGAAGGACGGCCTCGAAAATGAAAGACAATTTGCCGGGGATAAGAACGATCCGCGAATCACCAGGGTGGGCCGCGTTATTCGTCTGTTCAGACTGGATGAACTCCCCCAGATGTTGAACGTCGTTAGAGGCGAGATCAGCTTCATCGGACCTCGGGCGTTGATGGAGAAAGAAGTCACTGAATTCGCGCCGCAAATCCCCCACTTTTCGCTTCGTCATTCCATCCGGCCGGGTATTACCGGCTGGGCCCAGGTCAATTACCCTCACGGCGCCACAGTCAAGGACGCCCTGGCCAAGCTGGAATACGATCTTTATTACATCAAAAACTTATCGCCCCTGCTGGATCTGATTATTCTTGCCAAGACGATCAGGATTGTTCTGTTTGGGCAGGGGGCGAGGTAAAGGGAGGTTCAAGGTACAAGGGATAAAACATAGGTTCAAGGGATAGAACTGAGGGACAAGGGATAGAAGACAGGGGCAAGGAACAAAGTGAAAGGGAGGCGTGGATAGGATGAGGATAAAGCAGATTATACGACTTACGGGTATTATGACGCTATCGATTTTCTTCGCAGCATCGATCGGATTCGCTGAGGATTCGGACATGACTCGCGCAACTCTGGCGGGTCTTAAATCTGTAAGGGTCTCTGTTGAAAATATGCAGCCAAACATTCAGGCCTATGCCGATAAATACGGTTTGACTATAAAACAAATTCAGTCTGATTTAGAGCAAAAATTAACACAAAACGGCATCAAAATTCTGACTGCCGATGCATGGTTGACCGTCCCAGGAAGGCCTGTTTTATATATTAATATCAACACCCATGAAACAGAAAAATACTGGTACGCATACAACATAAAAATGGAATTGCGACAACTCGTCAGCCTAAAGGCCAATCCGGAAATTACAACACTGGCCGCCACCTGGTTTATTAACATCACCGGCATCGCGAACATTGGTAATTTACACATTATAAAAAGCGACTTAATGGTCCTCGTCGACAGATTCTTAAACGCGTATCAGGCGGTGAATAAATAGTGAAAAGATTTATTTCCGCTTTAATATTCCTTTTTCTTTTGTCCCCTATGGTTCCGGCCTTCGCCGGGGACCGTCCTTTTACAGGTCCGGCCAACTGGGGCGGGACGGGATTGATGGAAACACCGACGGCCCGGATTATGTCGGAGGGACGATACCGGTTCGGGGCCGGCCAGATCGACCCTTATCGCTACTACTACGGCGCCATCAGCCCCTTCGACGGGCTGGAAATCGACGGACGGGTGACGGAAGTGCTCGATCTGGAAGTGACCAGTATGCCCGGTTACGGCAATTACAAAGATAAAGCCGTCGACATCAAATACCGCGTCCTGCCGGAAGGAAAGTGGTTGCCGGCTATTGCCGTCGGTCTTATGGACCCCCACGGCACCCGCCTCTATTCATCCCAGTATGTGGTTTTGAGCAAACAATTCTATCCCTTCGATTTGACCGTCGGCTTCGGCAACGGCCGTTTCGGGAAGAAGCCCCTTTCACCAACCGGCGATTCGTTTAAGGCGGAAATGTTCACCAATCATTCTTCATGGCGCGCGGACGGTCAATTCTTCGGCGGCATCCAGTTCGCGCCGACGGATGATTTGACTTTCATGGTGGAATACAGTCCCGTCGACTATGAAAAACAGACCAACGATCCGGCCCGGGACAAATATTTCACTGAAGCCGTCTCATCCCCGTTCAATTTCGGCATCCGCTGGAAGCCTTTGGACTGGCTGGAAGCGGACGTGAGTTATCAGCGGGGTGACCGGATCGGCCTGAATGTATCGACGAATTTCGAACTGGGCAATCCCTTGATTCCCATTTACGATCATCCTTACAAGGAAAAACCCATCACCTACTTAAGTCCTCTGAAAGAAAGGATTGTGGAGGCCCTCTATCAATCCGGTTTCAGTAATATCGGTGTAAAATGGGACGGCGACGCCGTCAGGGTCGACGCGGAAAACGACAAATTTTATTACAATCCAAAAGCCATCGGTGTCGCTTTACGGGCACTGGCTCCGATGATCCCGGTAGACGTCCAAAAAGTCTATTTCACCTTAACGGAAAATGACATCCCGGTTTTGGAATTCGAAACATCCACGGAAGATCTGATCGCTTTTGATTCAGAGCACTTGTCTGTCTCGGAGTTTCTTTATCTCTCTCGTTTTCGAACAGATGTATGGAAAACACCGGACTCCTTCAAAAGTCATCGGACTTATTTCGATTATAATCTGAAGCCCGACTTTAAAATGTTTTTAAACGATCCTTCGGGCTTCTTCAAATATCGTTTCGGCATCCTGGGGCAGGCATTATTCACTCCCGCGAGGGGATCCACCTTTGCCGCGGGTCTTGTGGGCTATCCGCTCAATACGGTCTCCTCAGCCAATAAACCGTCATCCCAGCCCGTCAGAACGGATACCGTTGCCTATCAAGAGCAGGATGTCCTCATGCACATGCTGCTGTTCGACCATATCGAGAAATTTAAGTATAACCTCCACGGACGTATCGCGGCGGGGTATCTTGAAGAGCAGTATATGGGGGCTGACGGGGAAGTGGCCATGCCGCTCTTTGGTGGAAGAATCATGGCGGGTTTGGCCGGCAGCATCGTTAAAAAAAGGGATCCCGGTCACATGTTTAAGCTCAAAAAGAATGATTGGAAAAATTATTATAAAACAGCCTTCTTAAAGCTGCGTTTAACGATACCGGAGGCGGACATCAATATCGATTTGAAAAACGGTCAATTTCTGGCCGGCGATCGGGGAACGTCCATCACCGTATCGAGAGATTTTAACGGCGTCGTCATATCGGCCTGGTACAGTATCACCGGTACCTCCATGTTCAATGATTCCTTTAACCGGGGATATCACGATAAAGGCATATCCGTTTCCATTCCGTTTCGATTGTTTACCGGAAAAGACAGCCGTTCGGCTTACGGCCTGGGGCTGTCGCCCTGGACGCGGGATGTCGCTCAGGACATCGTTCATTTCAATGACCTGTTTGATTTTATCGGCAGAAATACCAAGGTTTATATTGACAAAGACAAACGCATGATTCAATAAGATAATGAAAAAACACACAACCCACGGAGAATGAATGGAAAACAAGAAGTATTACCCCGAAGAAGATGAGATCGATCTGCTGGAGTTATGGCAGGTTATCGTTAAACGGAAAAAAATGATCATCATCATGGTTGTAGCCGCTGTTTTCCTGACGGCGTTCCTGTCTTTGTTTATGACCAATATCTACCAATCCAAAACGATGATTATTCCTATCACACCCAGGGACGCGGGTCGCGGTGGAACCATGTCGATGCTGGCGGAGCAGTTCGGCGGGTTGGCCGCCATGGGCATCTCCACACCCGGCGCCGCGTCGGCTTCGGAAATCGTCAATCTGCTGAAATCGAACATCTTGAGAGAAAAGATCATTACAAAATATCATTTGCTGCCGGTGCTATTCTACGATCAATATAATTGGGAAACAAAAAAATGGAAGATTGAAGAGGAAGGCCCTTCTTTTTCAATCAATCCCTTCAAGCTGATTGGGAAATTAGTCGCGTTGGTCAGGCCTGCCGATCCAGGGGCACCCAAAAAAGAAGACGACGGCATCCCCGGCATCTGGGACGGCCTGCGCGCATTGAAGACAATTGTAAATGTTAACCACGACATCAAGGAAAACAGCATCACACTATCTGTGGATTTATACGATCCGGAGCAGGCCAAGAAGATCGTCGAATATTTTCTCCAAACCCTGACGGACCACATGAGTTTCGAGGCCAAACGCGTGGCTCTGACAAACCGGAAGTATCTGGAAAGCCAATTGAACGAGACCTCCGACCCGCTCATCAAACAGAAAATTTACAATCTCATCGCCCAGCAGATCGAAACCTCCATGATGTCGGAGGTGAAAGAAAATTTTGCCTTCAAGGTCATCGACCCGCCCATGACACCGGATTTAAAAATAAAGCCCAGACGGTCGATCATGGTCATCCTGGCGTTTATGACGGCTTTATTTATCGGCATTTTGGCGGCCTTCTTTCTGGAGTTTCTGGAAAAAGCCAAAAAGAAGCAGGAAGAAGAAAAGACCGTTTAGATAATTTATTAACGAGGAAATTATGAAAAAAATTGCTCAGACGTTTTTGGTGTTCTTAATAGCCATCTTTTTCACCAACCAGGCCTTGGCCCAGGAAGGGAGCCCAACGCCGGCGGCGCCCGCCGTGCCTATCGCATCACCAGGTGGAGCGTCCTCGACTCCGGCTGCCGGCCAACAAGTTACGCCGACCGGGGGACAGCAAATCACGCCTCAGCAGTTACAGATTTTAAACCAACTGACACCGTCCCAGAAGCAGGCCGTTCAGTCCGAAGCGATGAAGTCAGGAGGCAAGCTTACACCCGAAGCAATTGAAGCCATGAAGGCCCGGCCGGAATTTAAAGGTCTGACCCCGGAAGACATCGCCAAAGGCAAAGCGATGCTGGAACAGAAAGGACAGGAAACAGCAGGAAAAGAGGAAGCCCCTCCGGCTCAGGAAAAGCAGGTTTTAGAGGCAGAAGCGGAAACGGAGGGAAAATCTCTGTTTGAGCAAGCACGAACCTTGAATAAATACCAGGATGTTTCCCTGGACCTGAAGCGCTTTGGCTACGATTTTTTCAAGCAGGCGGCCGTCAGCGTTATCACGGAACGGAAAGACATTCCTGTTCCTCTAAAATATATTATCGGCCCGGGAGATGAAGTCAAGATTATGCTCTGGGGGCGTGTAAACGCGCAGTATGATCTAACGGTGGACCGGGACGGGAAAATCACCGTACCCCAGATCGGGCCTCTGTATGTTGCCGGCATGACCTTTGAGGATATGACGAAGCATGTCATCCAGCAATCGGAACAGATTGTCGGAACCAATGTCGATGTTTCCATGGGGTCCTTAAAAACCATCCCGGTCTTTGTGCTCGGCGATGTCCGGCGGCCCGGATCTTATACCATCGGCTCTTTCGCGACGATGACGGACGCGCTTATGATCGCGGGCGGTCCGACGGGAATCGGATCGATGCGGAACATCCAATTGAAGCGGCAAAACAAAATCATTGCCACCTTCGATCTTTATAACCTTCTTCTGAAAGGCGACAAGTCAAAGGACCTGATTCTCCAGGCCGGAGATATCGTCTTCGTTCCCGTGACGGGGCCGCAGGTTGCCATCGCCGGGAACATCAAGCGTCCGGCCATTTATGAATTGAAAGATCAATTCGACCTCCAGCATCTTTTCGACCTGGCGGGCGGCATTATCCCCACGGCCTATACCCAGCAGATCCAGGTCGAGCGCATTATTAAGAATGAAAAACGCATCGTATTCGACATCGACGACAAGAATCTGGAAAAGACACAAAACGTCCTGCTCCAGGAAGCGGACCTCGTCAAGGTTTTTTCCATCGTCGACATAGACGTCAATGCCATCTATCTCCACGGCAACGTGAAACGTCCCGGGAAATACGAATACAAGCCGGGAATGCGCCTGATGGACATCGTTAAATCACCGGACGATCTGCTGCCGGAAACCTACTTTGAATATGCCCTGATCAAACGGCTGGTCCCACCCTCCATGGAACAGAAACTGATTCCCTTCAGACTGGAAGATCTTTTCCTGGAAGGTAACAGCAAGACAAATCCGGAATTAATGCCTCAGGACAATATTTACCTTTTCAATAAATGGTTTTTCCAGGACAAAGTTTATTTTACGGTCAGCGGTGAAGTCCGTAACGGCGGACGATACCCCCTCCTCCTTAATTATCGTGTGAAGGATGCTATTCTTGCCGCCGGGAATCTGACCAAGGAAGACTACCTGCAGAAAGGGGAAATTATCCGGGTGGATGAGAAGAAGCAATACTATACTTTATATTTCGATGTCGCCAAAGCCATGGCGGATGACCCGGATGAAAATCTAACACTGATGGACGATGATAGAATTATCATCCACTCTATCTGGGAAGAAAAATGGAAAGAAACGGTCATGATTACGGGAGAAGTTAAAAATCCCGGGACCTTTACACGGACAGAAGAAATGCGGGTCAGCGATCTGCTATTTAAGGCCGGAGGACAAACCCGCGATACGCTGTTGGATGACGCGGAACTTTACCGGACGGACTGGAAAACCAAGGAGGTCACCCTGCTGCGAATAGATCTGGGCAAGGCCTTGGCCGGTGATCCGCTTCATAATAGACCGTTAAAGGATTTGGACCTGCTGGTCATCCATTCCGTCTGGGAAAAAGTATATAAATATACCGTTGCCGTAGACGGTGATGTGGCAAAACCGGGGACTTATCGATTTGCCGAAAATATGACGGTCAGAGACCTCGTATTTGCCGCCGGCAGTATTACGGAATCCGCCTATATAGAAGAGGCGGAACTTTCATCCCTGGTGACGGAAGACAGAAAAATAACCAAAACGGAAAGACAGATCATCAATCTGCGAAAAGCCCTGGAAGGCGATCCCGATCATAATCTCCGCCTTCGACCTTATGACCGGCTCTTTGTCAGAAAAATCCCCAAATGGGGCGTCCAACTGATGGTTAGTGTTTCCGGAGAGGTACGATTCCCGGGGCGCTATACAGTACACAAAGGGGAAAAACTATCGTCTCTGCTGGAACGGGCCGGAGGCTATACACCCGATGCCTACCTGCGGGGCGCCGTCTTTGCCCGGCAGAGCGTCAAAAAATTGCAGCAGGAAGGCTTGGAGGACATGGCCAAAAGGATGGAGCGGGATTTGCTGTCCCAGGGCTCGGAAATTGCCACATCTTTGTCCATTGAAGAAATTAAAGCCCGGGAAATGGAAATTGTGCAAAAAAGAAAATTCATCGAAACATTCAGACAATTGGAAGCAACCGGCCGGATGACCATCCGTCTGGCCAATCTGCGTTTGCTCAAGGACAGCGAATATGACATCGAGTTGGAAGACAGCGACAGCCTTCACATCCCGCCAAAGAACAATGTCGTCAATGTTATGGGTTCGGTGATGGCGCAGGCCAGCTATATTTATCTCGACGAACTTACGTACAAAGACTACATTGAAATGGCCGGCGGCTATACCCGCCACTCCGACCCGGCGCATACTTTTGTATTGAAAGTGGACGGCAGTGCCAGGAAACTGGAACGAAACTTGCTTTCCTGGAGTGACAACCGCTCAAGGTGGGAAATATCGGCCTTCGGTGAAGAAACCAAAGAAATCGAACCGGGCGATGTTATTGTCGTTCCGGAAAAGCTCGAACACGTCGCCTGGCTGAGGGAAATTCGTGATATCACACAAATATTGATGAACACAGCCGTTACGGCGGGCGTTGTGATAAAATTATTCTAAATCATAAGCTATTCAAAGCAAAAATAGATCAATTTTTTATAGAAATAAGTATTGACAAAATGCGTTTGTTAAGCCATAAAGGAAGACATATATTTATCAAACACTTCGTCAATCAGTCGTTTTTTTTTCATTAACATAAAATCGTAAGTTAATAATGTATCTTCATTAATTATAAAGTTTTAGAGAGGTGCTGTGATGTTAAAATCTGTGAAGAGTTTTTTTGCGCTTTTGTTGGTCCTTCAATTGGTAATTCCTTACTCAACCTTTGCCGCCGCAATAGGACAATTCTCAGAAGTTGTCGGCGATGTCACTCAGACAAGAAGCGGCAAGACCTACCGCGCCGTTGTTCAATCGCCTGTGGAAGTCAATGATTTGGTTGTTACGGGCGATAAATCATCGGCAACCATGGTATTTTCCGATGAAAGCATCATAAAGCTCGAGGCCAATTCGAAACTGGTCATCAAAGATTATTCTCTCACCGGGAAAACCCGAAAAAGCATCTTTTCATTAGCCATAGGAAAATTAACGGCAAGCGTTAAAAAGTTTATCGGCGGAGGCAATACGTTCCAGGTCCATTCCCCAACGGCTGTCGCGGGCGTCAGGGGGACGGTTTTCACGGTTGCTGCTGAAACCATCTCCGGCGTACCGACGACCACGATAACCTGTGTAGAGGGCTCTTTAACCATCAACGCCCTATCCGCCGCCGGTACGGTCATTTCCACAACAACCCTTGTCGCGGGACAAACAGCGGTTATCACGGCAACCGGCATCACCGTTACAGGGGCCGCAACCGCAGCAGGCGCAGCGGCCGCAGCGACTGAGGCAGGCGCCGTGGCCGGGGCGGGTGCCGCCGCGGGTATGACCGCCGGAACGATTGCCGTCGGTACGGTCATCACAGCCGTGGCGATCGGAGCAACGATAATATCCGTAAGTGGAGAGGTCACGACGACCCATCACCACACTGCACCATAATTGTAACAAAAAAGTATAAATAGCACCCCTTCTTGATTGATAGATAAAGGCCGGCTTAAGTCATAAACCGGCCTTTATAGCATTTGCCGGACTTAAATAAAGATTATGGCATGGAAAGGAATGCCCTTCATTTGCATGAAAATAAATATCCCAGAAATTTTTGAATCTGATTGTACGGCCGAAAATCCGTCGTCAGAGGTAAAAATTTTTATCGCAATAATGAATTCTATTTCTTCATGGCGGCGCTACGGCCTGGTCATGATGCTTCTATTTTTTCTCCTTTTCTGCCCTTCTGCTTTCACAATACCATTGGATGAAGAAACGTCCCGCGTCCTCAAATCGGCGGAGACCCTCTTTCAAGCTATGCAAGATAAAAACTACTGCCTTATCTGGCAGACCCTGACCCATAAAACGCGTCAAAAAATCGTTGATTCCGTTTATAAAGCGTCAACAAAAAAAGGATTGGAGACGGTAAAGGATAAGATTCTGGCTGATTTTATCGAGGGGGGAGAAATCGCAAAAGCTTACTGGAACAGTTATTTGCATGAGTTTGATCCGGAAATTGCTTTAAGGGAAAGCAAATGGACGATTAATAAGCTGGAAAAGGACACAGCCGAGATTAATATACTCTACAAGAAATCTCCCAATCCGGCTGTTTTACAATTATACCGGGAAAACAAAGCATGGAAGGTAGGGCTTGAAGAAACCTTCGGCGCCCGGAGTTTGATCCCGTTTAAGTAAAAGGCCTGTAACAAGTAACGAGTGAAAGGTAACAAGAAAAAGCTTTCACTCAACTTACATGCCCATTACCTGTCACCTGTTACCCGTCACTATTTTCTGTTTATGAGCCGTAGTGCTCTTCAATCCACTTCTGATAGTCTCCCGATCTGATCTGTTCCACCCAGTTTCCGTTTTCGAGATACCACTCAACCGTTTTCCTTAATCCCGTCCCAAACGTCTCTTTCGGTTTCCACCCCAAATCTTTTTGGAGCTTGGAAAAATCAATGGCATATCTGCGGTCATGACCGGGCCGATCCTTAACGTAGGTAATCAGTTTACGGCACGCTGCGCCGTCAGCGGCAGGATGAATTTCATCGACAATGTCACAGATCATTTCGACAATCCGGATGTTTTCCATCTCGGAATTTCCGCCGATATTATAGGTCTCGCTCCGTTTGCCTTTTTGCATGATCGACCAGATGGCCTCGCAGTGATCCTCAACGTACAGCCAGTCCCGGACATTCCGGCCGTCTCCGTAGACGGGCAGGGCTTTGCCTTCCATAGCATTGAGAATGATCAACGGAATCAATTTTTCCGGAAACTGAAAGGGACCATAGTTATTAGAGCAGTTGGAGATGGTCGTCGGCAGTCCATAGGTTTCATGATACGCTCGAACCAGGTGATCGGAAGCGGCTTTTGAAGCCGAATACGGGCTGTTCGGACGATAAGGGGTTTCTTCGGTAAAATAACCCGTTGCGCCGAGACTGCCGTAGACCTCGTCGGTGCTGACATGGTGAAATAACTGAAAACGATCGGCATGGGCCCTTGCCGCTTCCAGGAGATTAAATGTTCCCATGATATTAGTCTGGATGAAACTTTCCGGCCTTTTGATCGACCGATCGACATGAGATTCCGCAGCGAAATGACAAACTGCGTCGATCTCGTAACGGTCAAACAGCTCTCTAATCAAATCGCCGTCACAGATATCAACCTTCTGAAAGACATAACGGTCAGGAAATTTGTTATTGATTGCGTCCAGATTAGCCGGATTTCCGGCATAAGTCAGTTTATCGCAGTTAATTATTTTTCCGTTAAAATGCCCTCCCGCTAATAGATAGGCAATAAAATTACTGCCGATAAAACCGCAACCGCCCGTTACCAGTAAATTCTTTATGTCCATTCCAATGTCCTTCCTGTTGAAATCGTTATTGAACTACCCCGCCGCAAGCAGCGGGGTATCAGATGTCATGCCGTACCTGATCCGGCATCCAGTTAGGATCCCTGGATTCCGGCTTTCGCCGGAATGACAGTTCGCGGCAAGCCACGGGGAATTAAACCCATAGAGATTAAAAAACCCGTGAACAGTGAATCGTAAGTAGCAAATAGTGACAAGTAAAAAACATTTTAAAAATAAAATTTAGAGATAAGACCGTCCCCCCCGGTAATTCGTTCGGAAATACCCGCGGGACAGAGAGTCTGTACGCACCTTTTTCCCCCGGCTCGGCGCATGGATGAAACGGTCGCCCCCCATGTATATGCCGACATGATCAACTCCGCCGCCGCCATTGGCAAAAAAAATCAGATCCCCCTTTTGTAAGTCATCAAGATCGACGGGATCGCCGCCTTCATACTGTTCCGCCGAGGTACGGGGGATATCCAGGCCGTTGATCCGATAGACCGTCATGGTCAGACCGCTGCAATCAAAGCCTTGATCAACAGACGAACCACCCCAGAGATAAGGAACACCAATAAAACTTTGAGCCGTCTTGATAATCGACTCCCGCAGATATGCCGCACCGTAAATCGGCAGTTTGGATACGGCATACTCTT
This sequence comes from Deltaproteobacteria bacterium, assembly GCA_016928025.1. Taxonomy (GTDB): domain Bacteria; phylum Desulfobacterota; class Syntrophia; order Syntrophales; family JAFGHS01; genus JAFGHS01. Next base: position 33,971 of record JAFGLN010000053.1, read on the forward strand.
CAGGCTTGACGATATAAAATTCCTCGATGACGCCCTTTGCTTTGAGTTCCTCCGCCTGCTCTCGAGCCGTTTCCTTTGTCGGAAAATTGCCGAACCGCACCTTATAAAGCCCCGTACGGTATGCAAGGTAGGTGGCATCCAACCCAATCCGGCACAAGGTTTCCGTCAACCGCGCAGCGTTCCGCACATCGGAAAAAGCCCCGACCTGAATGGTATAGCCCATTCGGGGCACTTCTTTCTTCGTCACCTCTTTTGGAGAAATTTCTTGGGGGACAACGTCTCGTTGAGGTGCTTGTTTCTCATAAACTTTCGCCCCGCCGGAAGGTTTCACAACACTTCGCTCCGCACAGGCAGCCAAAAAAATGACAAAGATAATAAGCGCAAGGATGGATATTTTATTGCGTTCGCCTCTACCCATTTTTTTGACAACTCTGACTTGACGACTCATTTGAATTCAACAGGTATCACATGAAAGGGCAACATGACTCAGATGTTGTCCTGATATGGGATTAATAAAATGTAACCATCTTATCCAAAGGCTCCCGGGTTGTCCGCAGTTCGTTAACCGGATGATCCCGGTCCGGATAGCCGATGGGAATCGCCACGACGAACAACTTGCTTGCGGGGAGGTTCAGTTTTTCCCGGATGATATCGGGGTATAATACCGGCTGAACGGCGGGAATCGTTCCCAGACCTTGTTCCGTGGCTAGAAGCAGAATCGTTTGCGTGATGGCCCCGCAATCGAAGGCGGGCCAGATATTGATTTCATTATTCACATACAAAAAAGCGCGGTCGATCATAATATAGATACAGCTTGGCGCACCCCAGACATTAGCGCCCTGCATCCCCCACTTCGCCCGGGCCTCTTTATCTTCCCGGGGAATTCCCAATTTCTCCAAGGCACCGGCCATAACAGCGGCACGACGCGACGCATAGGGCTCCGGATACTGGATCGCCCCCGGCATATCAACACTGGGCCGGCCGGAGTTTTCTGCGACGGCCTTTTTAATTTCGGCCATCTTCGCTCCACTGACAACGGCCAGTTCCCAGGGTTGGCTGTTGGATGCCGAAGGCGCATGAAGGGCCGCCTCAACGATCCTTTTCAATATTGCTTCGGGCACCGGATCAGACTTAAAGGCCCGGATTGATCTCCTCTTGTTTACCGCTTCTATGACGTCCATTTTAACATGCTCCTTTTCATTTAAAGTTCTCCGTTAAAGGCTTACAGCTCATCACTATTCACTATTCAATATTCAATAATTACGTTTCGCCAGACTATAGAGAAAAGGCCCGGGCCTGTCAATAGACATGAAAATAATTTCTTGACTCTATGGCGTATAGGTATATGAACTCTTTGACATGAAAAAGATTTTTTACGGCTGGTGGATTGTCCTCGCCGCCTTTCTGATTAACATTTATGTGGCCGGCTCCATTTTCTTTGGGTTTACCGCCTTTTTTGAACCGATCGTCAAGGAATTCGGCTGGAGCTATACACAGGTCTCTCTGGCCATCAGCCTCCGGGGACTGGAAATGGGCTTCCTGGCTCCGCTTGTGGGGTTTCTGGTCGGCCGGATCGGATCGAGGAAACTGATATTCTGGGGCATGATCACCATCGGCCTCGGTCTTTTGCTCCTGAGTCTTACCAAGTCGCTTCCGATGTTCTACGCATCATTTCTGCTTGTGGCCTTTGGAAGCGGCGGCTGTACCGCCGTCGTCCTGATGAACGTCGTGGCAACCTGGTTCAACAGGAATGTCGGTAAAGCGCTCGGCATCATGACCTCCGGCGTCGGCTTGAGCGGTTTGATGATCCCTTTCATCGTATGGCTCATCGATTTCTTTACCTGGCGGACGGCCCTTGTCATCCTCGGCATGGGTATGTTTGTTATCGGCATTCCACTATCCATGTTCATCCGCAACCAACCCGAGGATCTGGGCGATGTGCCGGACGGCAGACCCACGAGCGACCGGGAATCATCCATCGAGGTGGAAGAATATAAAAACACCCTGACCCTCAGGGAGGCGTTCAGATCAAAGGCATTCCGCTATCTCGCATTCAGCGAGATGCTCCGAATGATGGCGGCCACGGCCGTCCTGACCCACATTATGCCATCCCTCAGCGCTGCCGGCATCCCGCGCACAACGGCCGGCTTCATTGCATCGGCCATCCCCGTCTTGAGCATTGTGGGACGATTCGGCGTCGGCTGGCTGGCCGATATTTTAGATAAAAGATACGCCATGGCCGTGGGTTTGTTTTTCCTGAGTGCCGGATTATTGACGTTCTACTTTATGGGGTGGAATTGGACAATCTACCTGTTTTTAATCTTGTTTTCACTGGGTTTCGGTTCAACGGTCGTCGTCAGGGGGGCCATGTTGAGCCAGTATTTTTCCCGGGAGCAATTCGGCAAACTGCTGGGACTCGTGATGGGGGCGGGGGCCTGCGGCGGCATCATCGGCCCGACCCTGGCCGGTTGGGTCTTCGATCGACTGGGAATGTACGGCCCCGTTTGGCTGTTGTTTTTTGCCTTCACCGCCTTCACAATTTTTTTGATACTCAGGATCGAACCGGCCGATCAATACCGTATAAGAAAAACCCCATGACATGGCACAGCGGGACAATCCGCCGCAAACCAAACAAAGATGGAAACCAACTCTTCACGATGGACTATTCACCCTCTTCCGGCTTCAAAAGAATAAAACTGATACGTCTGTTTCGCAAGTCTCGGGGATTTTCTTTGATAAATAAGTCTTTGTCCGCATAACCGACGACTTTGGCTATGCGGTCCGGATCAATCCCATTTTTTTCCAGCTCCCTTCTGGCCGCAGACGCCCGTGACGTAGACAGTTCCCAGTTCGTTATTTGCGCGGTTTTAAAAGGTGCGGAATCCGTATGCCCTTCGATGACAATACGGTTCGGTTTATCCCGAATGGTATCGGATACAACTTTAATGATCTCAATGGCTTTTGTCGTTGGCTGATCGCTTCCCAACTCAAATATTTCACTGCCTTCATTATCGACGATCTGCACCCTCACCCCCTCTTTGGTCGTATCCACAAATACTTGATTCTGCATGGCCTGTAGTTTCTCATTAATGGCGGCACGCATTTTTCTTACGATACTGCCCGGCGAGGCCGGATCATCGGAAGAGATTCGGTAGGATTCTTTTTTGACGGTCTTTCCCATTTCCAGGACACCGGAAGATCTATCGAGAACAGACGTACCCGATTGTTGCGGCTGATCCTGCAATAAGCTGAAGCTGGAAAAATATTCGGAAAGGGCAATCCTTTTCTCCGGAGAAATCATCGACAAGAGCCACAGGAGAAGGAAAAAAGCCATCAGGGCCGTAACAAAATCCGCATAGGCAACTTTCCAGGAACCGCCATGATGCCCTTCATGGCCTTTTTTTTTCACTTTTTTAATGATGACCCGTGATCGCTCTTCCATAATTACTTTTTCTGGCGTATGGCGTCTTCAATCTCATCAAAGGTAGGCTTCACATTGGCCGGAATGACCCGTCTGCCGAACTCGACCGCCACCTTCGGCGCGGATCCTCCCAGAAAAGAAACCAGAGCCACTTTAAGAACGTTGAGATACTGCAACTTTTCGCCGGCGTTCAGCTCAAGGTTCCTCCCCAACGGTCCCACAAATCCGTAACAGAGCAAAACGCCGAGGAACGTGCCGACCAGAGCGGCGCCCACGCTATGGCCCAAAACCTCGGGTGGTTCTTTAATTTTGCCCATGGTAATGACAACCCCCAGAACAGCGGCAACAATACCTAAACCGGGCAAGGCATCCGCCGTAAAATTAACCGATTTGGCGGGCATCAGGATTTCTTCATGATAGGTTTCCAACTCCGTATCAATGAGGGCCTCCAGTTCGTGCGACGCAATGGTTGTTGTCATCACGGTACGCAACGTATCCGTTATCAGGTTGATGGCATGAGAGTTTTTAAGAATGCCCGGATATTTATTAAAAAGGGCACTCTCTTCCGGATCGTCTACATCGGATTCAATGGAAACAAGCCCCTGTTGCCTGATCTTGTAAAAAACGCCGTTTAAGAGCATCAGGACCTCGATGTAATCCTCCTTGGAGTACGTTGTACTGTTGAAAACGCCTAAAACAGCCGACAATGTCGCTTTGATGATCTTCCAGGGCGTGCCGATCAAAAATCCCCCGATCGCCGCCCCGCCGATGATCACGAGCTCCGCCGGCTGGAAAAGGACGGAGAGGTTCCCATGCTCCATCAGGTAACCGCCGATGATCGCGCTGATCACAACAACAATGCCGATGGCCACAAACATGGCGGATTACCCCCTCTTTTCCCTGATAATTTCCCGTTCCCGCTCGAACACAAAATGAACGATCTCATCCCGCACGATATCGTCCATATGGATGTAACGGACGGCAATTTGATAATTGCCGTCTTTTTTTTCAATTTTAACCACCTCCCCGTAAATACACAATGCAAGGGGCTTGTGCAGCAGAGGCAACATGATTTTGATCTCCAGGATATCACCTAAGGCCAGGGGATCGGATACGGAAAAACTCAAGCCGCTGCCGCTGATATTCAGCGCTTTATAGGAAAGGCCAAAATATCCCTCCCGCTGCAGCGACATCAACTGCACGATGGTGTCGAGTTTGGCATTGAGAATTTTCATCCACTCTTCAAAAATATAATCATAATCTCCTAACTCCGGAACCGGTTTCGCCTCCGACGGCACGGCCAGGTCTCCGGAAATACGAGCCTGAACATAATCTATTTCCGCC
>JAFGLN010000054.1 GCA_016928025.1 Deltaproteobacteria bacterium
CGTTCCCATTGCCGTGGGCGTTAAGTGGTTTCCCGACAAGAAGGGGATGATCACGGGACTGGCTGTTGCCGGATTTGGTTTCGGTGCCACGATTTGGGTCAAATCGGCCGGATCATGGTTCGGATTACTCGATAATCTGAACTTCTTCGGATTAGGAGGGGTTCAGAGCGTATTCTTACTGTATGGAATGATCTTTCTCATTGCGGTTCTCGTAGGAAGCATTGTTATGATCGATCCTCCGGCGGGGTATGTTCCGGAGGGGTGGACGCCGCCGGCTCCTGCTTCTTCTTCAAATCCGGGCGGTTCAGCCATGGGAATGACCGATTTCCAATCCGGTGAAATGATGAAGACCCCCCAGTTTTATATGACGTGGTTTACCTTTTTCTTTTCGGCCATTGCCGGCCTGATGGTCATCTCATGTATCGTATTATTCGGAATCGACGCCCTTAAGGCTGCGGGAATGACGGCGACCGCCGCCGCCGCCGCTGCGGGGACAGCCATGGCCCTGTATGCCATTTTCAACGGTCTCGGACGGATCATTTGGGGAACCGTTTCCGATAAGATCGGCCGCAAGATGTCCATCTTTCTCATGTGCCTGCTCCAAGGCATCATTATGCTCGTCTTTTATAAAATGGGAGGAACAGTGATAACGCTGATCGTTGGGGCCTGCATTATCGGATTTAACTTCGGCGGTAACTTTGCTCTCTTTCCAGCAATTACCGCAGACTATTTTGGCAATACAAACGTGGGGCTGAATTACGGCTACATCTTTTTATCCTATGGGATTGCCGGGGTTGTCGGTCCACAAATCGCAGGTTATTTCAAGGATGCGGCAAAGGGCAGCGGCGATCCAGGTGTATGGGTGACGCCTTTCATGATTGCCGGAATCGCCTGTCTTGTCGGCGCGGTTATAACACTAATTTCCAAACCACCTCGTAAGTTCTAAAAGAAAGGGCACTTCCTTCTTTAGGAGGAGGAAGTGCCCGCTTTCCTTCTTTGGTTCTCCCTTTTCTTGCTTTTCATGATGATTAATCATTATAAAATCACCTGTCTATCAATGTCCGTCCGATATTTTTTCATTTTTTATGATACTGAAAGGCGTCATGGAGATTAAGGTAAAAATAAGGTATAGGGAATGACATTAAGGGCGTGATAAGAAAAATACATTTCTTTTTGATTCTTTACTTGTTACCTGTTGCGAAAACAGTTCTTCCAGCAGTTTGAGAGGATGAACATGGCCAACGGAAAAATTGATGACATAATTAAGACGGCTTTCCTTCTTGGCGCGGGCATAGGAACACGTTTCCGTCCTTTTACCGATACGTGCCCCAAACCGCTTTTGCCGATCAATGGGCGTCCTATCATTACCTATGTCATGGATCATTTACTGGCGGTCGGAATCAAAAGATTTATTGTGAACACCCATCACTTGCCCCACGTTTATGAGGAAGTGTTTCCCGATCATTTGTGGCGGGGCGTTCCGATCATTTTCCGATATGAACCGGTGCTTCTGGACAGTGCCGGGGGGTTAAAAAATATCGAAGATTTGCTTGACGGAGACGACCGGAACATCATTGCCTACAATGCGGACATTGTGACCGATATGCCGCTTGGACCCTTGATCGAGGGTCATTTCAAATATGGCGGGGAAGTAACGCTGGCCCTGAGGAGCGAGGGTTATCTCAAAAACGTTGACGTCGATCTTGAGGGTAAAATCTGCGATATCCGACATCTGCGCGGGCAAGAGGGGGTGCGTTGCTGCCAGTTTGCAAGTATTTATGTCGTTGGAAGGCGTTTTCTCAAACGGATGAGAGCAGGCCGCATTGAATCGGTGGTTGATGTTTTCATTCGTATGTTGAATGAAGATCCGGCCGCCCTGCGCGGCGTGATCATTGACGAGGGGATGTGGGAGGCCGTAAATGACGTCGAAGTCTATAATCGATTAAAGGACATAAGCAGAGGACCCAATTTGTAAAATAAGGTTCAAGGTATATGGTTTATGGTTGAAGGGTGGAACCTTTTATGAAGGTGAAAAATGAATTGGATGATTGGCAAGTCTTTGCCCGACAAGCATTGGAGCTGCCGGTTGACACGGATCTGCACATTGAACCGATAACACCGAGCGGCTCCACGAGAACCTATTTCCGCGTCTTTTATCATCGCGATCCGATGGGCTCGAGACTTCACGAAAGAGAAGGACCTTTATCATATACAGGCCCCGGTACAGCACACGATCAGAACGTAAATTGTAGCGCAATATTTACAGTCTACGATAAAAATATTAAAGAAAATGATTACTATGTACCCATTGCCGAATTTTTAAGAAAGATCGACATACCCGCGCCAAAAATTATCTATCATCATTTCGACAAGGGTTATATTTTAATGGAAGACTTGGGTGAGGCGGACCTCTGGTCTTTTCGCGATGAAGGATGGGACGTTCGGCGCGATTATTATTTTAAAACTCTGGAAATTTTACAAAAACTCCATTCCTTTCCTCTCGATGATTTTCCTGCCGATCAGGTGTCGTTAATGGAAGGATTTGGTCCTGAACTCTACGGCTGGGAGCGAAACTATTTTTTGGAAAATTTTATAAACAACTATTGCCGAATTAACCTTGATGCTGCGACGATGGAAAAACTTGAGATCGAACTGGCCGGATTGGCGGATAATCTGGAAAAACAGGGGAAATGCCTTGTCCATCGCGATTTTCAATCCAAGAACGTGATGATTCATGATAACAAACCGGTGCTTATCGATTTTCAGGGTATGCGCACCGGAAGCCTCTTTTATGACCTGGGGTCTCTCCTGTATGACCCCTACGTCGTTTTTGACGAGAAAGAGCGTTTGGAGATGCTTCGTTACTACTATAGCCTTGCTGCAGGGGATCGGGGTTGGCCGGATTTTCAGGAGTCATTTCGGCTGGCGTCTGCACAGCGGCTGATGCAGGCCCTGGGGGCTTATGGCTATTTGGGTCTCAAATTAAACAAGACCGACTTCCTGAGGCATATTCCCAACGGCTTCAGGAATCTTCTTGATGCGGCAATACGTTCCGAACGCCTCCCGCAATTGGAAATCCTTTGCCGGAGATGCCTGACGGTATTATCCCCATTGTGAATAGTCAAAAATGGATGCAATACAAAAAAGGGGGGGGCGACACCCCCCTTTGTAATTGGGCCATGATAGAAATTTATTTCAGCTGTGTACGATTAAATCCCAGGACCTGACGGCAGACAACGAGCATCTGGATCTGGCCGGTGCCTTCGAAGATATCATTGATCTTGACGTCGCGCATCCACTTCTCAGCCAGAGTTTCCCTTGAATAGCCCAGTGGTCCGAGAAGCGCCACACATCGTTGGCAGATGCGGCTGCAGGCGCTGCCGGCCTTCGCTTTACCCATTGAGGATTCCAGGGAATTCCGGAGTGCCTTGTCCAGCATGGTTGCCGACTGCCAGACCAAAAGCCTCGCCGCCTCCAGATTAGCCTCCATATCCAGCATTTCCTTCTGGACGGCGTTTAAAGAATGAATGCCTTTATCATAGGGAAAAGTATAACCCGCTTCTTCCAGTTTTTCTTTGGTGAATTCAATTGCCGCTCTAGCCACGCCCAGTGCCTGTGATGCAACATGAGGACGAGTGGCATCGAAGGTGGCCAGAACGCCGGCCTGCCCCCCTTTGGCTTCTTTGATCTCCGGTGAACCCAGGATATTATCGAAGGGAATGCGGCAGTCTTCAAGAACAATGGATGCCGTATCGGATGCCCGGATGCCGAGTTTGTGTTCCAGCTTGGTCAGGGTGCAGCCCGGTCGGGTTTTTTCCACAACAAAACTCTTAATGGCGGGCCTTCCCTTGCTTTTATCGAGAGTCGCCCAGACAACAACGGCTTCACATCGCTTTCCAGAAGTAACGAAAATCTTTTCACCGTTTAAAATCCACTCATTCGTGTCCGGGTCCAGTTTGGCTGTCGTCGCAACGGCGGAGGTGTCGGATCCGAAACCGGGTTCCGTAATGGCCATGGCGCAAAAAAGATGCCCAAATCGCGCTTTCTGTTCCGGCGTGGCCACCGCGCCGATCGCCGCGTTGCCGAGGCCAAAGCCGGCTACGGATTGCGTAATCATGGGATCGCCCATGCAGCTTACTTCGCTCAACATAATCGAAGACAGCATCCCCCCGTCGCCCGGACCGGGTTCCGCCAGGGCCAGTCCCGGGGCGACGGTCAGTTCTTTGAGTGTTTTTACTTCATCCGGTTTCAATTCTTCATGTTCATGATCATCGTAATATCGCGCGATGCTTTTTAAATAGTCAGCCGTCTTATGAGCTTGTCTTATAGCCTTCAACGTTTTCGGTGCTATTGAAAAATCTATCATTATCATTATCCTCCATTTGATTGATGGAAGCCGTTTCAGCTTCGTGGGTTGATGTGTAAATCGGGTCTGACCAGCCGATGGCCAATCCTTCCATCGTGTCGAAACAACGGCCCTTCCGGAAATTCAACTCCACCGGATGCTCGCGAATATAGCCATGACCGCCCACAACCTGGACATTATCACCGGCATCGTAATGCAATAAACATAAAAAACGGTGCATAAACGTCACCGAATGAAAGCGGAACAAATTTAATTAAAAAAAGTTTATATGAAAGAAAGACAAAGTCAATATAAAATTATTGATATGACCTTCTTAGACTTGGAGAGTTTTCCATTTGCCGGATTTAAACCGTCGCCAGATAAAAAAACCACGCGCATTAACATCGGTAATGGCCGCAATCCAGGCACCGGCAGCGCCTATATTTAAAACTTTAGCCAAAAGAAGGGCAATAGGTATACGCAAAAACCAGCTGCAGGAAGCCATGATGATTAAAACCCAGCGAGTATCGCCGGCACCACGCAGGCCGCCTGCCAGGGTGTTGCTTTTACCCATCATCGTCATGCCGAAGGCCCAGATCCTGAGACTAACGACGGCAAGACCGATCACCTCCGGATCCGAAATAAAAACAGCGGCTATATAACGCCCTAAGAAAAACAGAACGATACCGATAAACGTCATGATCATCATGGCATATTTTTGAGAAAGATGAGCGGAAAGTTCGGCCAATTCAGGCCGCTGAGCACCCAAAAATTGGCCGACCAGGGTCATGGAGGCGACGCCGAAACCAAAACCAGGCATAAAAGCAATATTTTCAATTCTCAGGGCGACGGCATGGGCGGCGATAACGGTCGTGCCTAAACTGCTTATAATGATGGTATACAGCGTTATGGCCATTTGAAACTGCAGCTGTTCGAGACCGGCGGGAAGACCAACTTTTAGAATGCGCTTCATCATGACAAAATCGATGATATAGGATCTGGAAAGGTGATACTTCAGGGGACCTGCTCCTCGGAGCAGTATGAATAAAACGGCTACCGCACCGATAGTCCGTGATATCGCAGTCGCCAAACCGGCTCCCGTGACGCCGAGAGCCGGGAATCCCAGCCCACCATAGATCAGTAAATACCCGAAGATGACATTGGCGATGGTTACAATCATCATGATGATCATGGGGGTTCTGGTATTGCCGGCACCGCGGATGACGGCATTGCCGGAGAATAATATATAGCCGGGTATGAATGAGAAGGTGATGGCGTGGATATATTGAACGCCGAGGACAACGACATCCGGCTGGGCCTGCAACATAATCATGGCTTCCCGGGCGAAAATCCAAACGGGAAACATGAATGCCAATCCGGCAAACACGGCCAATATAAAAGCCTGATTGACGGCATTGTTCGCATCATCGATTTCAGCCGCGCCGATATGGCGGGCGACAATGGCAGTCGCCCCGACACCGACGGCGGCAAAAATAACATGCATCATGAACTCGACCTGCTGGGCCAGACCAACGGCGGCCAGGGATGAAGCCCCCAGGCGACCCACAAGGATGGTGTTGATCACAATACCCAGGCCGAAGAAGGTCATCTCCAGAACGACAGGCCAGGCTAAAGTAATAACAGCCTTTGGCAATTCCGCTTCCGTAATTTTTTCAATATTAACGGATGGTGCACCTATTTTACTTTCAGCTGCCGACACAAGAAGCCTCCGGTTGGGGGAGTGAAAAACCACTTTTTCAAACGCATCTCCATAAAAAAAATGTTAAAATTATGACCGCTGTCTTAATGATATTAATTTTGGTTTTTTTCAAGCTTTTATTGACATAAAAAAAGATTCAAGGGTCCAAGGTTTCAAGTGATAGGTTGTTGGATGCCATCGCTCGAGTCTTAAATACGGAACCCTTTGAATCCATTTCATGCCCCGTAGAGGTTTTAGGGTGGCATGATTAAGGCGTCAAAACGGATTTTGCTCTATGCCGACTGATAATTTGATCAAATTTGTCGATTTGTTCCGGTCGGAGAACCGCTTTGATCTTTAAATGATTATTTCTCAGTATTTTTTCTATTTGTGGTAGATATTGTTTGCGGACATTATGGATTTCGATTTGAGCTTCTTTGACCAAATCATCAATGATGACGCTCTGACCTTTGTCGAGATCCAATTTCCTGCTGAGACTCTTGACAATCATTTCCCGGTAAAATAATGCATCACCGCTGATATATTTGTTGACATGAGTTTTATAGACAATGTGGGCGCCAAGAGCGCCGCAAAATGTTCCCAGGAGAAAGATGATAACAACGCCGATGATGGATTTAATCTTTTTCATGTTATTCTCCCGTTAAATATTGTTTGACCTGGCTTTGTTCATATCCGTTCAAAAGAAACGCGTACAGATCCGGTGAGCGGCTGGGACCGACAACCGCATTGACGGCAAGCAGGATGAACAACAGCAATGTCAGCACCGGCACCAAACGCCATGTCCAGAATAACAAGGATGTTCCAAGGGCTTTCTCTCTTATCAAGCGGTTTCTAACGCGTATTTCAAAGCCGGCTTCTATGTCTTTGATCTGTGGTCTGATCGTTCTCGCCTTGTTAAAGAGGCTGTTCAGCCGGTTATCTTTATTTTCATTCATGATCATTGTCCTCTAAAATTTTTTTAAGCGCTTTTCTGGCCCTGAATGCCCTGACTTTGACCTTCGATTCGCCCCATCCGGTGAGCTGGGCTATCTCGCGTATTGATTTTTCTTCCAGTTCAAAAAGCGTGATCACAAGCCGATCCGCGGCTTTCAATTGAGCCAGCCCGCGGTAAATTAGCTCATAGGCTTCTTTTGCCGATTGGCCGTCTTCGGATGCCGGATCAGCGATTTCAAACGGCAGCGCTTGGAGGGACGACAGATAAGTTCTGGTCAACTTCTTTTTACGGAGGGCGTCATAACAGGTATTAACCGCAATTCGCGAAAGCCAGTGTTCAAAAGGGGCGTCATTCCTGTAAGTCCTGAGGCGATGGTAGACCTTGATGAAAACCTCCTGGCAAATGTCATCCACTTCGTCCCTGATAAGGGTAAACCTTGCAACGAGGTTCAAAACCCGACGTTTATATCTGCCGATCAGCCGGATGAAGGCCTCTTCATCTCCTTCAAGCGCAGCTTCAACGAGGCGTTCATCCGGCAATTCATTCATAAGGCGACCAACGGTTAACGTCTTTTATTCTTCAAACCACTTATAAACACGGGCAATGCGTCTGTCCACCAAACGTTCTCTGAAAATTCTCATCTCTTTTGCCTTGTTGATCTGCTCCGGCGTCAGAATGCCTCGAATTTCCCGACCAATGAAGGCGCGTTTTACACAGCGGTCGGCTTCCAGAGCGGCAACCTTGGCGACTTGTGCACGGATGGCGGGTTCATCCATCGCTTCGGCTCGAATCAAAGATTTGAGTGCCCGGCGTTCCATGATAATCTGTTCCGACATTGCCTTGATCTGAAGCAGATTTTGCTTCACAACGGCTTTAATCGCCGTTATTTGTTGGTCCGTTAATCCCAGTCCGGCATAACTTCTTTTTAAAAAAGGATTTAATGATGATAGTGACTCTTCATTGCTCACGGCGGCATAGGCATGGTGTAATCCCATACCGAGTACGGCCAATCCAACGACAACTAAAATAGCGGTTTTCATACTTTTTTTCATCGGACACCTCCTGATATGTTTTATACAATAGACGAGGGAAAGACAAGAAAGGTTACAGAGCTATAAATGGAATTCATTTTTAATATGCTGAACGTGTGAAGTTTCTGAATGCCGGCATTACGTCCCAGTTACCGCGGAGCGTATCGTATAGGAGCGCCTTTTTTAAAAGCGATATGAAATCATCTCGCGGAATATGGCGGGCGCCAAGGCTTTTGAGATGGGCCGTATAGACCTGGCAGTCGATCAGCTGAAAATCGAGTTTTTTCAATCGTTGGACAAGAGTGATGAAGGCCGCCTTCGAGGCGTTGCTCAAGGTTGCAAACATGGATTCGCCGAAAAAGCACCGTCCCAGAGAGACGCCGTAAAGACCGCCCACCAGTTGATTCTCATGCCAGGCCTCCACGGAATGGGCATATCCCATGTCGTGAAGATTGCAATAAGCCCGGCGCATATCTTCGGTAATCCAGGTGTCGCTTTCCCTGCGGCGTGGTTTCTGACAGGAGGCAATAACTTGCGGAAAAGCCCGGTCGAATGTAATGGTGAATTGCCCTCTCTTGAGGAGGGGCTTCATGGTTTTGGCGATGTGGAGTTCAGCGGGGAAAAGCACAAAGCGCGGGTCCGGTGACCACCAGATGATGGGTTCGTCCTCAGCGTACCAGGGGAAGATTCCCTTTTCATAGGCCGCCAGAAGTCTCTGGGGCGAGAGGTCGCCTCCCACCGCCAGGATCCCGGTTTTCAAGGCCAGCTCAACGGGCGGAAAAATAATGTCATGATCGGGGAGCTGATAGACCAACATGGCTGATCGTCACCTTCACATCGTCATGTTCGATATCGGCGACGGCGGTACCGCCGTTTTTGAGTTTACCGAAAAGCACCTCGTCCACGAAGAAATGCTTGATTTTATCTTGAATGAGCCTTCCGATTTCCCTCGCGCCAAATGAAGGCGAATAACCTTTTTGGCAGAGCCATTCGTAGCAGCGGTCCGTAACCTCCAAGGTGACACCCTTGGTTGCAAGCTGCGAGCGGAATTCATTGATCGCTTTTTTCACGATCATCAGAACGACGTCATCCGCCAGGCCGTTGAAATTGACGACGGCATCAAGGCGGTTTCTGAATTCGGGCAAAAAAATCCGTTCCAGGGCGGGAAATACGGCGTCGCGGTCAATTTGACGGCCTTCGAAGCCGATGGATTGTTTGCCGATCTGCCGAGTGCCTGCATTGGATGTCATCAGGATAATGACATTCCGGAAATCCGCCTTTTTGCCGTTGTTGTCCGTCAAGGTTGCGTAATCCATGACCTGGAGCAGAGTATTGAAAATGTCGGCATGGGCCTTCTCGATTTCATCCAACAGAAGAACGGCGTGGGGCGTCTTTCGGATGGCTTCCGTCAGCAAGCCGCCCTCTTCGTATCCCACATAGCCCGGAGGCGCACCGACAAATTTCGCGACCGTATGTTTTTCCTGATACTCACTCATGTCGTAGCGGTGAAGCGGAATGCCCAGGGTTGAGGCAAGCTGCCGGGCAAGTTCCGTTTTGCCGACGCCTGTTGGACCCACAAACAGGAGGGATGCAATGGGCTTGTTAGGTTCGCGGAATCCGACACGAGACCGCTTGACTGCCTCGACAACCCTACCGATCGCCTGATCCTGTCCAAAAACCTGCGCTTTCAAATCCGATTCCAGGTCCTGGAGACGCTCAAGCTCCGAGGATGAGACGCTTTTTTCAGGGATCTTGGCGATTCTGGCCACAACCGTTTCAATGTCGTGCTGTTCAACGGGTTTACGGGCGGTATCGTTTTCACTGGATAGATTCACATAAGCCCCGGCCTCATCAATAACGTCGATGGCTTTATCGGGCAGACGGCGGTCATTGACGTATTTGTCGGACAATGCGGCGGCGGCATGAAGGGCGTTATCCGAAAAGGATACATGGTGATACTGTTCGTATTTACACTGCAAGCCCTTTAGGATTTTATAGGTTTCCTCTACAGTAGGTTCAAGAATTTCGATTTTTTGGAACCTTCGGGAAAGGGCGCCGTCTTTTTCAAAGTACTTACGGTATTCATCGTATGTCGTTGAACCGATGCAGCGCAGCTTGCCGGATGCCAGGGCCGGTTTAAGTAGATTGGCGGCATCCATGGATCCGCCGGAAACGGCCCCCGCGCCGATGACGGTATGAATTTCATCAATGAACAGGATGACGCTTTCTTTTTTTAGCAACTCCGTAATGATGCGCTTCATCCGTTCTTCAAAATCACCCCGATAACGGGTGCCGGCAAGAATAGCTCCCATATCCAGGGCGTATATCTTTGTGCCTTTTAACTTTTTCGGGACATTGCCGGCGGCGATCATTTGCGCCAGCCCCTCGGTGATAGCCGTTTTCCCAACGCCGGGCTCGCCGACATGAACGGGATTGTTTTTAAGACGCCGGCACAGAACCTGGATCGTCCTAGCCAGAACATCTTCCCGGCCGATCAGGGGGTCCATTTCACCCCGTTTGGCTTTGGCCGTCAATTCCGTTGTGAAAGATTTGAGGATTTTGCTTTTATCCCGTTCAACCGTCGATGCCTGATCGTCAAAATCATTTTCATCCGGCTGTTCATTTGGATGCGCGGCGTTTGACTCATCGGGTAAGACCGTAATGCCGTGGGAGATGTAATTGAGCACCCCGAATCGTGTCAGTCCGTCTTTTTTCAGAAAATAGGACGCAAAAGAATCTTTCTCGTCTAAAATGGAGACCAAAACATCTCCGAATTCAAGCATTTCCTTCTGAGCGGATGTCGTATGCCAGACGGCTCTTTCCAGAACATTTTGAAAACCCAGAGATTGGACGGTCATGATGCCCTCTTCGGCCGGATGGGTCTCTTTCAGATGCTTTTCCAGATCCTTTTTAAGCTGTCCCGCATCTCCCCCACAGCTGTTTATTGTATTGATGCCTTCTTCAAAAAACAGAGAGGCGTACAGCAGGTGTTCGGGGGTAATGAATTCATGATGGCGGGAACTGGCTTCCGAATAGGCTGCCATAATCATTTGATTGAGTGTATCACTGACTTTCATACCCTGATCCTTCTTATATTCAAGCTTCCTCCAAGGAACATTTGAGAGGAAACTGCCTTTGTTTTGCTCTTTGATGGACCTGGTTGACCCGTGTTGCGGCGATATCGTAAGTGTAAACACCGCAAATGCCTTGACCCTTTCTATGGACGTCCAGCATTATCTTCGTCGCCTGGGCCGCCGGTTTATGAAATATCGACATGAGAACATCCACCACAAAATCCATCGTTGTATAATGATCGTTATGAAGGATAACCTTATACATCTTAGGTTCCTTCAAAACAGTGTCCGCATCGATATCGGTATCGGACCATTCATCGATCATGGGGATGTCTTGGGGATCATTCGACAAAATTCGATCTCCTCTTATTAATATTTGTGAATAATATATGACATACGTAGGATCGTGTCAATAAGGACGGCAAAGGGAAAAAGTTATTTAGTGTATTGATTTTCTCAGAAGACCGATGTAATTCCATTGTCAAATATTTAATCATTCAGGATCAATGATATGCGAAAAATGACCGTCGTGATGCCCTATAACAATGGGCCCGACTTTGAAAAATTGTTTCGTCAATTTATCCTGACCCCGTTAACGGAACAAGCCATCATCCTTCATGATCAGTCATTGAGGCTGGTATGGCCCCAATATGAGTTTTTAAACGGGAAGACGTTGACAAGCGGCGATGTTTTGAATGAACTGTTCGGGCGCATCAAGACGAAGTATGTATTGCTCGTTACGGAAAAATGTCCACTTTATTTGGCCCCGGAAACATTGGAGCGTTTTATCGAAGTCGCCGATTCAACAAAAGCGGCCATGATTTATTCCGATTATTATCTCCTCGAAGACTATGATAGAAAAAATTCAAGGCAATCAAACGGAAATTTCGACGGTGGAAACCTTACGGAACATCCTGTTAATGACTATCAGTCGGGAAGTGTTCGGGATGATTTTGACTTCGGACCGGTCATTCTTGTCTCTGTATCAGCGGCCCGCCATGCCATGAAGAAATATGGAGATCCGGCCGGTTTAGAATATGCCGGTCTTTACGATTTGAGGCTGAAGATGTCCATCGGCCGCAGGTTTTTTCATATCCGTGAAGTGCTTTATGGGAAGGGGAACTTAAAGGACAGCCCCGGCCGGAAAGGCGAGAGGCATTTTGATTATCTTGATCGGGAAAATGAAGCTTCACAAAAGGAGATGGAGCAAGTATTTACGCGATATCTGAAAAATATCGGTGCGTATCTGACGCCCGGTTTCAAAAAGCGTCTCGAACCGGCGGATCGATTTCCCGTCAAGGCCAGCGTCATTATCCCGGTTAAAAACAGAAAGATAACAGTCTGCGATGCCGTTGACAGCGCTCTGGCGCAAAAAACGAATTTCCCGTTCAATGTCATCGCGGTTGACAATCACTCCACGGATGGAACAACGGAAGTGCTTGCCGCCCTCGCAAAGCGGCATTCCCGGGTTAAGCATCTCATTCCTGAACGCTTCGATCTCAATATCGGGGGATGCTGGAATGAAGCCTTGTCTTCGGATGTTTGCGGACGATGGGCTGTGCAGTTGGATTCCGATGATTTATACAGTGGACCTGATACGTTGCAAAGAATCGTTGATATGTTCCACGAGGAAGAATATGCCATGGTCATTGGTTCCTATATCCTGGTGAATGAAAAATTGGAAGAGATTCCTCCCGGTCTGATTGATCACCGGGAATGGACGGATGAAAACGGCCGGAACAACGCCCTGCGCATCAACGGACTCGGTGCCCCCCGAGCCTATGATACGGCTTTGCTGCGTAAAATCGGTTTTCTGAATGTCAGTTACGGAGAGGACTATGCCATGACCTTGAGGATCTTGAGGGAGTATCGAATGGGCAGATTATTTGAGCCCCTTTACTATTGCCGGCGCTGGCCAGGCAACACGGATTCCTTGCTGACAATCAGAGAACAAAATATTAATAACGCCTTTAAGGATTCCATCCGATCCATTGAAATCATGGCTCGTCAAAAAATGAACCGAATAGAGAAAAGACGGATGACCTCATGAAGGATAAGATATATGAATCATATAGCGGCCGGGATAAAACGGCTTTTTTGCCGGCCCTTTGCCGTGAATTGTTGAATGATCAAAAATCGCAATGGCCGCTGCTGCAGAACAGTTATGGCTCTCTGGATCACAGCGTCTATCGTTTTCTCAAAAGGGACGGATTTTCATTTCAGATACAGTTTAACCCCGGAAGGATATTCAGTGCCGCCGCCAAAGTGGATCGGAAATCGATCGCAAAACGGAAATGCTTTTTGTGCATTAAGAATCTGCCGCCTTTTCAGAAGGGTATCTTCTATCGTGAGAAATATATGATCCTTTGCAATCCTCTCCCAATTTTTTCGGAGCACTTCACGATCGCCCATATTGAACACCTTCCCCAGGCACTCAACAACTCTTTTCCCGCTTTTCTTCGGCTGGCCAGAGATTTATCACCGGACTATACGATTTTTTATAACGGACCTGATTGCGGCGCCTCAGCGCCGGATCATCTCCATTTTCAAGCCGTTCCGGCGGTTTCCCTGCCGATCGAAAAAGATGTGTTGATTCGAAACAACTGCCATAAGATCAACGACATGCGGGGTGTAAGCCTGTTGAAAACCATGGATACAGGTAGATCTGCAATCATTATGGAGGGTTCAAAATTAAGAGATATGCAGGAGGCTTTCAGCCGTTTTCTAAGCGCCATGAAGAATGTTTTGGCGACGGATACGGAACCCATGATTAATGTGGTCGGATTATACCGCAGCGGTCTTTGGCGGGTTATCATTTTTCCGCGCAGGAAATTCAGGCCGTCGGTTTATTTTCTGGAAGAGGAAAAGCGGCTTCTGGTCAGTCCCGGTGCCGTCGAAATGACCGGCTTCATTGTGACACCCAGGAAAAAAGATTTTAATAGACTCGATATGAAAAGCATAGAAGGCATATACGGTGAAATTTCTTTGGGGAGTGAATTACTGAAAATCATCATTCAGGATATGAAGGGGAATGAAGGGCTATGGCAACAGTAAAAGCCCTCATTGACAGCCGCATAAATTTCGCCCAGGCCGTGTACGGATCCACAGCACCAAATGACGTCATCAACGCCCTGTGTCTGATGGATGTGTACTATTTTTCCTTTGACGGCCGACTCCATCAGGGACAGCTGGTTATCAATGAATGGGTCAGAAAGGACATCGATGCCGTTTTTTCCATGATAGAAAAGTCGAGATTTCCCATCGCCAAAGTCGTACCCATTGTTCAATATAACTGGTCCGACGATGCCTCGATGGCTGACAACAATACCTCTGCTTTTAATTATCGTTTTATTGCCGGAACACAGAATCTGTCCAGCCACGCCTTGGGAATGGCCGTTGATATGAACCCGCGGCAGAATCCTTTGATGTATGCTGAAGATGACGTGGCGCCGCCCGGTGCCGTTTATAATTGCTCGACTGCCGGCTCTCTGAAAGAATCCCATCCGGTCGTTTGTGAGTTTCTAAGACGAGGCTGGCAGTGGGGGGGGTTGTTCAAAGATGTAAAAGATTATCAGCATTTTGAAAAAAAAGTGCCGGCTCTATAAGATTCGTCCCACCAAAATGCCGGTCCGTTCTTTCTTTTCCTCCAGATAGTCAAAAAGTGTTTGTTTTGAAACAATGACCTTACCCTGAGTTTTTGATGCATGCAACAGATGGAGCTCGCTCTGAAGATAGATGGCAAACCCGGCGTGAAGGACGTCCAATCCGGTTTTGTTGGTCGTGACAGCAATGATATCGCCGTCCTTGATTTTATCAGTGCATTGGTTGATATTCGCTTTCCGGAGCCGATACAATGAGCGGCTGCTCAGGTCCTTCTCAACCGAAAGCATTTCATTAAATGGAGCACTTTTTTTTAGGGCGGGATAAAGGTCCGGATGTTTTGTCATGAAATTGATATTCTTTTTACACGACACACCTCCGAGATCTCTCGTAATATCAAAGATAAAGCCCTTCAACTGGTTGTCGTAATACCAGTCACAGAAATAATGCAGTCTCGAGGAATAACCCTGAAGCTTGCCGTCACGATAGCGAACTTTTTGCAGGGTTGCCGCGAATATTTCAAAATTTGTTCTTTTCTCCCTGATCAACTTTGTCAGAACAATGACATTTTCCAAAAAGGTAAAGCAATCCATCTGCCTCAGATTGATCACCAGATTTTCAGCGACCGTTACATCAAGCGTCGATGATACGTACGGTGTGTTAAGAAAAAAATTACCTACCTTCAGGGCCAATTCATTCACCGGCATCATTGCCCAGCTATCCTTCAAAGCTGAATGAATCAGTGAAGCGAAAATTTTACGATCTACCATTTCGACAATCATGAAATGATCCTATATAATTTATGGAACAATCCGGCCCATAGGGATATGTTCCAGCCTGAATTTACGATTATGGTTTTTGATAGAGGTCAACCGTTCTGCAAAAAGTCGTAGATACGTGCCATATCTCTTATTAAAACGCTTTTCCCGTCCGAGACATTATTCAGTGTTTAAAAAAGAAGCCGTTCAATTTTAAAATACGATCTCCGATCTAAATCGAACTTGCCTATAAAGATTTAAACATCGGAAAATGTTGTGTTCTCCGGTCTGCATCCAGCCAATCTTTTCCATGATTTGTGATTGTTGCCACCATCTGTCGAGCAACATATATGTAAGAAAGGCGTTTTTTAAGCCTGAAGAATGACATTGAGTTGCCGATGGAAGCTATTCCATAGTCCGGAGATTGTCAAGAATTTTTCTGAGCCTAAGCGAAAGATCATTTATATCAAAAGGCTTTTGGAAAAAATCGAGGCATCCCTGGTCCAGAAGATCGGTAACTTTTTCATTTATACTGTATCCGCTTGAAAGAACGACTTTAACATCCGGATTTATGGCTTTGAACGCGGCATAAGTTTCTTCACCGCTCATCTGCGGCATGATCATGTCCAAAATGATCAAATTGATTTCTTTTTTTTGATCTTGATAAAGATCGACAGCCACATGACCGCCTTGAGCTGAGATAACCTTGTATCCCAATTTAGTGAGTATTTTTTCCGTTACGCTTAAAACAATGGTTTCATCATCAACCAGCAGAATGGTTTCATTTCCGTGAAGAAAGACTTTCGCCGGCTCTTCAATTCGCGATATTTCCTTTTCAGAGGCAGGCAGATACATGTCAAATCTTGTTCCATGGCCCTTTTCGCTATAGACGTCTATGGCACCGTTGTGGTTTTTTATAATGCCGTAAACGGAAGCCAGCCCCAGGCCGGTACCTCTGCCCATTTCTTTTGTCGTGAAAAAGGGCTCGAAGATTCGCGCCTGTGTTTTTTGATCCATGCCGATACCCGTATCGGCTATGGACATTTTCACATATTTCCCTGGTGTGATATCCAAATTCAGGGCTTCCAATTCATCCAATGTAACTTTCTCAGTTTCCAGATAGAGATCGCCGCCTCGCGGCATGGCCTGCCACGCATTAACGTAAAGGTTAATGAGACACTGTTCGATTTGTCCTTGGTCGGCTTCCACTGCCCAAATATCGTCCACGTATTTCATGTAAATTGTGATTTCTTTTTTGGTGCGCCCGAAGATGGTTGCCGTTTTTTGAAGAATGTCATTGAGGTTTGTCAATTGGGTTTCATATTTACCGGCCCTCGCAAACCCCAGAAGTTGTTTCGTGAGATCAGAACCACTTTTTACCTGTTCTTCAATGCATTTTAACATTTCTCTGTCAGATGCAGGACGGTCGTCATCCATGAGCATGAGGGAGGCATACCCCTGAATACCCATGAGGAGATTATTGAAATCATGAGCAATACCGCCAGCCAGCGTACCAATGGCTTCCATTTTCTGGGCTTGTATCAACTGTTGCTCGAGTTTTCTCTGCTGCGTGATATCACGCACAAAATTGATAATGGCGCGCTGTCCCTTCCATAAAGTTTCAACGGCGACAACCTCCGCCCAAAGTTCTTCGCGGGCCTTGGTAATCACTCTGAAAACAATGGGTCCTGGCGGTACTTCACCTGATAATTGTTTCCAGAATGTCTGCAGCGCAGTATCCACATCATCGGGATGCATCAGATCTTTAAAGTCCATTTCTGACAGCTCTTTTTCGGAGTAACCCATCGTGATGATTGTATTCCGGTTGGGAAATTTAATGACCCCATCCTGAATGACAAAGATGCCGTCTGTTGCGTTTTCTATCAAGACCCGGTATTTTTCCTCCGATTCCTCTAAGGCCTTTTGAGCTTCCTTAATCTCCGTAAGATCCAGAAGGGAGGCAATGATTCTTCTTGTTCCGGGGATATTGTTGACCGTGACTAAAACGTCTCTGACGCTTCCATCTTTCCTCAATATTTGAAGATCATAGCTTCTTTTTTCTATTAATTTCTCCAACCCAAAATCGAGACCGAAACTTGAAATCTTTTTTAATGATTCATCCGTAAGAAAATGCGACCAATGTTTGACATCGTACAGTTCTTCTATTGAATAGCCACTCAATTCTTCGGCTTTTTTATTTACCAGGGAAATGATTCCTTTTTCATCAAGCATCAACATGGCTGTTCCCGTATTTTCAAAGATCGCCCGATAGAGCACTTCCGACATCCTTTGGGCTTCCTCTGCCTGCTTTCTTTCCGTAATATCACGTGAATTGATCAGAATGCCGTCGATTTCCGGATGATCGCTCAGATTCCTGCCGACGGCTTCCAGTATTCGCCAGGAACCGTTTTTGTGTCGAATTTGCAAAACAATACTGCCGATTTCCTCTGAAGTTTTCAATTTCGCGGAGACGGACGATACATCTTCCGGGTGAACGAATAAGAAGATGCTTTTACCGATAATTTCCTCCGGCTGATAATCCAAAACAGTTTCAATGGAGGGGCTTTGATACAGAATGGTCCCATTGACGTCAACGATGGTAATGAGGTCCGTGGCTTTTTCGATGAGCGTGCGGAAGTGTTCTTTCTGTTGTTGCAATGCTTCGTCGGCCATCTTGCGATCCGTAATGTTTCTGATGATGATCATGATTTGTTGATCGATGAAGGGTACAAGCCTTGCTTCATAGAAATTGATGTCATCATTGGTTTGAAGCGTGTACTCGATGCCGGAAATTTTTTTTGTTTTTTTGACGGCTTTAATGGCTTCCTGAAAAATTCGCTCCGATTTTAAAGGTTTTACATTCTGAATTTTCTTGCCGATCAGTTGTTCCTTGGTCGGGAAAAAGGGATCGCGGTTATCGCTGGATTCACAATCAATAATCGTTCCATCATCATGAATGATGAAAATGATGTCAGGCAGGGCGGAAAGAATGGCTCTCAGTTCGGCGTTTGTCTGCAGCATTTCCTGAGAGCTTAGTTCTAAAGAGCGCTCGAGCATTGCACGGTCCACATCAAATTCATGGTAAGCATCATTCACAGCATCAATAAAGCTCACAAACTCTTGCGGCAAATGATCGACACTGCCGAAAAAACGTTTTAATTGACGTTTGAGGAGACTGTGCATGACTTTTAACTATTACCTTTCCGATATTGTTGTGATGGTCATTGTCTGATTATGCAACTCACTGGGCGATCCATATTTTGCAGGCGCGATTTCACCATAGGAATAAAATCCCGTCACAATCGTATTTTCACCCAACATATCTCTCACGCTCTCAATTTCTTCTTCAACTCGTTGTTTCAAAACCATTTTTCTTCCTACACAACTGATTAAGATGGCCAGATCCGGCCGCTCGCAATTGACGCGTTCATTACTTTTCCGGGCGGCGTCTCCGGCGCCATCAATGAGGCGGTTCATATTGGCTTTCATAAAACGCGCGTAACTGCCTTCCGGAACATCACCGGCGAAAACCATCCCCTGGTCGTTCGGGTTGATGGAAAGAATTGTTCTGACAAGGTTTGTTTTACCATCGGGCAGGCGAATACTCAGAGGAAACAACAAAGCCGTCGCCGGCAACCCCTTCGCATGTTCACCAAGATATCTTTTATAAAGGTCCAGTGCGGATTTGCCATCCAACTCATAGAGAATGTTTTTATCAGAATGGGTGATAACCCGTTCCGGACCGAATGGATCCCAGCCACCTTTGGAACCATAACAAATGTTAAGAGACTGTCCATAAAATCCGATGACAACAATCAAATTTTTCCTGGCCGGGGCATCGCAAAGGACAAAAGTTTTTTCGAAAGATTCCCCATCCCCGGCCAAACCGCCGGTTATCGCTACATTTTCAGGTATATGTTTGTTGAGCCCCTTGACGAGCTCACTTCCATTGACATTGATACCGTCAGAAATGACAAAAATATGTCGTAGGTTATTTTTATCGATGGCTTGGCTGATTTGTTCTCCGATCTTTGCGCTTTCCTGTCTGTTATTTATCTCCATGGATATGGTTTTAACGAAGCTGTCTTCAAAAAAAGCGGCCGTCGACGTCAACGTATTGTCATACACTCGAGAGCCGTGTATTTCTCCTGATGCTGAGCAACCCAAAACATGGGCGTTGGGATAGATTTTTTTGATATTTTGAAATAATGAACGTTTGCTGAGAATCGTTCTGGCACCGAAGACAAAAACCAGATGAGCTGATGAACCCAACCGGGTTTGCCCAGGTTGCCACCCCTGATTTTCCGTCCACAGGCGTTGCTCGCTCTTCAAATGAGAACCTCCCGGCAATTACAGAAATCCTTCAAGATCATTGAAGTTCAACTAAAATATTACGATACAATACGGCAAATTAACTTTGCAGGATTTGTACCATGTTTTTCGTCCGTCATATGGATAGATCACCTGTCGTGGTGACACCAGGTGATCCGGTTATGAGGTGCCTGTCAATTAAACCTTTCACTTCACCAACAGTTATGAGGGTGTGGCGGACGGCAACCTTATCAGGATTGCCCCTGGTGCGGGCCTTTCCTTCATGACGCGTCACCAGCTTGTCTGCATCCTGTGAAATGAAAATATCATGTCGTGGCCGGCAATGACAGCGGTAGGATTTAGGGTTTTATTTACGGTTCCCATAGAATCGAAAAGATTTATCTGGCGATGTATATTAAGAAATCCCGTAAATTCATCGGGGAGGATTATTTACAACGGCTAAATCGAGGTACGAGCGCTCCATACAACTTGCCTCTCACCACGGGATAGTTTATTAATCCATCGATTTGCAAAATGCAAGGTATTTGTTCGTTTTATAAGGCGATGAGCAATTTTATGTCCTTTCCTTCAAGGAATTCGGAATTTTTCAGGTGCGGCAAAGCGGAATTCGGCCGACGCAGAAACAGCCTCAAGATCAGCTTGAGAAAACACCGATCCAGGAAATCCTGTCTCGTATCGAAGGTTAAAAGCATCTTGGCCGAGAAAAAAGCTGAAAAAAATATCAGCCCTTAACTTTTTAAATGCCATAAGTAAATGAAAAAATGGTGAATCTGCTATAAATAAATGGATTTTTGATAAAAATTATAATATCAAAAGCCTTCTATCGAATTTTTTACCTTGGAGTGTGCTTTATGAGATTTGATATAGCAAAAGGCGGAAGCGGCCTGACTTATGAAATCCGGCAAATCGTGAACATTGGAAATAAACTTCAGGCGTTGGGTGTGGATGTAAATTGGGAAAATATTGGTGATCCCGTTCATAAAGGTGAAAAAATTCCTGAATGGATGAAAAATGTCATGATTGATATTTTGAAGGAAGATATGTCCTATGCCTATTCACCGACAAAGGGAATGAATGAAACGCGCGAATATCTTGCAGAACGAGTAAATGCATTGGGAAAAACCAAGATAACCAGTGAGGATATTATTTTTTTTAATGGTCTTGGCGATGCAATCGCCCGTTCCTACAGCTCCATCAGGGTTGATGCAAGGGTCATCATGCCGGAACCGACGTATTCGACACATCTTTTGGCGGAGGTGCTTCACGCATCTTTTCCACCCAACACCTACCGGTTGAATCCATACAGCAATTGGTCTCCTGATGTCCGAGAGTTAGAACAAAAAGTCAGAAGCCATAAATCTATTGTCGGCATTCTGGTCATTAATCCCGACAATCCGACGGGATTCGTTTATCCCCAGGAAACATTGAAACATATTGTCAAAATTGCAAAGAATTATGATCTCTTTCTCATTTTTGATGAGACGTACCATAATATTGTTTACAATGGGAAAACGACCCTGGCTTTGTCGGAAATCATCGAAGACGTGCCGGGGATAAGCATGAAGGGAATATCCAAGGAATTTCCATGGCCCGGCGCGCGCTGCGGCTGGATGGAGATTTATAATGCTGACAAGGATAAGGTATTCAGCAGCTATATTGATGCGATTCTAAATCAGAAAATGTCGGAGGTCTGTTCGACCACACTCCCACAGATTGCCATACCGAGAATGTTGGAACATCCGGAATATCAGAAATATCTGAATACCAGAGTCCGCCAATACGAGAAGCTTTCCAATATCGCTTATAATATTCTGAAAGATGTTCCTTATATTGTCGTGAACAGGACGAACGGTGCTTTTTATATGTCCGTTGTTTTTAACGAAGCGGTTCTTAACAACCGGCAAACGCTGCATATTGAACAAGCCGATATCAGAAGTGAAATTGAAACACTCGTGAACGATCAAATAGAATATGACAAGCGATTTGTATATTATCTTCTGGGTTCGACAGGCATTTGCGTCGTACCGCTGACATCATTCTTTACGTCTTTACCCGGTTTTAGAATGACGCTTCTCGAAAAGGACGAATCGCGTTTCGAATATATCGTCAAAATAATGGCCGAAAAAATTGTTGAGTACATAGAGTCGGCGAAATGATTTTCATCAAAAAAGAGGTATACTCTGTATGCCTTTTTTTCTGATTTTGCAGGCATCAATCACCGGTGGGAGATCTTTGTTATGAAAATTAAGTTTATGGGGGCCGCAAGAACCGTCACGGGATCCTGTTTCATTTTGGAGACGGGAAATCATCGCTTTGCCGTTGACTGCGGTATGCATCAAGGAAATGCGGAAATTGAAAAACGCAATTGGGATGTAGATATTTATGATCCGGAAACCATAGAATTTTTTGTCATTACCCATGCCCATATCGATCATTCCGGCTTGTTGCCGCGAATGGTTCAGAAAGGATTCAAGGGCCGTATCTACACAACACCGCCGACAGCGGATTTACTCAAAATCATGCTTCTGGACAGCGCACATATCCAGGAGATGGAGGCGCAATGGAAAAGTAAAAAACGTCGTCGCCATGGGGATAATAATACCGATCCTCTCTATTCACAAAGAGATGCTGAAAAGACGTTCGATAAACTTGAAACCTTTGATTACGATAACGTTTTTGCGCCTTGTAACGGCATTAAAATAATCTTTCGCGATGCCGGCCATATCCTGGGGGCGTCATTCATAGAAATCGAGGTTGAAGAAGGGGAAAATCACACAAAGCTCGTTTTTTCAGGGGATATAGGACGGCCGGCCCAGTTAATCGTCAAAGACCCGAGTATTGTTAAAAGCGCGGATTATCTGCTTATGGAATCGACGTACGGCAACAGAAACCACAAGAATGAAGAAGATAGCTTGAACGAACTGGCGGAAGCAGTCAAATACAGCTATGAAAAGGGGGAAAAGGTTATCATTCCCGCCTTTGCCGTGGAAAGAACACAGGAGATGATCTATTCCTTCTATCTGTTGTCCAAAGACGGAAGACTTCCGAAAGATATGCCTATTTTTATAGACAGCCCTTTGGCCACTCGAGCCACGGAGATTTTTCGGAAATACACGTCATATTTTGATGATACCTCCAAAGAACTGCTGGATGCCGGTGAGAATCCTCTATCTTTTCCGCAGCTGCATTTTACCAAAACGACTCAGGAATCCATGGCACTCAATACAATGGAAAAACCGGCCGTCATCATTTCCGCCAGTGGAATGGCGGACGCGGGCAGAATAAAACATCATCTGAGGCACAATCTCTGGCGTGAAGGATCGAGCATTGTTTTTGTCGGATTTCAGGCGCAAGGAACGACAGGACGCAGAATTATTGACGGTGCAAAAAGAATACGCCTTTTCAATGAAGATGTGGCCGTCAAAGCTAAAATATATACCATCAACGGATTTTCCGCCCATGCCGGTCAAAACCAGATTCTTGAATGGCTGGGTCATTTTGAATCCCGGCAGATGAAAATATTTCTGGTCCATGGTGAATATTCGGCGCAACAGGTCCTTGAAAAGGTCATCGAAGAAAAGCTCGGTTATGAAGTCATTATTCCGGAATATCTTGAAGATGCCATTTTGGAACCGGGGAGGTTACCGAAGAGGGTGGAACATCCGGAAAAGGCAGCTCCGAAAATTGATTGGAATTATTTGCTGGCGGATATGGTATCCGGGCTGGAGGAAATTAAAAAAAGAAAAACACAATTAGAAGAAAAGCCCTGGTTGGAACAGACGGATTTTCGAGATAGAATCCTTGAAGTTAAAAGAAGTTTGACGGAAATTATCTCAGAAATATAATATTAAAAAGAATTGAGAATCCTTGGGAAGTCGACAAGCGGGCTTTATTTTGAAAATTGGTAATGAAAAGTTGCAATGACGTGCAGTTTAGATAGATTCATGTCATCAGGTAACGGGTCATAAGGTGAAGCCGACTGGATCGCATCAAGCACTCCCTGATCAAGCATCCTGGCGCCGGACGATGACATGATATTCCCGGCGATCAGCACCCCTGCCTTATTGATCGAAAATTTGACAACGGTTATGCCTTCCATTCCCGCTTCAAAAGCCTGCCGGGGATATTGCCATCGGTATTCGATTTGCCGTTTGATCTTTTTTAGATAGGGCGTGTATTTGGTATTTTCCGCAGCCAGATTAACCGTGTCTTCCAAGGGTGAATTTTCTGTTATCGTATGTTGCTTCTGAGGTTGGGAAAGGGTTGCCTGTTTCTTTTTAAGACGAGGTTTTTGCGGCTTTTTGTGTATCAATGCTGCATCATAAATGTCAACATTTATGACATCAAAAGATTTTCCCGCACCGTTTTTCCCGTTCGCATGAAAGAAAGTCGTCAGAGAAAGAACCGCCGTATGGCATGAAAAAGAAAGCAAAAGCGATAAAATCAATATTTTCTTTGAATGCACGTTCAATACCTTCTGAAAAATGTCGATGATTTCGACTAAAGCATCATGACGAAAGATCATGCTATATCTATGCCAAAATGCTTTAGAAAATCAATAAATGCTTTATTAAAACAATCATAAAAAGTCGATATTTAATTTGACAAAACAATAAAAAAATAAGAATCGTTAAAAATGAAAACAGATGAACAATACATGCGGATCGCACTTGATCAGGCTGAATGGGCGTACAAAAGAGGCGAAGTGCCCGTTGGCGCCGTTATTATTTGTAAAGGCGAGATTCTATCCAAGGCTTACAATCGCCCCATTAAGATGAATGATCCGACGGCTCATGCAGAGATTCTGGCCATAAGAAAGGCCTGCCGAAAAATCGGTAATTATCGACTTTGCGACGTCACACTATTTACAACTCTCGAACCTTGTGTTATGTGCGCGGGGTCCATTTTACATGCCCGGATCAACAGAGTTGTCTACGGCACGGAAGATCCCAAAGGCGGCGCCTTGGTATCGCTGCACCGGTTATTCGATGATCAGAGGTTTAATCACAACGTTGAGATAACTGGAGGTGTACTAAAATATCACTGCCAGGAAATTTTACATAGATTTTTTCAGGGAAAGAGGATAATATCTCCCTCCATTTTGCCGGTTTGACTGTCTGTCGGAGAGGTACCGAAGTGGTCGTAACGGGATCGACTCGAAATCGATTTGGGGGTCAAAAGCTCTCACGGGGGTTCGAATCCCCCCCTCTCCGCCATGAAAACAAG
>JAFGLN010000055.1 GCA_016928025.1 Deltaproteobacteria bacterium
CCGGCAACCTTTCTGTTCGACTCCAATGGTAAGGTCATCTGGTCATATGTATCGACGAACTATCGTATTCGGCCGGAAACAAAGAATATTATGATTGATGCAAAAAGAAATTTTGCGACTGATATGAATTAAATCATGCCCCGGAAAATCTGGCGCTCGTTCCATGCCCATGCCGGACCCGAACCGAAAAAATGGGGATTCGGGAATGCAAAGACAAATTTCCTATTGGTTCGTGCATTATGATGGGCTTTGCTGCTCTGCACTTTGAATCCATAGGCCTTGGCAAGCGGGTCACTCGTCAACAGGCAATTGAATATTTTGATGAAATGAATGAACTCGGGTTGATCGGTAATACATCAAATTCCATAAGTAATAGCACTGTTATTTGTCTCTGTTGCGGATGCTGCTGCTCCAACGTGCGTGGTCGAACAATGTGGGACAACCCAGCGGCATTAGCACCGTCAAATTATATTCCAAAAGCCGGAGAAGATTGTTTGGGATGCGGAGAGTGTGTGGACAGGTGTGTTCTTGATGCACTTTCCATAGATGATGAAACAGATCAAGTGGTGGTGGATCCTGATAAATGTATCGGATGTGGTGTATGTACATTTGCCTGTCCTCAGGAAACATTAAAACTTCATAGATATGAACGATCCACACCTTTTTCTACTTATCAACAATTATCTGATACGATTAGACGGGAGAACAGAGAATCCAGTATTTTGAAATGATCGTTCATCGGCGACGAAGAATGGGACGAAATTGCCCTGTATGGGTATCCGTCCATCGACACCTTATTTCACCCGGAAATTGTTTGGGGATCAATTTGAGAAAAGAGCGGGTGGACTTTTAAATATGGGGATGCCGGTTAAACCCCTTCTGGCAAGGGGCACCAAAGCCAAACTAACGCCTGGTTTTGATTTTTTAAGGAAAAAATATGGGAAGGGTCAGACAAGCTAAAGAAAAACATTTAAAGGGAGGTTATTTATGTCAGAATTATTGAATATGCTGGGCTGTCGTTATCCGATTATTCAGGGACCTATCGGAATGTTTAATAACCCTAAAATGGTGGCCGCCGTTTCTGAGGCGGGGGCCTATGGCATGCTGGCTTTGGGTTTTGTGAGCGATGTTGATGAGGTCAAAAAGCTGATTGATGATGTACGGTCATTGACGGAAAAGCCTTTCGGGGCAAATATTATGCTGATTAATACGCTTAATGAAAAAATTCTCGAAGTGTTGGCGGGTGCGGGTGTCAAGACCGTTACAACATCCGTCGGCTCTCCGTCCAAGGTTTATCCGTTCATTCATGGCCTCGGTATGAAGGGCATTCATGTCGTCCTTGCTTTTCATCATGCGACAAGAGCCGTAGCTTCAGGTGCAGACGGTTTGGTTGTCGTGGGTTCGGAAGCAGGGGGCCTGCGGTCTGTCAACTCCGAATCATCCACCATGGTCCTCGTGCCTTTGGTAGCCGATCACGTGAAAGTGCCGATTGTGGCAGCCGGAGGCATTGCGGATTCAAGGGGCTATAAGGCTGCGATGGCTCTGGGGGCGCAGGGTGCTCAGGTCGGCACAAGGTTTCTGGCTTCTGAAGAGAGCCCTGCCGATGAGCGATGGAAAAAGGCCATTGTGGAATGTGAAGATGGTGGTACCGATCTGGTGCCTTCCGGCAATATGCGATCCAGGATCATCGTCACGCCCTGGATCAAGCAGAAGATGGCCGATCCGGCGATCAAAAATATTGCCGATGAACTGGATATGAATCCCATGGCAACGGGGAATTATGATCGTGCAGCCTTCGGGGCAGGCCAGGTCAGCGCGTTGATCAAGGATATAAAACCCATTAAAGCCATTATCGAGGGGATGGTTTCGTAAAAATATCATGGAGTAAAATCTTTTCAAGTAAACACAGTAACGAGGGGTAGCCTGGCTGGGGCTGTTGATATAGAGAAAAAACCAAGCTGGGAAGAAATAACAAAGCCTGCGTTGACTGGCAAAGACATAAAGACATTTATTGTTCGAACTGCATAGCTATATGCCCATGGCGCAAACAGGATAAAACCTTTCTCCATGAGATTGCCCATTTTGCGGCATCCAAAAAAGATAAGAAAGGGGCTCCGCTGGTGTCATGCCGGGAGTGCCAATGCTTCGCCAAGGCGATTCTTCAGGGTGTCCGGGAATGTGTTGTTTGCGGACTCCAGTCGGATAGCAGGAACGCCTCCAAAAATATTATAGCTATGGATGAGAACTCGATCATCCCAGATGGTGTTGAGGCTGTTTTTAATCATCGTTTCAGAGGCCAGGGCCGCTCCCCATCCGCCCAGCCAACTGGTTATTATGTGATTGACTATCCGCGGAACGACTTTGTTCGTATCTATAAAACCATCCCTTACAGAAACGGGGATATTGCGCCGGTTCTCCAAGAGCCAGGCCATCGAAACCATGTCGTGGGCAACCACGGAAGTGGAAGCGATGACCAGACCATGATCAGGTTCGAAGACATATCCTTTGTCCGGGCCAAAAGTGGCGAGCAGCTTGTCTGCCGCTGAAATCACGAGGCGCTGCTTTGTTTTCAGAGTCGCAACAGCATTGCCCTCGGCTGTCTTCTCATGCAGAGTGGCGGCATCTCGGTGGTATTCCAGGCGTGTATCATGTCGCCAGTAACCAACGGCTGCCTTCAGGCCCAATGAATTTCCTGTCAATATATGCCTTGTGCAGCGGGGCATGAGGACGATATGCTGAACCTCCTTGAGGATATTCGGCATCATGAGACCGTGTTTCCAGTTTGAACCGGCCATGGGCAAATCCTCATAGAAGGCGTTCCATCCGGCTTCTTCGAAACAATGCAGTTCAGCTCCGGAGGCCTGAACAGCCTTTGCTATTCCTGAAGATGCCATCAATGCACGAGAACTGCCGGAAATTGACACCGGTGAAAACCGCAGATACTCGACCCCTGACATGTCTCCCACAATCACCCTTCCTGCTCCCTTGTCTTTGAGGGTTTCGACCATGGCGGCTATAGCCGCCGGGCTGGTCGTGGCCGGATAGGGGTTGCCTGAATTAATAACGGGTTTGATGAATACGGCATCACCTCTGGACAGCCATGAAAAATCGGTCGCCGCCTCTGCGGCATGACGGACGGCCAGTTTTATTTCCGGTTCGCGAGCGCCTTTATTTACTCCTGCCAAAAATACTTTGGTTTGAGAACCCGGAGTAAATAGCTTGGCCTTAAAGGGAATCCTTGATGCCTTTGCTCTGCTTTTAAATGGGAGCAAAGCCATTAAAGATGCTCCTGCTGCGAATTTCATAAAGTCTCTTCGTTTCATAAGCGTCGCTCTTTTTTGCTTATTTTATCCTAAGATCGTGGTTCTGGTCAAGATTTGATCGTACGCTTCTCCGAAAGCAGGAAAATCCTGGTTTTATGAAACCGGCCGGAATAGCATGGTCGCTACGGCTGTTGTCTTTTTCGACAACCGGCCGCGACGGATGAAACGTTGCATCGAAACCGGTTCTTCATTGAAATTACGGGACTTTTCCCACGCGGCCAGACGGGGGTACTAGTTGAGCAGCATTAGTTGCACCCGTTCCGATTTTTCGTCAAGGGTGCGAATAAAACGATGACATCGACCTCGAAGGTTTTCTATAAGGTATCCCATCCTCTTGCGGACAGGTCGACGACTTCCTGCACATCCTGAGTGAGGTTAAACCCAAAACCACCGGTGGACATAGAGCCTCAGGGCGCTTTCAAAGGCCATGGGGTTTCTATACTTCAACGCAGAATGCCGACGAACCCAAAGATCAATGGATGAATGACGATTGACCTGTACTTAATTATCTTGACTCATGCACTGCTTCTTCTTATAGTCGGATTCACAAAAAAGATCTATCACCAAGCGTATCATCCAATAAGTGTTCCTTTATAAACACCGGCAGCGATATCATGGAGGAGGAATAATGATGAAGAGATTTGAAGGAAAAGTAATCTGTGTAACAGGCGGAAACTCCGGTATCGGGCGGGCAACAGCTCTGGCTTTTGCAAGAGAAGGCGCCCAGGTCGTCATAGCAGCGCGCAGGGAAAACCTGGGTGAGGAGGTCGTCCGGGAAATTAAGAAAGAAGGCGGTGAGGCAGCCTTTGTAAAAACCGATGTTACCGTCCCGCTCGATTTAGAAAACCTTTTTCAGAAGATAAAGACTACCTATGGAAGGTTCGACTGCGCCTTTAACAACGCTGGTGTTGGCGGTCCGACGGCGCGGCTGGCAAGGCAGACAACAGAGACCTGGGATCTTGTCATGAATACGAACCTCAAGGGGGTATGGTTATGCATGAAATATGAAATTCAGCAAATGCTTGAACAGGGCGGTGGCGTGATCGTGAATACAGCATCCACCGCGGGAATAAGTGGTTCACCGGGTTCCGCTATTTATAGCGCCAGCAAACACGGTGTTGTAGGCCTGACCCGATCAGCTGCGGCTGAATACGCAACCAAAAATATCCGTATTAATTCAGTCTGCCCGGGACCGATAGCAACGCCAATGCTTGAGAACGGATTTGCCCTGAGGCCTGAGATGAAAGAGGCCTATCTTGACACAATTCCCATGGGCAGATTTGGAATTCCTGAGGAAATATCCGGCGCCGTATTATGGCTGTGCTCCAACGAGGCATCTTTCATAACGGGTTATCTCATGACGATAGGCGGGGGGCAGACGATAACACCCTAAACGAAATTTAAGTTGACGATGTCAAATAGATCAAGTTTAATCGATTGATTTTTCTTCCCCCAAAGGCGCAGTTTCTTTTCCTCAATGAATGCTGAACATTTGTGAATATGCAATTCCACCCGAAAATTGCTACACCAAAGGGGTATCGGCATAGAATATTTACATGGAAAATAAATGATTGTATAAACAAAAAAAATATGATTCAGGTAACAAGAAAAGATGTGAACAAGACGTATGTCCGCAATGTAATGAATCCTAAAAACAAGGAGCGGTTATGGAAAAATTATCAACCGAAGACATGATCAAGATGCATTATTACATGTTGTTGACGCGGGAGTTCGAGGACAGAATGAGCAAGCTCAAGAGGGACGGCAAAATCGACGAAGGGATCCACCGGAGTATCGGTGAGGAAGCGGTTCATGTGGGCGCCGCTTACTGCCTCAGGAAGAAAGAAGACGTCGTGGTTCCCTCGTTGCGGAGCCGAGCGGTTTTTTTTGTTAAAGGACTCGATGTCAAGAGCGTGATGGAAGCCGTCCATAGCAGAAGGAATTCGCTTACCGGCGGTAAAGAATCCTCTCATCACCTGGGCGCGACGGAATACGGCATCCTTCTGACGACCGGCTTTATCGGCAGCCAGTATCCGTTGGCCGTCGGGGCCGCACTGGCCTTAAAGCTGAAAAAAACGGACCAGGTCGTCATGTGCTTTTTCGGCGACGGCGCTTCCTCTCGGGGCGATTTTCATGAATCTTTGAACATGGCGGCCGTCCTGTCGCTGCC
>JAFGLN010000056.1 GCA_016928025.1 Deltaproteobacteria bacterium
AAGGGATTTGGAAGGGATTTGGAAGCGGCTATCGTCGATTCGACAAGGATATTAAGTTTTGACAGGACATAATGATGGGATGTTCCGCCTGATGTGAGTAAAGGAAGTGATGAAAACTTTTAATGGTGGTTTGCCGGACGATATGGAACGCAGAGGCCTTGCCTAAGAGCTTCAATCAGATCCTGCCTGTTTCGGATGGGTGTCAGAAAGCGGGTTGCCGTGTTGCCCAGTTCATTTAACCGGTGGGCATCACTTCCCCCACACGGGATGAGATCGTATGGTTCGACCAGATGTTTCACCCGGTGATTCTCTTCCTTATTGTTTCTGCCGTTTACGCTTTCCACAATCCGGCATAGACCCTGCTCGACAACGGTTTTATCGAGCAGTCGATTTTCACGATACGGATGCGCTGCCACGGCGACGCCTCCGCGCTCCTCCACGGTTTGCAGGAGCCGGCCGGCATCCAACCCCGTCTTCAGGTCATCAAAGGGGCCGAAGATGAGAAAATCGCCCTGCGGCGTGTCGTATTCCATGCCGATCAGAATGCATAATCCGTCCTGCTGCAGACCCTCCTCAAGATCGTTGCGGGCGGCCATTGTATTATGATCCGTTATGCAAACCCCGTCGAGCCCCTTCATCCTTGCCGTATGTTTGATTTCATCAAGACTCAGTTCGCTGCAGGAAGAATAATTTGTATGGACATGAATATCGAAAATCATGTAGGTATATTATACATCCTTAACGGAGATGGCAAATCGTTAATTGGCATACTTCCTTGGGAATTATTGATTTTATGCATAGCTCTCGATAGATTTTCGACGCAATAATGCATTGGCCTGACTCCCTGGACGGCACATAATGAAAAAGTGTATCCTTGTCATCCTGGACGGGTTGGGGGACCGTTCCCACGCGGAATTTGGATACCGGACCCCTCTTCAAGCTGCCCATACGCCGGCTTTGGACAAAATCGCCGGCCTGGGGGCGAACGGCCTTTACCACGCCGCGCAACCGGGGCTTGCCCTGCCCAGTGAAAACGCCCATTTTGCAATTTTCGGCTACGATCCAACCGCATTCCCGGGGCGGGGCGCCCTCGAGGCTCTCGGCGCCGGGGTGAAGCTTTCCGAACGCGATGTCGCCATCCTTGTCCATTTTTCGTCCGTCGAGGTTCAAGAAAACCGTCTTTTTTTGAAACATGACACACCGCGGGCCACGTCGGCTGAAATCGGCGAACTGCTGCCGGCCGTTGAGCATTTCGTCTGGGAGGACATCGATATCACGTTTCACCCTATCAAGGGTCTCTTTGGCGTCCTGGTCATGAAGGGGGATGTGAGCCCCTTCGTGACCGATACGAATCCCATGCGGGATTCCGTTCCCATCATGGAGCTTCTGCCCTGGAGAACGCATGCCGGCGAACCCGCGGCGATTCGAACGGCCCGGGCACTGAAATCTTATCTGATCCGGGCCCGGGAAAACCTCGCCGGCCATCCCGTCAACCGTGCCAGGGTCAGGGCCGGTCTTCCGCCCTTGAACGGTTTGGTGACCCAACGGGCGGGTCGGTTGAAAAAAATATCCTCCTTTGCCGAACAGTATGGCATGAAAGGCCTGTCGATTGCGTCCGGTGCCGTTTTCCAGGGATTGAGCGCCTATCTGGGCCTGGATTTTCTGAAGGTTTCCGATACGGACGATCCCGAAGGCGATTTGGCTGAACGATTGTCCCTGGCCGGCGATGCGCTGTCAAAATACGACTTCATTCACGTCCATACCAAGGCCCCTGACGAAGCGGCGCACACAAAGAATCCCCTGGCCAAAAAAGAGGTCATCGAAGCCCTGGACCGTGCCGTCGCCCGGGAGATCGGCGGGTTTCTGAACACCCCCGATATCCTGACCGTTGTGACGTCGGATCACTCCACGCCGAGCAGCGGACCCCTCGTGCATTCGGGCGAGGCGGTTCCCCTGACCATGTGCGGCGACGGTCTCCGCAGGGACGGCGTGAATAAGTTCGATGAAGTCAGTGCCGCGGCAGGCGCTTTGGGGACGGTTCGCAGCCGGGAGCTCATGTGGCTCATCCTGAATCACACCGACCGGATCAAGCTCATGGGCATTATGGATACGGATGAAGACCAGCCTTTCTGGCCCGGCCATTACAGGCCATTCACCTTGAACGGCCAGGACTGATATCGGGAGGATTTTCCATGACGGACCAACTATCGGATGAAAGATCCTTTTATGACCTGGGTGTCATTCACGGTCGGTTTCAGATTCTCCATAACGATCACCTGAAATATCTTCTGGCCGGAAAGGCCCTTTGCGAACATCTTGTCGTCGGGATTACCAACCCCGACCCGATGCTGACCCGGGAGGACGAAACCGATCGGATCCGCAGCACGGGCCTAGCCAATCCCCTGAGCTATTTTGAACGGTATGTCCTCGTCAGGGACGTTCTCCTCGAAGCGGGATTGACCTGTCGGGAGTTCTCCGTGGTGCCTTTCCCGATCAATCTGCCGGAGTTATATTTCCACTATGTGCCCAGACAGGCCGTCTTTTTTTTGTCCATTTACGATGACTGGGGCCGGAAAAAAAGAGAGGCCTTTCGGGCGCTTGGTCTGAAAACCCATGTTCTGAGGGAGGTGCCCCCCGAACGGAAGGGCATCAGCGCTGCCGATATCCGGACGGCCATCATCCGAGATGAGCCCTGGGAGCATCTGGTTCCTCCATCCGTAGCAAAAAAAATCAAAGAATGGGAGATTGTCCGCCGTTTGAAGCAATAAGGGGGTCCGCCCTACGGATAGGCACCGAACTTGATGTTCGTTTTGGTTCTTTCCGGGGGTTTTTTTAACACCCAAGGTAGGCAAACCGGCGAAGTCGGCAGCTCGTGTTTACCGGTACAGATGGCAGGAGACGGAGTGGCCGGCCGCATGTTCCTCCAAGGCGGGCGCTTCGGTGCGGCAGACGGCCATGGCGTCGGGGCAGCGCGTGTGGAATTTACAGCCGCCGGGCGGCGAAAGGGGTGACGGGATGTCGCCTGTCAGGACGATCCGCTTGTGGACGCCGATGCGGTCTACCTGGGGAACGGCATCCAGTAAAACCTTCGTATAGGGATGGAGGGGATGATTGAGCAGTTCATCGACCTTGCCGATTTCGACCAGTTCTCCCAGATACATGACGGCAATCCGGTCGCTCAGGTAAGCGACAACGGAAATGTCGTGGGAGATAAACAGGAGCGTCAGAGAAAATTCTTCTTTGAGTTGGCCCATGAGCTGAATGATCTGTGCCTGAATCGATACATCCAGCGCCGACACGGGCTCATCGCAGACCACGAATTCTGGCCGCAGGACGAGGGCCCGGGCAATCCCGATTCTCTGCCGCTGGCCGCCGGAGAACTGGTGGGGATAGCGTTGCAGGTACTGCGTATCCAGTCCGACCCGTTCGATCATATCCGCCACCCGGTCGTCCATTTCCTTCCGGCTGAGAGGCTCATGGATTTTGAGGGGCAGCCGGACGATCTCGGCAACGGACAACCGGGGATTCAAGGACGCGTAAGGGTCCTGGAAAATGATCTGCATCTTCCGTTTGACTTTTTTCAGGTCCTCATGTCTCAGGGCTGTGATTTCTTCATTACCCAGAAAAACTTTTCCGTGGGTCGGTTCATGCAAACGGAGAATGACCCGCCCCAGGGTGCTCTTGCCGCATCCGCTTTCCCCGATGAGCCCCAGCGTTTCACCTTCCCGGATCTCCAGGCTCACGTTTGTCACGGCCTGCACGATGTTTTGCTTCTTCAGGAGATACCGGTCAATGACACTGCTTTTCATCTCGAAGTGTTTGGTGACATTTTCGACTTTTAAAAGGGGTGCATTATTCATTTTCATCCGTCACGGTATTTTAACATTTATCCGTTTCTTCTTTTGCTTTGATGCAGCGCACTTCCCGGTGGCCGCTTAAGGTTTTAAGGGGAATCTCCGTTCGGCATGTTTCCGATTGTTCCGAACAGCGAGGCAGAAAACGGCACTGTGACGCGGGCTCGATCAGTCCGGAAACCTGCCCAGGAATCGGGTGAATGGCCTTGTCCCGTTCCGACAGGCGGGGAATCGACTTCAACAGTCCCTTCGTATATGGATGCAAGGGATTCAGGATCACGTCTCCCGTCAAACCGCTTTCCACAATCTGCCCGGCGTACATGACCACCGTCCGGTCCGTATATTCGGAAACGACCCCCAGATTGTGGGTGATGATGATCACGCTCATGTTCAGCTCTTCCTTGATATCCGCGATCAGGTTCAACACCTGCGCCTGGATGGTGACATCCAGGGCGGTCGTCGGTTCGTCGGCGATGAGGAGCTTTGGCTTGCAGGACAGGGCGATGGCAATCATGATCCGCTGCCGCATACCGCCAGAGAACTGGTGCGGATAGTCGTTGAGCCGGTTTTCCGCGTCCGGGATGCCCACCAGCTTCATCATTTCCAGGGCCCAGCCCCTGATGGCTTTTGGCCCCTTGGCGGCCATATCCCGGTCGTGCTCCTTCAGAACCTCTGCGATCTGATCGATGATCTTGATGGAAGGATTGAGCGCCGTCAGAGAGTCCTGCAGGGTCATGGCGATTTCTTTGCCCCGGATGTCCCGGTACTGCCGGGGATTGAGGGCGGTCAGCTCTCTATCCTCGAATCTGATCGAACCTGACGCGATGCGCCCCGGCTTTTTGATCAGTCCCATGACGCTTAAAAATGCGACGCTCTTACCGGAACCGGATTCCCCTACAACGCCGAGGCATTCCCCGGGGTACAGATCGATGTCGATGCCGTCGACGGCCCGCACCACCCCGGCATGGGTGTCGAAGTAGGTACGGAGGTTCTTGATCTTGAGCAGGGGCGATATACTTTTCATCTATTGTCCTAATCAGGATTCCGTAAACCGGGGATCAAAAGCGTCCCGCAAGCCGAGACTGGCGATGTTCAGGGATAAAACCAGGATTAAAATGGCGATCCCCGCGAAGGTGCTCACCCACCAGGCTTCCAGCATAAACTCCCGGCCGTCGGCCACCATGTTGCCCCAGGACGCCGTTGGCGGCTGCACGCCAAGGCCCAGGAAGGAAAGGCTGGCTTCCAGGATAATGACGGTGGCCATGCGGGTCGTGGCCACAACAATCACCGGCGACAGGATATTGGGAAGAATCTCCTTGAGCATGATATAAAACCTTGACGCGCCGACGGCTTGCGCCGCCTCCACATACTCCATTTCTTTAACGGCCAGGGTTTCCCCCCGGACAACCCGGCACGGGATGACCCATTCCTTGTAAACCAGGGCCAGGATGATATTGAGAAACCCCGGCCCCATAACCGCCATCAGGGCGATGGCAAAAATCAGATAGGGAAAGCCCAGCAGGATGTCCACAACCGTGGAGATGACGGCGTCGAACATGCCCTTAAGATATCCGGCAATCAGGCCGGTGAGAATTCCGATGCCGGTGGCGATAAAGATGACGGAAAAACCGATGGTGATGGACACCCGGGTCCCGTAAATGATGCGGGACAAAATATCCCGGCCGAGATGGTCCGCGCCCAGCGGATGGCTCCAGTCTCCTCCTTCCATCCAGGCGGGAGGCTGCAGCCGGAGAAACAGATCGGTCTTGTTGGGATCATGGGGGGCGAACCAGGGGCTGAAAATGGAGATCACAACGGCAAAGATAACAATGATTGTCGCGATTACTGCCGGGCGGTTGCTCAAAAAAGTCCTCATGTTCACGGCGAAAAGCGAAACGGTCTTTTGTTCGCCCCGTTTTGGACCGCCGGCGTCATAGTCAAACATGCTTTCGGATGCGCTGGTATCGGTTGTCTTCATATCCGGACCCTGGGATTCAAGACGGTATATAGAATATCCGCGATAAAGTTCATCAAGACGTAGATGACCACGTAAATCAAAACAGCCGCCTGCACCAGGGGGTAGTTGCGGGTGAAGATCGCCTTGACCACCAGGCTCCCCACGCCGGGCCAGCCGAAGATGGTTTCAATGATCATGTTGCCCCCCAGCAGTTGTCCCGTTTGGATGGCGGCCACGGTAATCGTCGGGATAAGGGCGTTTTTCAGGGCATGCAGAAAAATCACCCGGTGCCGCTTCAGACCTTTGGCCTCGGCAAACAGAATATAATCCTGCTGGAGCACGTCCATCATGGAGGCGCGGGTGACCTGCATCAGGGTGGCCGCCATGGCCAGCCCCAGGGTCAGGGTCGGCAGGATAAGGTGCTTGACGGCGTCGATGAAACTGTCCAGTCTGCCGGCCAGGAGAGTGTCGATCAACAGCATCCCCGTGATCGAGGGCACCCGCAGGGCAAACGTGGAGCGGCCCGACACAGGCAGCCACTGCAGGTGGATGGCAAACAGGATGATCAGAATGATCCCGAACCAGAAACCGGGCATGGAAATACCGATCATGGCCATCACCACGGAGGCGCGGTCGTAGACCGTTCCCTTTTTGACGGCCGCCAGAACGCCCAGGGGAATGGCGACGACAATGGCCATCAGCATGGCGCAGAGCGTCAGCTCGATCGTGGCCGGTAGCCGCTCCATAATGACTTCCATCACCGGCCGTCGATGAAAGAAGCTGCGGCCGAAATTGCCTTGGGCGGCGTTATAAAGGAACCGGACAAAGCGTTCGTGGATCGGCAGGTCAAGGCCCATATCCCTGCGCATGGCCTGCTCCATTTCCGGTGTGACCTGCTGATCCCCCAGCATGATTTCCACGGGATCGCCCGGCGTCAGGCTGATCATTAGAAAGACGATAACGCTGATGCCCAGAAGGACCGGGATGAGGCGGATGAGTCTTTTGAAAAGAATTTCCATCGATTTCCTCTGGTGATCAATAGGGTTTCTCGGTTATTAACAGAATAAAACAAAGTGCTGGCAGTCGTTGATTGAATGACTCTTTATTTAGAAAAGAGTGACCGGTGACCGGTGACGAGTAACAAGTATGAATTTGTGCGCTGGATTTTTCTTGTTCCCTGTCACCCGTTACTCGTCACAGATTATTTTTACTGTTTGATGGTATCCATATGGGGCAACAGGTAATGACAAAAAAATCTTTGTGTCTTCTACGAATCCATGAATCCCTGGCCCCTATTGTTTGATATAGGCGTCATGCAGGTTGATCTGACTGTCGGCCTTGGGTTCCCATCCGCCCAGTCTCGCGCTGACCCCATAGATTTCCTTCGGCAGCCATAGAAAAACCATGGGGGCGTCGGCGTTGATGATGCTTTCGGCTTCCTGATAATACGAGGCCCGCTTCTGTCGGTCTATTTCCACCATGGCGTTATCGATTAACGCATCGACTTTTTGGTTTGAGTATCCGGAGAAATTGCCGCGGCCTCCGGTGCGTAAGACGGGGGTCATAATGCCCACCGGGTCGAGGGAGCCGTTGCCCCAGCTGGTCAGAAACATGTCCCTCGTCTTGACGGGCTTCTTCCAGTCCTGGCTGATGACGGACATTTCCCAGACTGTGACTTTGGCATCGATGCCGGCGTCTGCCAGGTTCGCCGCAATGGCTTGGGCGATATCTTTGAGGTCGCTACTGACATCCAGGGTCACCGTGATGCCTTTGTT
Source organism: Deltaproteobacteria bacterium (assembly GCA_016928025.1). Classification (GTDB taxonomy): domain Bacteria; phylum Desulfobacterota; class Syntrophia; order Syntrophales; family JAFGHS01; genus JAFGHS01. The sequence goes on from JAFGLN010000056.1 coordinate 7,587, forward strand.
ATATCCGGCTTCGACCAGCAGCGCTTTGGCCTTGGACGGATCATAGTCATAAGCGGGCAGATTCGGATTGTGGCCGAAAGCGTCAGGGCTGAGAATGCCGTTTAAACGGGTGGCATTGCCGTTGAGAATTTTATCGATGATCAAGTCCACGTTGACGGCATGACTGAGCGCCTTCCGGACTTTGACATTATTGAACGGCGGTCGGGTGTTGTTCAAAGCCAGAAAATAGCTCCGCGTTCCATTGACCGTCATGATCCGGGTGTCGGGATTGCGCTCGATTTGTCTGATGCTGTGGGCGGGCACGTCGTTGATGATGTCCACTTCACCCGACAGCAACGCCGCCACGCGGGACGCGTTCTCCGGAATGATCCGCCAGATCAGGCACGTTACCCTCGCTTTACCCACAGGATGAATATCAGACGATCCGCCGTAGTAGTCCTCGAAACGCTCCATGACGATCCGGGTGCCCCGCATCCATTCCACCAGCTTGAAGGGCCCGGTTCCATTGACCTGCGTGGCCATTCCTCCGCTGCCGATCTGCTTGACGAATTTTTCCGACACCACTTCCTGCCAGGGTAAAAACGCTGGGAAGACGGGCCAGGGCTTTTCCAGAATAAACCGGATTTTATCCGGTCCGATAATTTTCACTTCTTTCAAGGGTCCGAGCAGACTTTTCCGCGGACTGGTCTGGCCGTCGATCATCCCCTCTTGGATGATCCGGTCGAACGTGAACTTGACGTCTTCGACCGTTAAGGGATCCCCATTGTGAAATTTAACGCCCTTGCGCAGGATGAAGTCGTAGGTCAATGTGTCCAGCTGCTGCCAGCTTTCGGCGATTTGCGGGACGACCTCCATCCGGCTGTTTCTGACCACCAGACCGTCGTACATATTGCGCAGGATGGTTTCCGTGGTCCGCTCCCGATGATTGGCCGGGTCCATCGTCAGGGCGTCGCTGGTATAGCCGATGATGATCTCGTCCGCCGCCATCACACCGGGTGAATGGATAAAAACGGTTAATAAATAAAATACTGCGAAAAATAAAACGATCTTTTTCATGAGTCCCACCTTAAACCAATTTTGATGAAAGATGCAATCTAAGGAGATTGACACCGCCATAGGCCTTTTGCAACCTTGTGAAAGGGGGCAGAAAGGCAGACTTTTATCATTGGCGAGTTGGCTTCGTAAAATCGCGGGTTCATTCTATACCGACGTTTTTAGCTTTTGTTCCTCCTTGAACCTTTTAATGGCCAGATCGATGAGTTCCGTGATCAATCGCGAAGCGGATTTCCCGCCGGCTTCCCAGAGTTTGGGATACATGCTGATGGCCGTAAAACCCGGGATGGTGTTGACTTCATTGACATACAGATCGCCATTGTCTTTCAGAAAGAAATCCACGCGGGCCATGCCTTCCAGACACAGGGCCTGAAAGGTGCGGACGGCCAGATCCTGGACGGCTTTAATCGTCTTTTTCGGCAGCTTGGCGGGAATGACCAGGGTTGCCCCCTTTTCATCGATGTATTTGGCTTCGTAGGAATAAAACTCGTGGTTGGCCGCATTGCTGATCACTTCGCCCGGAACGGACACCGCCGGCTTTTCGTTGCCCAGGACGGAGCACTCGATTTCACGTCCCGGAATATTTTCCTCGATGACGATTTTCCGGTCATATTGGAAAGCCAGTTGGATGGCTTTTTTAAAATCGGCCTCCTTTTTCACTTTGCTGATCCCGACGGAAGAGCCGAGATTGGCTGGCTTGACAAAAAAGGGTAAGCCGAGTTTTTTCACGACGGCATCAAAGGAAATATCTTTTCGCTGATGGCTTGAGACGGAGACAAAATCGGATGTCGGTATTCGGGCGTCGCGGAACAAGCGCTTCATGACGTCTTTGTCCATGCCGACCGCCGACCCCAGGACGCCGCAACCGACGAAAGGGATATTGGCGAGCTTGAACAAGCCCTGTATGGAGCCGTCTTCGCCGTAAGGACCGTGGAGGACCGGGAAAATGACGTCGATCGGTCCGATCTTCGATTTGCCGTCGACGCTGACCAGTTGATTGTTCTGAGCACCGGGATGAAAGCTGATATTTTTGGAGGTCTTGTTCAGGGCGATCAGCTTGGGATTGTCGCTGTTGAGCAGATAATGTTGTGCGTCGCTCAGATGCCAGACGCCTTCCTTGTCGATGCCGATCAGGACCGGTTCGTACTTCTTTTTATCCAGGGCATTGATGATGTTTCTGGCCGACTGCAGGGAAACCTCGTGCTCTGCCGATTTGCCCCCGAAAAGGACAGCGACCCTCAATTTCTTTTTTTTATCCATGAATCCCCTCTCTCAAATCTTTGACCGGTGTGTGATCCGCGGCTACCTGTCAGTGTCGGAAAACATTAACAAAAGTATGGGCCGATGGCAAGGCCGGAGTCGTGAAGTTCCAAACTGGTGAAGTCAACCCGTCATTCCTGTTCCAGGTTATACACCTGCCGCGGCGCCAGAACCTTCGGGAATGTATCGACCAGGTTATGCCGAACCAGATAACAGAAATGGCATTCGTCGATATATTCTTCTTCATGATCCACATGATATTGTTCCGCCAGAAGAGCGGGACCGCCCCTTAACAGGGGACCGCATATCGGGTGGGCGTCCGGGTCGTATTCGCTGGCCAGCAGGGAGAGCGGACGTTCCCACAGGTTGCCCATGCTCAGCCCTTGGCATATGTGGACATGACCGTATGGGTCCACGTGGACCCGCGAAGGGGTTTGCAGATTTTCATGAGGGCATGTCACCAGTTCACGCCAGGGTCTTCGGGGCAATCCCGCGATCAATTTCTCGACGGCCCGGCCTTTGAACATGGCGCCGCCGCCGATAACCGGCTTGCCCTTATCCTGCCCCTCACCGGGCAGGGTTTCCACAAAGGGTTTCCGGATCGTCAGGATGGACGTTGGGATTTCGAGCTTGCGGGCCGCCGCCAAGGCCAGCTGCGGGGGGCGGTTTTCTTCCTCTCCATAGTGGAAAGAATCGTCGCTGATACTCAGTAAATCAATGCCGGCTTCTTTGAGCGGACGCAGCCAAAGCTCGGCGTCTTCTTCGGAAACGGCCCAGTACGCATTGGTGACGATTCCGACTTTGAACCCCATTGTTCGAGCGATTTTGGTCCCTTCAAGCATCAAGGGATAGAAGAGAAACGCCTCGCCTCCTTCGATGTATATCCATTCCACGGTTTTGATTTTTTGGGCTTCCTCAAGGACCCGGCGAATCTGATGCAGAGTCATGGTGCCTTGAGCGTGGGGCCCCGAGTACAGGAAACAATGATCGCACTCCAGAAGGCACTTGTATGTCAATAGAAAGTGGATGCCCGTCAACATGTTCGTTTGCTCCTTTCCTGCAGGGGGCCGGTCTGACCGTCATGCAATTAAAAGGACGCCCCGATGTTCAATCCCAGCATGGGGGCCGTTTCATAGCCGATTGACCGTATCTCGTTTCCGTTTCTGTCTTCGATCCGGATCTTTTCCCCCAGTATCCATCCGCCGGTGAGATCGAGATGGAGTCGTTTGCCGACATTGTATCGGACATGGGCGTAGACGGGCCAGCCGGAATCCTGGCCGACGCCGCCGGGCACGGGACCGTCTTCGGCAATACGGAATCTCGATGAACGATAGGCGCCGCCGATGCCTATTTCCCAGTTCTGATCGAAATAGTAGGTCAGTTCGAGGCCTGCGGGGTTCGCGGAGCCTTGGCGGGAAGCATTGCCCAGACGAAGTTTATCGGATATCTTCCAGGAGAAAAAAATGATAGGGATTACCCTGGTTTCTTCCAGACGGTAAAAAACGCCTGCGCCCAAACCTAAAATCAGATCGGGGCTTTTTAAATAGGTAGCGGAGAAAAACCCGCCATAGATAAGAGCGTGGTCAAACTCTGCGCCGTCTTCTCCAGCATACTGGACGGCAGGGCTGATGCCGATAGTCCAGTCGTCTGTAAGTTTGTAAGAAAGCCGTGCACCAATGCCTGCTTGATTGATGGTCTTCCAGGGGGCAGGGAGGTCTGGATTTGAGAAATCGTATGCTTCCAGGCCGTAATGTGCGTTTAGATTGAGCTTCCATTTGGTGTCTGAGGGGATTGCAACACCCGCTGCTAGCGAAAATTGCGATACGGAGACATCGCCGCCGCCGTCGAGGTCGGCGGAAAACCGGTGGGACGTCGCGGCCGAAACCTCTGACGTGAAGCTTTTAGATAATGCCGCACAGGTGACTGTTGGCGTGAAAAAATAACAGCTGCCCGCAAATAGAAGAAGCAAAGATAAAAAAGCTGCTCGACCGCGCATGAATGATGCCTCCGTAATATGGCTGTTGTGCAGGATAGATGAACGGGATTAAAAAGAAAAGATAAAAGTTGCCGGCGGCTACAATGGTTCCGGTTTCTCAGCCGTATCGGGATGAATAAATGCTTGAACCTAATCCCGCCAGGGCATTCGATGTGAATAAAATAAGTATAAGAAAGGCAACGCTGAAAGATCGGACCCTTTGGGTCTCCTTCATGATTTACTTTATGAGTAAAGTAAGAAACGCAGGCGGCTATAAGCCTGCCTGCGATTCAGTTTTAAGGCGTTAATCATTCCGGCTTATAAGATTTACCAGTGATAACCGATTATTATTACCGCGTGTCCCCCTCCCGCCTCTCCGTCTACATCAAAGAGAGTGACTTCACCTTTTGAATAGCCGAGTTCAAATCCCAAATTGAAACTCCTGTTGATTGTCCAGTATATTCCGCCATCGATCCAAAATCCGAAACAGGTATCATCATCGCTGACTTTATAACCTAAATATTCACCCTCCAGTTCTGCGCGTATAAGGGCCAATCCGCCCCCAATGAATGGGCGCATGGTCTGAGTCGGTTCCCAGATTTTTTTTATTCCAAATCTAAATTCACTTGTTGTTCCTTCAATGTCCATGCCTCTATAATCGTCATCATCGGCTGATCCGATTAAAGCAATTGCAAGATTGACAGGCCATTCCATCTTGCGAAAATCTACGTTGATACCTAAGGCAACATGTTCATCTACCGGCTCCCAATCATCTTCATCAAGGGCTTTAGCCCCCAGTGTGAAGTTAACATTCCCCGTCCAGCCGGAAGCAGCCCATACCTGAGTAAAAGTAAACATCAAAAGTCCTGCAGATAAGATTAAAATGACAAATAATTTTCTCATAAATCCCTCCTCATGAAATTTTATGAATGTAATCAATTACACAACATAAGGCACAAGCGGCGGTCGCAAGGCAGCCCGCTCCGTGCGCTTTCGGACTATTTATTCTCCTCTTCTGTCTGGCCCGTGAGCGCTGCCGCTACTCCGTCAGCGAAAGGCTGTTCGATGTCCTCTATGCTGGTCGCACCACCATAGATACCACCCCAAGCAAAGGTCTTGCTGACAGTGAACGCGCCCACTTGTTTGCGATCCGGTAGTTCCACCAGCTTGACTTCACCATCGATATGAATCTGACCAAGACCCGCTAACATGAAACGGGCGAATGCGCTTCCTTTATCATACCGCGTCAGCAGCAAGTCTATTTCATATGATTTATTTTCGCCATCCATGGTATTCAGGGCCTTTCGCGCAACGATTTTTTCTTCGATTTTCTTGGCCAATCGTGCTTTTTCAAGGTCCGTGATCGTCACATCGGGACCAATATCAATTTTTACCTGTGCCTCGTCCTTTGCCGCAATCTTTGACTCTGGCGCAATTTCCAGCATAAACTCTGCCTTCGGTACTGTTGTGGCACAGCCAGTCGCTAACCCCAGCAATAAACCAGTCACCAGTAAATTCAAAGCAATCCTTTTGAAATTCATGTCATCCTCCTTTTTTTGTGCCGAATTGTTAATATGCGAACCTCATCTTTGCTAAAATTTCAAATTTCAGCGGATAATTAACACATAGGGAGAATAATGACAAACAATTATTAGGATAATTACTCTTGACCCCCTTGTTTTGTCAATACTACAAGGATATGCATAAGACGTATATATTGGTTGAATGCTTGTGTGAGGGATAACGTACAGCTTGAAACGATGTGACGGTTGAAAGACATTTTGTTTTACCTCTGGCCAGCCTTCTCCGATAGCTTCCAGATCGGCGAAACAGCCGTGTTGTATTTCCCGGCCTTCTTCCTCTAAATCTGTGACTTACAGGCAGGCCGACGCCGCCAAATCCGAATTCATCTTCCAATTACTAAGTTTTAACGCTTTCTCCTTTTATAAGGCTGCATAGCAGATCCGGGTTCTTGGTCGGAATCAGGAGGTTATCGAAACCATCCCGTATGCTGAGTTCACGTTTATATTCCAGATGAATTCCCGAACCCCTGTATCCGGGCAAGGGGTACATGGAGGATGTGTTGCCGGATTTGAAAGACGCATGGCTGGTGAGAAGCAACCTGAAAAATCCCTTGATCGGTGCATTGTAAGTGGTTTGTCTGCAGGAGACTATGCCGTCAAGCGGAATTTGCCGCCATGTTCCTTTGCCGATACCCCGCAAAGACAAAAACACCCTGTCTTCCACGATCCCTTTGCGGATTTTTAATTTGACGCTGTAGCGAAGCCAGCTGTAAATATATGAAATGGCAAATATTGTCGCCGAAAGGAGAATGATCCACTGCCATGCGGCTGTTGTCAATTTGGGGGTTCCGACAAAGATAAAAGCAAGAATATCGATAACAAGTGTTGAAACGAGTGAAATCATCACGAGAACGGACGGCGGGCAATGGATGGATTCTTTATAGGGTACTCTTTTTGCAGTGCTGGCCATTAAGCAATATCCTCTTTCCGTAAACGTCGTTCAGCCGGAGGCAGGTGCCTTAAAACGGCGTTTCCTGTTTTGAAATCCAGACCGTCATTACCTTCAACGCCAGCCCGACATTTCCGATCTGGCAGTGGTTCTGGGCTGACTCGGCTTTGGTGAATACTTTGTCCGTCAGTGATCTTGCGTTCGAAAGGAGCGACACCTGCTTGTCGTGCAGCTTGTAGGGGATAAAGTGATCGCCTTTCCCGGTAAGAATCAGTACGTCCTGATCCACCAGGTCCGGGTGCAGATTCTTCTCGTTCATTTGCCATGCATATTCAGCCGCGGCCATGGGGACGTCAATCTTCGTGATGTACATGACATTGCTTGTCTCCCAACCTTGCCTGCCGCCCTTTTCGATGCCTTTTTGGGCCATTCGGTTGGTGGCATCTTTGAGCTTCGCGTTGAAGAAGGTCATCATCCACTGGGCGACCAAAGGCGGTATTTTGTAATAGTCGTAGGCATGTCCATTTGCGATCACACGCCGTATGCGCTTTTCAAAGGCGGAAGCCCGTAAGCACAGCCAGCCCCCCATAGACAGACCCAGCAGGGTGATATTGTCGAGATGAAAATGGTCAAGGACCGCTTTCATGGGTTTTTCCCACTGATAATCAAAGGCAATTCCGTACCGCCTGCGGGTCGCTCCCTGTCCGGGGCCGTCGAAGCCGACCACGTCGTAGCCTTCATATGCGAAGTGGCACATCATCGAATAGAACTCCTCGATGAAGGAATCAAAACCGCCATGCACTACGATGGTTCCTCGCTTCCCGTTGTCCGGTATGCCGGACAACCGCATGGCGTGCAGGTATGAATCCTCGTAGGGAATCCGGTGGGTCTCGATGCCGTCGTTTGCGAAGGCTTTGTAGAATAAGTCCGAGAACCGTTCATACAATGCTTCGCGTTCGCATGGCGGAATCGTATAGAACTCCTCGGCCCGGTAATAGAACGCGGCCTCGATCAATTTACCCTGCTTGAGGGCCTCCTCCGCCCGTTTGTGCATCTCACCCCGCCACGTCGCGAAATCCGATATCCGCCTGCCGGCATCGACCATGGCGTCGTAGGGTAGATAACCCAAAGAATGCCAGCGGTTCAACTGGTAATTGAAGAGCTGCTTGTTGTGAAACGAGCAGTAACCAACGGGGAATGTGAATCTGGTCGCCAATGATATCCCTCCGTCTGCCGTAGATTCCGTGCTAAACCTTTTAAGCTGTCGCACAGGTGGCTGCCGCGTGTCTTCGGCGTCAAGTCCTTATGCCGCCATTGAAAGCCGCGAATTCGATACGGTCAATCGCATATACGTCATGCAAGTAACCCCACCTTTCCACACGCTTCTCGCATTGCAGGCCATTGCGTTTCGCGACGGCTATGGATGCGGCGTTTTCCGGTCTGATCAGGGAGATTATCCTGTTCAGGTTCAGCGTGCTGAATCCATGGGTCAGGCAGGCCGCGGCGGCCTGTGTTGCATAGCCGAAATGCCAGTATTTGCGCTTTAGTCCGTAACCGACCTCGATCTCATCGGTGCCATCAACATCCTGCTGCAAAATCAGGCCGCAATAACCAAGCGTGGCCGTATCGTCTTTTCTTACAACCAACAAAAACGTGTGTCCATCCCGATCTTTTCGCTGTTGTGTTTCTTTCACCCACTCCTCGGTCTCGTTCAGGTCCTTGGTTGAAGGGAAATACCGCATGGTGGTCGAATCAGAAAACAACTCCAGCAGGGACGGTGCATCTTCCATAACGATAGGCCGAAGCAGCAAAAGATCGGTTTCAATATGTGTGCCGCTGTTTTGTTTCAGAGTATCCACAACGATTAGCCCTTGGACTCATTTTTGGTTGAATTTTATTGTATGACATTGGTTTGGATCAGACAAGGCTATTCTTGTGAAAATCAATCTTCCCGATAATAAGAAATTTTTAATGGCTTAAATGGCCATTCATTACTTTCCGACCGCTGACATCTAATTCTGAACACCGGCCAATGACCGCGCCCTAAAACGCCCGTTTTGATATCAAAAAGGTATGTTTAA
>JAFGLN010000057.1 GCA_016928025.1 Deltaproteobacteria bacterium
CGCAAGCGGATATGATGGATTTATTTAGAAGTTTTATGATAAGGGATGACTGTGCCGTGGCTGCCGCGGTAGCGGCTTACTTGAACACTACCGTTGACCATATTTTATTATATCAACCGCGGTGGATGGTTTCTCTCTTTTACATACGCGCTTGTCGTCACCATCCCCGTTTTGTTCTTTACCTATTATTTCCAGAGATACCTCCAGGCCGGATATTTATCCGGCGCCGTCAAGGGATAACTTTTCAGGAGGATACATGGCCGTTTTCGAATTTAAGAATGTCACCAAATTTTATGGAGCAAATGTCCGGGCAATTGACGATTTTAACCTCTTGATTCCGGACGGGGAATTTACCTTGATGGTCGGACCTTCCGGCTGCGGAAAGTCAACGGCCCTTCGCATGATCGCAGGTCTTGAAGACATCTCCCGGGGTGAACTCCTTATGGACGGCAAAATCATCAATCACGTCCCCCCGCAGAAACGCGAAGCGGCCATGGTCTTCCAGAGTTATGCCCTCTATCCCCATCTGAGCGTTTATGACAATATGGCGTTCCCGCTAAAGATTAAAAAACAACCCAAGGATTTGATCGATGAACGTGTCCGGGACGTCGCGCAAATCCTTGGATTGTCGGAACTGATCAGCCGAATGCCCCGGGAGCTTTCGGGCGGGCAAAAGCAGAGGGTGGCCCTCGGCCGCGCCATGGTGAGGGAACCTAAGGTCTTTTTGTTCGACGAGCCCCTCTCCAATTTGGACGCCGCCCTGAGAGCGGAGATGCGCATTGAAATCGCCGAATTGCACAGCCGGCTGAAGACGAATTTTATTTATGTTACCCACGATCAGGTGGAAGCCGTCACGCTGGGGCAGAAAATCGTCGTCTTGAAGGACGGCAAAGTCCAACAGTACGCGACGCCCCATGAATTGTTTCGCCGTCCTGCCAATACTTTTGTGGCGGGCTTTATCGGAACGCCCCCGATGAATTTTCTAAAAATGGGATTAAGACGGGCCGACGACGGGTATGAAATGATCACGGAAAACCTGCATATCCCGCTGCATCCCACCTATCGGCCTAACTTTGACCAATATAAGAAAGAAAGCATTATCGCCGGCATCAGGCCGAAAGACCTTTCCCTGCGAGGCAAGACCGCTTTGGACAAGGCGGATAAACGATGCACAATCAAAGGACGATTTCTTCTCAAGGAAGTCATCGGCGATGATGTTCTTTATTATTTCGACCTTTCCACCGATGCGACCGACGGCAAACCGCTGATTGTCAAAGCAAATGTATCCCTGGATCTTGATAGAAAACAGACCGTTGATATTTTCATCGATATTAAAGAAATATATCTTTTCGATATCGATTCGGGAAAGACTTTAATCCAACAATAAAATATCATTGCATTATTTGGAAAAGTGGCGTAATTTCCGACTGCTAAAAAACAGAATCAGAACTTCGGTATAAGTCATAAAAGATGAGCTGCTGCTAACGTGAGCCAGGCAACGTATTGGTCGTTTTGACTTTTAACTTGATTTTGATCGGTTGAACATCAGGAGGAATCATCATGGGCACTATCGAAGTAAAAAAAGTGGACAACGGGCGGATGATGAAAGAATTCATCATGTATCCCTGGACATCGCGAATCTACGAAAACGATCCCGCCTGGATACCCCCTCTCATCAGTGACATGAAAACGCTGTTTAACCGAAAGAAGAGCTACTTCTTCGAACTCGGCGAGGGCGATTTCTTTCTGGCCTATCAAGATGGAAAACCCGTAGGGAGAATCACGGCCCACATCAATCATCTCTATGAAAAAAAATATGATCAGGACACGGGATTTTTCGGATTTTACGAGTCTATTAATTCCCAGGAAGTGGCCGCCGCTCTCTTTGATGCCGCCGCGGATTGGCTCAAAGACCATGGGAAAAAAGTTATGCAAGGCCCGCAGAGTTTTTCGATCTATGATTCCGTCGGCTTTGAAACAGAGGGGCTGGACGTCATACCTGTTGTGGGACTGATGCATTTCGCTCCTTATTACAAGGACTTGGCGGAGGCATACGGATTTCGAAAATGTATCGATTGGTACTGTTATTTGGTCAGGAACATTGATGAGTTTGTACCCTATTTCAATCAGATCCGGGAAGACCTGACAAAAGGACAGGATATTGAATATAAGACCCTCAAAAGAAGTGAAATGAAAAAGCGTATCAAGGAAGTCCAAAAGATTTTTAATGTTGCCTGGGAAGGCAATTGGGGACATCTGCCCTTGTCAGACAAACAATTGAAAATGTTTTATGACGAAATGAAGTTCGTGGCCATCCCGGAACTAACCATCTTCGCCGAGGATCATGGAAAAACCGTTGGTTTTATCGTTTCCATAGCCGATGCCAACATCGCCTTAAAGATTCTGAACGGGAGACTCTATCCCTGGCGATTTCTTAAGGCCTATCGAGAAATGAAGAAGGCCAAAAGAATCCGGACCATTATCATGGGAATTCTTCCTGAATATCGCGGCAGACACATCGATGACATTTTTTACTTGAAAACCTTTGATTCAGGGGTGGCCCTGGGGTTTAGCGAAACGGACGGTTCCCTCGTCGTGGAAACCAATAAAAAGATGATTGGTGCCTTGAAACCTCTGAAAGGTGAGCGATACAAGACATATCGCATCTATGAAAAGGACATATTTTAGGAATTGTTTTTTTATTCCGAGATTTGCTTAGCCCGTCCCGCCATTTATTCGCGGGACTTTTTTATGAAGGCCTCGTTGGGTCACAAAATCAGTGCCTTCGACGTACCGCCCGACAGCCGGAACAAGACCGTAAACGGCGACGGCCAAAAGCATTCCGGCAATAACATCCACAACATAATGATACCGGAGATAAATGGCGGAAATGAGCAGTAGAAGGGTCCAGACCAGGGCCGTCATCATAAACGATTTAAGGTATTTCCAAGCCAGAAAGACCGTCAGGACAGAAATCAAGGCGTGCCCGCTGGGATAGCAGTCCCTTGTCATCCCCGCCGCCGCATCCAGGATATCCCTCAGGAATTGATAAATAAAAACCCCTTCAAGAGGGAAATTTTGCAGATCGGTAATGAAATATCGCGGACCTAATGCGGGCGCGAGGTAATAACCGACGTAACTGACGTAGAAACCGATCAATAAGGTCGAGGCAGCAATATGGAATTTCGGCTTGCATCCTTTTAAATAAAGAAAAACGCACAGGGTCAGTGGCAAAAAGTAGAAACTGATATAAATGATCTGGAGTATTTCCGTAAAGACAGGGTAAGTGACACGTTCGAGCATAATCGTGGGGTCATGACCGGCAAAAATGAAACGATCCAGGGCAAAAAGCAGAGAGTCCACATCGTGCGGGTTGATCAAAGGGATGAGGGTATAGTGCTCCATATAGATGATGATCAAAAACAGGAGAACGGAAAAATCTCGATAAAGAATAAAAGACTTGCTCTCGACGTATCCGCCGGCGTAGCGGGTAGCAATGATCACGGCGGCAATGACGATGTTTATCAGAAAGAACACCGTCGCCTCGCCCCGGTGGGGAGACAACAGGATTAAACCATCCAGAGCCGCCAACATGGCTATTGTTGCGATTTCTTCGAGGTGAAATCTCTGATCGTAAGGCTCTTTCATTTATATCAACATCAACCGCGTCATATTCATCATGATACAATTAACACCGTCCATATCAAGAGAAGGCAACAGGTCAATCGATGCCGAATCATTTCACCATGCTCAGTTTTGCCATGAGCCGATTTTTAAGAGCTTGCTTTTTCGAACGAAAGCATAAGGAAGCGGCTTGGGGATGTCAATGAAAAATTAGAGCAAAATAGAATTATCATAAGAAATGGCAGAAACCGATCAGGTCATCAGTGCCATTTTTTTATGGGAACTCAATTCAAAATATGTTAGAAATAACATACTAATTTGGTCTTTCGTCAACCCATCAACCAACCACCCGAAAACAACCCGTTAATAGTGTTCGAAATCAACACGAAAGGAGGAATGATGCATGAGTTACTGGTTTCAAGACCCCGGTATTAAAGCATTGCTGCCCCTGGCTACCGCCAATTCCATCAAGGGCTTGAGCACATCGTTTAACACCCCCGCTTTTATTATGGGATTTAATGTCTTCCCCGAAGGCATGACGATCGGACCATCGACGGCGGATATTATCGGCGCGCGCTGTCCCAGGAAGCGGGCATTTATTGTGGCCGATGAATTCAGCAATCAATTTGCAAAAAAAACGGCAGAATATTTTTCGGCTAACGGTTTTTCCATAGAAATTTGGCCCCAGGCCTTACCTGAAGTTCCGGTTGACAACGTTAAGGAATGCGCGGTCGCCATGACGGCTTTCGAGCCGGATGTCGTCATGGCAGTCGGCGGCGGATCGGTCATGGACAGCGCCAAAGCGGCATGGATTCTCTATGAACATCCGGAATTTGACGACCTCGGTGCGCTGGTGAACCCTCTGATCCTGCTTGGGCTTAGGAAGAAAGCCTTTCTGGTGGCCGTTCCGACTACCAGCGGCACCGGTTCCGAATGCACCCCCGTTTCCGTTCTTCATGACACGTCGACGCATCGCAAGGTTCCTATCGCCAATGGTGAACTTTTGCCCGATATGGCCATCCTCGTCCCGGAGTTTACCATCTCTATGCCACCGAAGTTGACGGCCGGTACGGGCCTCGATGTATTGGCTCATGCCCTAGACGGCATCATGACACCGGCAGCCAATGAGTTTACGGATGCCATGGGCCTGACGGCCATCAAGATGACCTTCAAGTACCTTCCCCGAGCCTACAAGAACGGGAAGGATCGGGAGGCGCGTTACCGGATGATTATCGCCGCCAGCGCCGCCGGCATCAGCTTCGGCCAGAATGCTGCGGCATTGACGCACAGCCTGGGCCATTCCATCGGCTCCCTTTTCAACATCCATCACGGCCTGTCTGTGGGCATGCTGATACCATATTGTTTACAGTATTACAGACCCGTGTCCGACAAATACCTGGACATTTGCCATGCGCTGCGCATCGAAGGATCAACACCGGATGAAAGCTTCGACAACCTGATCAAGGCCTTCCGTGATTTGTTTAAAACGCTTGATGTGCCTTTAAGCCTGGAGGAATTGGGAATCAAGACGGATGAATTCGACAGCAAAATGGAAACCCTTGTGCTTTACACGATGGAAGATATCGATACGTTCTTCTCGCCGCGGCCCATTACTGCGGACCAATGTGAACAACTACTCCGTTATGCCTATGACGGCAGAGACATTGATTTTTAATGGGAGGGAAGGGATATGAAAGGATATCACGGACGTTTTCTCAACGTCGATTTGAATACCAATACTTTATCGGATATGCCCCTGGACGAAGATCTCCTGAAGAAATACGTCGGCGGAGCGACCTTAGCGGCCAAGTTGATTAATGGTCACATCCAACAAGGAATGGATCCGCTGGCGCCGGAAAGCCCGTTGGTCTTTGCCGCCGGACCGATGACGGCTTCCACCATCCCCATGGTAAGCCGCTATGCCGTTTGCGGCATTTCACCGCTCACCGGCTACTGGGGAGAAGCCACCAGCGGCGGAGCATTTCCGTTCCGCCTGAAACAGGCGGGTTACGACGGCATTTTTATCACAGGCAAGGCGGGCAAACCGGTCTATCTTTACCTGGATGACGGCAACGCGGAACTTCGAGACGCCGCCGACCTCTGGGGCAAAGACATCTATGAAGCCCAGGAAAAGCTCAAGGCCGCCATCGGACGGCCCAACCTCGGCATGGCCCTGATCGGTCCGGCGGGGGAACAGCTGGCCAAAACGGCGGGCGTCATGAACGACGCAGGCAGAACGGCCGGGCGCTGCGGCCTCGGGGCGCTCATGGGTTCCAAAAACCTGAAGGCCGTCGTCGCCACAGGAAAACGAAGGGCCGAAGTCGCCGATCCGGAAAGAATGCGGGAGCTGACCAAAGAGGCTTCCACGGCCATCCGGCAAAGTATCATGGCGCCGGCCCTCCGGGAATACGGAACCCTGATGTACACAGACCTGGGCATGACGCTGTCCGATGTTCCCGTAAAGTATTTTCAGAAGAGCGTTTTCCCCGCGGCAAAGCTGACCGGTCAGGCCTTACGCCAGAAATACACCGTTGAAAATTTTGCCTGTATGGGTTGTCCCATCGGCTGCGGCCGGGAGGTGAAAAACTTCCGGGAAGGCCTGGATCACGTGGACGGGCCGGAATATGAAACGGTCATTGCCTTCGGCCCCCTGTGCATGAACTTTGATTTCGATTCGATCATTGAGGCCAACTATCTGTGCAACGCCCACGGTATCGACACCATTTCTCTGGGCGTCTCCATTGCCTATGCCATGTATCTTTACGAAAAAGGTATCCTGACAAAAGAAAAGGCCGGAATGGAAATTACATGGGGAGACGGCCCGACCATTGTCAAACTCGTCGATATGAGCATCCGCCAAGAGGGCATCGGCAAGCTTATTTCCCAAGGGACCCGAAAAATGGCTGAAGCCTTCGGTCGCGATCCCTCTGAAGCCGCGCAGGTCAAGGGTATGGAAATGGCCATGCATGATGCCCGCGCTTTTACCGGCATGGCCCTGTCTTATGCCACAGGTCCCCGGGGTGCCTGCCATCTCAAAGGAGATTATTACAATGTCGAGATCGGCAGCATGGTTATGGAGTACAACATCCTTCCCGGCGACCGCTTCGATTCGGTGGGCAAAGCGGAGATGGTGGCCAAGTATCAGAATTGGAAAGACCTCTTCGACAGTCTGACCCTCTGCAAGTTTGCCCCTTACACCCCGACTCTGGTTTGCCAGATCATCAACGCCCTCACAGGCTGGGACTACACACCGGAGATGCTTTTGGAAACGGGCGAGCGTTCCATTGCCGTTAAACGGATTATCAGCAACAAACTCGGCCTCACCCGCGAGGAGGACAAGCTGCCCAAAATTTGCCTCGAAGCCCTGAAAGAAGGCGGATCGGCCGATAAAATCCCCGACATGGATCTAATGCTCAAGGAATACTATGCCTACCGGAAATGGGATTGGGAAACAGGGAAACCGGCAAAGGAACAATTGATCGCCCTGGGTCTTGATGAAGAAGCGGCGGACATTTATGCATGAAAGGCTGTTTCCAACAGCACCCTGAAACAAAAAGGCCGGTCCGTAATGACAATTTCGGATCGGCCTTCGTTTTTGTAACATAACTTATAGGCCAGGAATTAAACATTCACTATCATAAGTTTTACAGTCATTTTTCATTGACAGGAAGGCCTTGGTTTTTTTAAGCTTTGGGAACAAAAAGCAAAATCAAATGGCGATTGTCAGCCATTTTTACATTTTTTATACAAGCTGATCATAACAGATATAATTAATAAAATGATGAAAACCTTTATTTACTGCACTGTTTCATGGGCCATTTTCATGGTTTTGTTCGGTCCTATCATCAGGGCTCCGTCATCTCATTCGCCAATTGATTCTGTGGCTTATGCCGACAATTCGTTCAAGAAGGTTAGCAATCCCGATAAGGCCACCATTATTCAAAAGCTTAAATCCATGGTGGGCAATGAGGATGCGGTTTTGTTGGCCGATGCCTCCGGCAAACCCATTTTCGCCGTCCATGAAAACCAGCTATTGATCCCGGCGTCCACTTTGAAACTGCTCACCTCTCTGGCTGCCCTTCATTACCTGGGAGAAGACTATCATTTCAAAACGGAATTCTATCTGGATGACCAGCAAAATCTGAAAATCAAAGGCTATGGAGATCCCCTGCTGATTTCAGAGGTGCTGGATAAAATTGCTGCGGATTTGACGACCCACATTTCCCGATTTCATGACCTTGTTCTGGATACGACTTATTTTAAAAAACCCTTGACCGTACCGGGAATTACCACGTCTCTTGAGCCGTACGATTCACCCAACGGCGCCCTGTGCGTCAATTTCAATACGGTTTTTTTTAAACAGGATCAGGCGGGACGGTTCATCAGTGCCGAATCCCAAACGCCGCTTTTGCCTTTTGTGTTGCCGAAAATAAAAAAATCCGGCCTCCGGGAAGGCAGAATCCTGCTATCCAGTGAAAATGAAGAATGTTTCATGTATGCTGGCCATCTGTTTCTCCATTTTTTTTCCGCTCATCACATTCCATCTTCCAGAAATGTCCGAATGGGGAAAGTCAACCCATCCAAAGACAAACTCGTCTACACTCACATCTCACCATATCCCCTGCCCCAGGTTATCAGACGGCTTCTGGAATTTTCCAACAATTATATGGCCAACCAGTTGATGCTGGCCCTGTCGGCGGAAGTCTCTTCTCCCCCCGGAACCCTGGATAAAGGCGTGCGGACCTTAAATAACTTCGCGAAAAAAAACCTGAACATTGAAAACATCCGACTGGCCGAAGGATCGGGCATTTCCAGACAGAACCGCATAACGGCCCTGGGCATGCTCAAGATATTAAACGGATTTGTTCCCTATGTTCACCTGCTGCGAAAAGAAGACGGGGTGTATTATAAAACCGGCAGCCTGAATGGCATCCGAACGCGGGCCGGATATATTCTCGACCCAGACGGCCATCTTCTGCCTTTTGTCATCCTGGTCAACACACCCCATACAGACGATAAAATCTTATTGGACCTTCTCATCAAATATGTGAAGGACTGAATGTAAAAAAAGCCGGCTTGTTGAGGGAAAAGTGCAAGAGCCCTGCCGTTTTGCCCATATCCCTTGGAGATCGATGATCTTTTAGGCCGAAACTCTTTTTTCTCTATCTCTACCGGCAGCGGCGAAAGTTAAGACAGGTGAGACGGGAGCGGGTTTATCCATCAGGGGCTGAGTTTGCTTTGTCTTTATTTTCCCCTTAACCTGCTTTTCTTTTTCCAGGGCTTTCATGGCGGGATTTTTCTCATAAAAACAGGCCGGTTCGTACGTCCACCCTGCGGCAAGGCGCTTGTCTTCTTTCTTCAGTGATGCGTAAGCAAATTTGCCGATAATGGGCGCGATCGTCCTCGTCAGCCAGCCGAATTCGGCATAGATATCCTGAAGGAGCTTGTCCGCTTTTTCAGCAATTCGCTTATCATTTTGAAACCACTTTCTCATGGCCCAGACGGCACCGGCATAGGTCGAGCGGAGGGGATACACTTCCCAGGCATACCGGTCGCGAACGGCGCCGGAGTGATTTTTATACATCTGCCAACCGTTCAACAAGACTCGGATCAGGCGAAGCAGACTGGGACCGTTGACCGTAAAGTCGCGCCGGAAGGCCTCCAGGAGATAGGTTTCTTCTTGACCTTCTTTGATGTGTGGATGTCGGTAATTGAAGCGATACTGCCCATGGGCGTCCGCATAGGGAAATTCATCCGGGGAAAACAAAACACCCTCCGCTTTGAGCTGTTGATAAAACGGCGTCCCGGCAACGGGTGTATAAAGCATAAACTGGTGAAACACCGTATCATGGCTGACCGCATAATCGATAACCGCATCCATAGCCTCCGGTTTATGGTCTTCCAGACCGATAATCGAAGAGCCCAAAACACGGATACCATGCGCCTGCAGCTTTTTCACCAAGGCCCGCGTGTCGATCCCTTTTAATTTTTCATAGGCGCTCTCTTCTCCCTCCAGACCCATCCAAATCCAGCCGATACCCAAACGCACCAGTTGTTCCATGGTGTAGGACTGGATCACCCGCGCGGAACTGAAGACATAAACGGCCCAGCTCTTGTTATGGGCCTCCATCAGTTCCAGAAGCCGCAGGGCCCTCTTGCGGTAAAGGAGAAAATTTTCATCCAGGGCAAAAAAAGACCGGATACCGAGTGTTTTTTCCATTTCGCACATGACTTTGAACAACTCGTCGCCCGTTTCAAAGAAGTGAATAACCTTGCCTTTGCCCCCGAAGAACGCCGATGTAGAGCAGAAATTGCAGCCCATGGGACAGCCGACGGAGGGAATGAGCATCGCCGCGGTGCCGCCTTTTCTGTTGCCGAGATTGACGCCCAGGATCCGGGCGCCGAAACCCGAAAGAGCCATGGGGTGCTTTATCGGCATTTTGTCATCCTGCGTCAAGTAACGCTGAAACCAGCGGATGCCTTCACCCCGGACAATGTGATCACAGTCGATAATTTGGTCAAGGCCTTCCTTATTGGCGATATGGCCGCCGATTACGACAGCCGCACCGGGCTGATATGCCCGGATCAATTCGCACATCTTCTTGACCTTGCCGAGATTGGGAAGGATCCCGCTGATGCCGATTATATCATAAACGTTCCGCCGGATTTCCTCGATAAAACGATCCAGGCTTGGAAAGTCCAAGAGCGTGCAGGGCGCCTCGATATTTTCCTGGATCATCATGATACCGAAAGAGCGGTGAAACATCCGAAGCGAAAAAGGGCCCTGCTCACGGGTTACCTGATTCTGATAGAGTTCCATAGGGTTGATTTTGCGGCTTCCATATTCATCATTCCGGGCGTATGGCCCGAAGACGCTGGTTAAAAGAACCCGGGCACGGCCGCCCAGGGGATGAACGGGTTGATGGTCATGAAACGATGCAGACATTTTTCCTCCTAAAAAGATGAATTGATATGGCGTCACCTTAGATCATACAGAAACGGAAGAAAAGGCCTAAGTATTCGTTTTACAATACTTTTACAATTGACCGTCCCTTTGAATGAGGAAGGAAAGTTGACAGGGGCCATCAGGTCGTGTAGATGTTTGGCATTATGAGAAAAACAGGGTTATTCCTCCATCCGATTTTTATCTTTGTCCTGTCCACACTGACACTGGCGGCGTCACTGTTTCTTTACATCTACTGGTATATCGGCGTCAGTGCGGATCTGGAAGCCGTCATCCAGCGCTACCGTCTTGATCCCAGTCAGTTTTTCGAGGCCAAAACGTGGGTCGTCATTCTCATTCTGTCGGTCCTGGTCGCCGTCATTTTAGTGGGGATCGTCATCATCCTGATCTATGATTTAAAAACGGTAAGACTCTACGGTCTTCAGCAATCATTCATCAACAATTTCACCCATGAACTCAAAACGCCGGTCACGTCCCTGAAACTTTATCTGGAAACATTCGACAGACATGAAATCAACAGGAAAGATCAGCAACATTATATTGGATTCATGCTTCAGGATATTGAACGTCTATCGAGTAATATCAACAGCATCCTGAATCTGGCAAAGATCGAAAGCAAGGTCTATGAAATAAAATTTACCGTTGTCGATGTCGCAGAACAAATAGAGCAGTTTCTGACACAGAATCGCCATATCTTCGATAACTGCACAATCCGGATCGACAAAACGCCCGAAGAAAAGCTGATGGGCCCCGTCATTGTGCCGCTTTTCGACATGCTCCTGATGAACATCCTGACCAATGCCTTGAAATACAACGCCTCTGAACATCCTCGAATCGACATCACCTTGAAAAAAGACAAAAAACATATCATGATCTGCTTCCGGGATAACGGAATCGGCATCGCCAAGGGGGACAAAAAAAAGATCTTCAAAAAATTTTACCAGGGATGCCTCCGTGATGAGCATATTCAATCGGGCGGAAGCGGGATCGGTCTCTATCTGGTTTCTCAAATCGCCCGGCTCCACAACGGCAAGATCGTCGCTGACAGTGAAGGTCCGGGTAAAGGCTCCATTTTTACCTTGACATTGTCCTGTAAACAGAAAGAAACAATCAACGATGAAAGAAACGCAGAAAAAACGCATTCTGATTATTGAAGATGATTCTCATATCGCTGAAGGGCTTAAGCTGAATCTTTCCCTGCAGGGATATGAAGCTTTCATCGCCGGGAACGGTCAGACGGGGTTATCGGCATGGAAGCAATGGAATCCCCATTTGATCGTCCTGGATATCATGCTGCCGGGAATCGACGGTCTGACCGTTTTGCGGCGCATCCGCCTGGAAGACGAACGGCTGCCTGTTTTAATTATCTCGGCCAAGGGTGACTCGGAAGACAAGGTCAAGGGGTTTTCCTGCGGCGTCGACGACTATCTCGCCAAACCCTTTAACTTGGATGAATTCCTGCTGCGGATCGAAAGACTGATAAAAAGGTCGGCATGGAGCAGCCGCAACAGCGGACCCGGTCTGGACCGAGCGGAGGATATAAAAAAATACACCTTCGGCGGCAATACCATTGATTTTCAGACCCTGACCGCCCACTGCAAACAGGGCACCATTCGATTAACGGATCAGGAGGCGAGACTGCTGAGGATTTTTATCCTCAATAGAGGAAAACCGTTGTCCCGGAAAGACCTTCTGGAGGTAGGCTGGGGGTATTCCGGTGAGACGACGACACGGACGGTAGACAACTTTATTGTCCGCCTGCGGCGGTATTTTGAGGACAAACCGGATAAGCCGGTTTACTTCAAGAGCCTCCGTTCTATCGGTTATGTTTTCGATCATTCGGAATGAAACGGCTTTGCAGATCATCAACATTGGAAAATTTTTCCAATCTGTGTCAGAATACATAAAATTTTTCGGAAGGAGGATAAAATGTCACACCCCCCTCTGACAGCAACCATCGAAACCAATAAAGGAGATATTAAGATCAGTCTCTTACCCGACAAGGCACCCTTGACGGTCCTTAATTTTATCAATCTGGCAAAAAAAGGTTTTTACGACGGCCTGATCTTTCACCGGGTCATCCCCGATTTTATGATTCAAGGAGGATGTCCTTACGGCAAAGGAACCGGGGGACCGGGATATCAATTTCAAGATGAATTTTCCCGAGACCTGAAACATGACAGACCCGGCATCCTTTCCATGGCCAACGCCGGGCCCGACACAAACGGCAGCCAGTTTTTCATCACCCATGTCCCCACCCCGTGGCTCGATAATCATCACACCATTTTTGGTACCGTCGTTGACCCAAGATATCAGGATGTCGTCAACCACATTGTGCAAAATGACGAGATCATTTCCATTACCGTGGAAGGTGATTATTCAAAGCTATTTGAGGAATACAAGGACCAACTCGACCAATGGAATACAATTCTGGATGCTGAAAGCTGAAGTAATTGATCGCTGGTCATGATGGAACGTTTCGCTGATCTGGAGGAGTTTAGAAACCTGTCAACCTGGCGTTTTCTTTTTCCACAATTTCATAGCGCTTACATACAGCCGCCCTAAACCAATCAGCCCCGATAAGGCCGCTGCGATAAACAATGCCCGGTTTGGCCTCCCGAAGGGATATATATGGTATGACGGCATAACCACCTGATCATCAATGCAAAAAAATTTTCCCGAATCTCTTTTAACCCATCCCGGGGCCGTTTACAAGCTGTTCAACTTCCAGGATCCTGTCCCGCTGCCCCACGACAAACAGGATGTCTCCCTCCAAAAATTTGAAATCCGCTGCCGGATTCGACATAATCTGGGAATCACGATTGATGGCCAGCAGTGTAACGCCGTATTTCTTCCTCATTTCCGTTTCAATCAGCGTTTTTCCGATCAAGGGAGACGTTTTTTTGATGCGGAACGACGATATTTCAACATCGGGCAGACATAACCGGAGATCGTCACAGGACGCCGCGTCCCGGGAAAGACTCCGAAACATCTGATAGCCGTCCTGCCTGATTTCCGCAATCAGTCTTTCAATCTCATCTTTAGGCAGAAGGTATTTATTCAGAATGCGGCTGAATATTTCCACGGAGGTTTCAAATTCTTCCGGGATGACCTCATCGGCCCCCAGCACCTTCAAATGCCTTATTTCAGAAACATAACGCGTCCGCACCAGGATATAGATTCCGGGATGGAGTCTGCGGGCAAGCTCCGTCACGCGCCGTGTGGCCGCCGCGTCATTAATCACGATGGCGATCGATCTGGCATCCTTAACATCGGCATGAAGGAGAATGGCTTCCTGGGTGGCGTCGCCATAAAAAATCGGTGTACCGATCTTTCTTTCTTCCCGGACAACGGCGGGATTCATCTCGATGATGACATGGGGAATGCTTCCGATCGTGGCGGCCCTGGCCAGATTACGACCGTTCAACCCGAAGCCGATTATAATCAAATGGTCTTTCAGCTTCATCTTCGCCCGCGGACCAGGGCGATGGGCGCAAGAACCCCGCTTGATTTTTCTCGACAGCGGGAGTTTCTGGAGTTGATCGGCAACATATGGGGCTATATTGATCACAAAAGGCGCCATCAGCATGGACAAAACGGAAACGGCAAGAAAATATTGATAATAGAAGTCTTTCATCAGTCCGACCTGGAGGGCCGCAGCCGCGAGGATAAAGGAAAACTCGCCAATCTGGCTCAGGGAGAAGCCAACCAGAACGGCCGACCTCAGGGGCAGGCCGACAAGAACGGCGGCCAAGCCCGCCGTCAGGGATTTGCAGGCCAAGACCATGAGGGCCGTAAAGACAATCAGCAGGGGATGATCAAGGAGAAAACCCATATCGAACAGCATGCCGATGGAAACAAAGAAAAAGCTGGTAAAAACATCCTTGAACGGCAAGACGTTACCGAGGGCCTGTTCGCCGTATTCTGATTCGGAGACGATCAGGCCCGCCAAAAAGGCCCCCAGCGCGAGAGACAGACCCATCATATGGGTCAGCCAGGCCACGGCCAGACAAAGGACGATCACGGAAAGGAGAAACAGTTCGCGGCTCCGCGTCCGGGCGACGTTATAGAAAAACCAGGGGACCAGCCATTTGGTGCAAACAAGGACGAACAGGGAGATGCCTGCCAGTTCGGCAAGGAAAATCAGTATTGCGTGGGCCTCCTGCCCCGCTGTGCCGGCCAGGTATGGGATGCTCAGCATCATGGGGACGACGATCAAGTCCTGAAAGATCAATATGCCGAGGGCGGTATTGCCATGAGGCGTGTCCATTTCAGCGCGGTCCTGGAAGATTTTCATGACGATGGCCGTTGAACTGAGACCCACGAGAAAGCCGATGAGAACCGCTTCCCGAACAGGGAGGCCGAAACGCAGGGCGGCAAGACAAAAGACGACAAAAGTGAAAGCGACCTGAATGGAGCCGCCGAGAAGGACGACGCGTCTGATATTGAACAGATTTCGAAAGGAGAACTCCAGACCGATGGTAAACAGAAGTAAAACGACCCCGACCTCCGCCAGGGTCTTGACGGCCTCCATATCGCCGATCAATCCGAGGCCGCGAGGGCCGGCAATGATGCCGGTGAAAAGGAACCCCACGATCATGGGAATGCGGATGCGGTGGCAAAAATAAACAGCCGCTACGGCAATCAGCATGATAATCAGGATGTCGCTCAGCAATGACATGTTCGACCGCACAAATGAGAATGTTTATCGTGTCGTCTATACCACATCTTTTAAGATATTTGCCACACTGTTTATGGAACGGTTCTATGCATTTACTTATGAAGGGGCATTTTCCTGTTGCAACGCCCTTCTGTTACCGGTATGTTGAGAACATCATATCGGCGCAGCGGCCGTATTCAATACGGCCTTCGGATCATCGATGCTCACTACAAGGGGATAAGGTAACCCATCGTCATGCTGGATGCAATATGGCAGAATTTTATTGTGGAGGGCGGTGTTTTCCTTGAGGTCGCCCTGATCCTGGGTATTGCCTCAGCCCTTGGATTTTTAGGCCGGACGCTACGCCAACCGCTCATCGTCATGTTCCTGGCGACCGGCATCCTGGCCGGCCCCGCCTTTTTAGGCTTGATTGAGAGCTACGAACAGATCGAGCTGCTTGCCCACATGGGCATCGCCTTTCTGCTGTTCATTGTGGGACTCAGGCTTGACCTCCATCTGATCCGCACCACAGGCCCCGTCGCCTTCGCCACGGGTCTGGGTCAGATTGTCTTCACCTCCATCATCGGATTTGCTATCGCCCTGCTTTTCGGCCTGCCGTTCATGAGCGCCGCCTATGTCGCCGTGGCTCTGACATTCTCAAGCACCATCATTATCGTCAAACTGCTGTCCGATAAAAAGGAAATCGATTCCCTTCACGGTCAGATCGCGGTCGGTTTCCTCATCGTTCAGGATATTGCGGCCATCCTCGCCCTGGTCCTGCTGACGACTCTCGGCTCGCAGATAGATGCGGAAGAATCCGTCTGGCTTGTCACAATCTTCATCGCCCTTAAGGGCTTCGGATTTCTGGCGGCCATCTGGTTTTTTATGATCTATCTGGTGCCCGGATTGCTGCGGCGTCTGGCGGATTCGCAGGAACTGCTCGTTCTTTTTGCCGTCGCCTGGGCCATCCTGTTGGGAGGCATTGCCGAGATGCTCGGCTTCAGCAAAGAGGTCGGGGCCTTTCTGGCGGGTGTGTCCCTGGCCTCATCGAATTACCGAGACATGATCGCGGGGCGCCTGACGAGTTTGCGCGACTTTCTTTTACTGTTTTTTTTCATTGATCTCGGGGCCAGACTGAACTGGCAGGCCGTAGGCTCCCAGATCTATCCGTCGATCTGGTTTTCTCTGTTTGTCCTTATCGGGAATCCCCTCATCGTCCTTATCATTATGGGATTTATGGGCTACCGGCGGAGGACGGGTTTTCTCGCCGGTCTGACCGTTGCCCAGATCAGCGAATTTTCCCTCATTGTCGCGGCCCTGGGTCTGAACCTCGGACATATCACCCAGCAGGACATGGGCCTCATCACCCTGGTGGGCGTCGTAACAATCTGCGCCTCGACATACATGATCCTTTACTCCGCGCCATTATATCATTTCCTAGAACGCCCCCTGAAGATCTTCGAGAGGCGAAACCCCTACCGGGAGCCCCAGACGGACGTATCGGCAGCCGTGCCTCTTGTGGATGTCATCCTCATGGGCCTTGGCGGCTATGGGAGCGGCCTTGCTGCCCAGCTTGCGGCACGCAATAAAACCTTCATCGGTGTCGATTTCGATCCCGCCACCCTCGAGCGCTGGCGGAATCAAGGCATTTTATGCATTTACGGCGATATGGCGGACCCGGAAATCCTGGAACAGCTGCCGCTGAACAAGACGCGCTGGGTCGTAAGCACCGTACGCAGCCAGGCGTTGAGCCTGTCCCTCCTCAACCTTTTGAAAAACAGGGGCTTTAACGGAAAGATGGCCTTGACGGCGGTCAATGAAACGGAGGCGGACCTTTATCATAAAGCGGGCGCTCAGGTTGTTTTCCGCCCTTTCAGCGACGCGGCGGAGCAGGCAGCGGATGCTCTGACGGACGCTATGGACGTTCTACCCGACGACAGCGACCTGCCCATCGCCTTTCGAGAAATACGCATCCGTTCGGGATCGGAATTTGCGGGTCAGACGATCCGCAATATCCCCTTGAGATCCCAGGCAAGCGTTTCGATTCTTGCCATCAGCCGGGGTGGGCATGTCTTATACTCCCCCGACCCCGATTTTCAAATTTACCCTGGTGACCGCCTCGTCATTGTGGGTCTTCCGACGGATCTAAAGGAGGCCGAGGCCCTCCTCAGCAGGCAGGAGAAGCCGATGGACGACCTCGACATCCTTGATCGGTTCAGCATCGCCGAGATACACCTCGCTGCCGATTCGCCGCTGGACGGTATGACGCTTGCGGATGCACAGATCCGCCAGAAATATGCCGTCACGGTCATCGGCATCCGCCGAAAGGAAGAGCAGGTTTTTACACCCGGACCTGCAGAGAGGCTTCAGTCGGGCGACAGGCTGCTTATTATCGGCTTTTCGAAGGACGTCGGCACGCTGAAGCGGCAGGAACCCATTTAGGACGGCCTCCGGGCAAAGAGCCCCGCCCTCCGTCCATTGCCGTCCGATTTGGATATTCCATTCTCATTCCGACATTAAACTGCGATGCCGCATAAGAAAGGGATTGAAAACGTTATGATCAACCATCAAAAACTCGTCATTGTCCTGCCGGCCTACAACGCCGAAAAAACCCTTGAACAGACATATAGTGAAATTCCCTTTGACATCGTTGACGACATCATCCTGGTCGATGATGCCAGCAGTGACAATACGGAGAAATTGGCCCGTCAGTTGGGTATCAGGCATATTGTACGGCACGAAAAGAACAAAGGGTACGGCGGAAATCAAAAGACTTGCTACGACAAGGCCCTTTCTCTCAATGCCGATATTGTCATCATGCTGCATCCCGACTATCAGTACACACCGAAGTTGATTCCCGCCATGGCTTATATCATTGTCTCGGGGCTTTATCCCGTGGTTTTTGCCTCGCGAATTCTGGGCAAGGGGGCCATCGCCGGCGGCATGCCTCGTTATAAATACATCGCCAATCGTCTGTTGACGCTTTTTCAGAATATTCTTCTGCGGCAGAAGCTTTCGGAATACCACACGGGTTATCGGGCTTATGCCGCAGAGGTCTTACGCAACATAAATTACCATGCCAATTCCGATGACTTTATCTTCGATAACCAGATTATCGCTCAGATATTCTTTGCGGGCTATCAGATTGCCGAAGTCACCTGTCCGACCAAATATTTCGAGGATGCATCATCGATCAACCTTGCCCGCAGCTCCGTTTACGGATGGGGGGTTCTCAAAACATCCGTTTATTACGCATTGCAAAAGGCCGGCATTGCCAAGTTTTCATTTTTTAACGTCAAATAAATCCTGATGGTCTCGTAAAAAGTCATCGTCCCCTCCCTTGGTGGGAGGGGACGAAGGGGAGGGGGATTTATCATCACTTGTAATAACGTTATTTTTCGCCCTCATTTTCACCCTCTCCTCTCAAAGAAGAGGGTGATTTTCGCCTTTTTACGAGAGCGTCAAATCTTGAAGCGTACAAATTTATTTTGACATCAAGGTCTCTTTCCCCTATATTCACCGCAGGATAACACTCCCCCATTGAGTAAAAACTAATTATCCCAACGGAGAGGACATCATATGGCCGATATCAAGAAAAGCTCAAAAAGGTTATTGGTTGTGGACGATGAGCAAAGTATGCGGGAACTCCTGGCCGAGTACCTGAAAGAATTCGGCTATGAAGTCGTCTGCGCCGAAAACGGTCAGGAGGCCTTGAAACTCTATAAAATGACGCCTTTCGATATCGTCATATCGGACCTGATTATGAGCCCCGTCGACGGCATGGAACTGCTGGGCGAGATCACGAAATTCGATCCGGACGCCGTATTCATTATGATTACCGGCCATCCCTCCATTGAATCCGCCTTGCAGGCCATCAAGAAGGGGGCCAAGGATTATATCTCCAAGCCGTTCAACATTGATGAAATCAATCTGAAAATCGCAAGAGTGCTTCTGGAAAAATCCCTGCAGGGGCGACTGAAAAATATCCAGGGGATCGTTTGGGCCCTTATTATCTCCATACCCGTCTGGCTCATCCTGGGCATCATTCTGGCAAGAATGCTGAAATAATGAATCACAAATGGTTATCAAGTCTCGGCAGGATATTATTCATCGTGGCAACCCTGTTTTCAATCCCTTCAAACCAAAATGCCCGGGATTCCAACGACAAACCCCGGGCATATCATAAATGTTCATTGAATTTTACTTAACTTCTTCGAAATCCGCATCGACGACATCATCGTCTTTCGATCCGGCTCCTTCCTGCTGTTCCGCCTCAGGTCCACCCTGCTCTCCCGCACTGGCCTGCTGCTGGGCATTGGTTTTGGCATACATGGCTTCGGCCAGTTTATGAGAAGCGTTGGTCAATTCTTCCTGGGCCTGCTTGATTTCATTGATATCGTCACCTTCAATGGCTTTTTTGACCCTGGCAATGGCTTGATCGATTTTCTCTTTGTCAGCGGCGTCTATTTTGTCGCCGAATTCTTTAATGTTTTTCTCCGCACCGTAGGCCATGGAATCGGCCTGATTTCTGGCTTCAATCAACTCTTTTTTCTTCACGTCTTCATCGGCATGCATTTCCGCTTCCTTGACGAGTTTCTCGATCTCTGCTTCCGAAAGACCGCTGGAAGCCGTTATCTTGATGCTCTGTTCTTTGCCGGTTCCCAAGTCTTTCGCCGATACGTGAACAATACCGTTGGCGTCAATATCAAACCCGACTTCAATCTGCGGCATACCGCGAGGGGCCGGCGGAATGCCGACCAACTCAAATCGCCCCAACGTCCGGTTGTCGGCGGCCATGGACCTCTCGCCCTGAAGGACGTGGATACTCACGGCCGGCTGATTATCCGCTGCCGTTGAAAAGATCTGACTTTTCTTGGTCGGTATGGTCGTGTTTTTCTCAATCAGCTTCGTCATCACACCGCCCAGGGTCTCGATACCCAGAGACAAGGGCGTCACGTCGAGCAGCAGCACGTCCTTGACGTCTCCCGACAGAACGCCGCCCTGAATAGCCGCGCCGACGGCCACCACTTCATCCGGATTTACGCCTTTATGGGGCTCTTTGCCAAAGATCTCCTTCACTTTCTGCTGAACTCTCGGCATACGGGTCATCCCGCCGACCAGAATCACCTCATCGATATCTTTCGCAGAGAGACTGGCATCCGACAGGGCCGTGCGGCAGGGGGGAACCATCTTCTCAATCAGGTCCTCCACCAGCGCCTCAAGTTTCGCCCTCGTCAACTTGATATTCATGTGTTTGGGCCCCGACGCATCGGCGGTAATAAACGGCAGATTGACATCCGTCTCCATGGCCGTGGAAAGTTCCATTTTGGCCTTTTCCGCCGCTTCCTTAACCCGCT
The DNA here is from genome assembly GCA_016928025.1 of Deltaproteobacteria bacterium. Classification (GTDB taxonomy): domain Bacteria; phylum Desulfobacterota; class Syntrophia; order Syntrophales; family JAFGHS01; genus JAFGHS01. Next base: position 20,606 of record JAFGLN010000057.1, read on the forward strand.
GCAGGGCCATTCGATCACTTCGAATGTCAATACCCTGATCTTTTTTAAACTCCGTGGCCAGATAATCGATCAGCCGCTGGTCGAAATCCTCACCGCCCAGATGGGTATCGCCGTTGGTCGACTTAACCTCAAAAACGCCGTCGCCCAGTTCAAGAATCGAGATATCAAAGGTCCCGCCACCCAAATCGAAGACGGCGATTTTTTCGTCATTCTTCTTGTCCAGACCATAAGCCAGGGCCGCCGCCGTTGGTTCATTGATGATCCGAAGAACATTCAATCCGGCGATTTTCCCCGCGTCTTTGGTCGCCTGACGCTGCGAGTCATTAAAATAAGCAGGAACCGTAATAACCGCGTCCGTTACTTTTTCGCCCAGATAATCGTCAGCCGTTTGCTTCATCTTGGTCAGAATCATGGATGATATTTCCGCCGGACTATAATCGCGGCCCTTTATCGTAATCTGGGCATCGCCGTTTTTAGCCTCGGTAATTTTATAGGGCGCAATGGTTTTATCGTACTGAACTTCCTTCGCATTATATTTCCTTCCGATCAGCCTTTTGATGGCGTATACGGTATTTTCCGGATTCGTGACGGCCTGCCTCTTGGCAACCTGACCGACCAGTCGCTCACCACTGTCGGTGAAGGCCACCATAGAGGGCGTTGTTCGGTTCCCCTCCTGATTGGCAATAACGACGGGATCTCCTGCCTCCATTATGGCGACACAAGAATTTGTCGTTCCCAAATCAATCCCAATAATTTTACCCATTTTATTTTCCTCCTTAGTATCTCTTTTATCTACTATTGCTCTTTTTTATCCGGCTCTCCCTGCTTCGTGCGTTTATTGATGGACACCTTGGCGGGTCTTAATAATCTGCCGTGAAGGAGATAGCCCGTTTCCAATTCATCCACCACCCTGTTGTGTTCATGCGCATCATTTTCCACCTGGAGCATGGCTTCATGGACGTTTGGATCAAACTCTTTACCGCAGGCATCTATCTTTTCCACGCCATGTTTCTCCAGACAGCCCAAAAGCTGTTCTCTAACCAGTTTAAGGCCTTCTTTAAAGGCTTCAAAATTTTCCGACGCGTCGGCATGTTCCAACGCTCTTTCCAGACTGTCTATATGTGGTAATATATCCCGGATAAGATTTTCGTTACCGTATTTGATGGAATCCGCTTTCTCTCTTTGAGCCCGCTTACGATAATTCTCCAGCTCCGCGACGGCGCGAAGATACTTATCATAATTCTCCGCCGCTTCTTTTTCTTTCTCTTGAAGTTTTATTGTTAAATCGGTCATTTCTTTATCGCTGTCTTCCGTCGTCTTTTTTATGACATCTTCCTCAGGAGGATGTGCGCTTGTATCCGTACCGCTCGCATCGACCTTTGTCTGTTTTTTTACCATGATCCCCAACCAACCCTTTTTATTGAAAATTTAATCTATTGACGCACAACCGCCCTATCGAACACCGGGCTGCTGAAAAAGCATATAATCCACCATTTCACAAATAACGTGGCCCACGGTGATGTGGACCTCCTGAATACGCGGCGTACTGCCGGAGGGAACATTCAAATGATGTTTGACCATCATGCCGATGCCGCCCCCATCTTTGCCCGTCAAACCGACTGTGACCAAATCCATTTTATTGGCCGTTTCGAGGGCTTTTAAGACGTTCGGCGAAGTACCGCTCGTGCTGAAGCCCCAGGCCACATCGCCGGCCTGTCCGATCGCCCGGATCTGCTTGCTGAACACTTCAGAGAAATCATAATCATTTCCAATACTTGTAAGTATTGACGTGTCCGTCGTCAAGGCAATGGCTGGTAGTGGAGGCCTTTCAATGACAAACCGATTGACAAACTCCGCGGCAAGGTGTTGGGCGTCCGCCGCACTGCCGCCGTTTCCAAAGAGCAATATTTTTTTGCCCCCCTGGAGCGCTTCCGTAATGGCTTCCACCACCCGGACAAGTTGAAAGAGATTTTCGTTGACGAAAATCTCTTTCAACTGACTGCTTTCCTTGAAAATCTTGATAATATGATCTTCCATATTCAGGTTCAATCCACCGGGTCGGCCAACGTCATTCGTCGATTTGTGCCTAATATATTTATCGACCTTGGCTATGTCAAGTGCAGGCGGGTGGATTCATGCCGGAACCAAGAGGTCTTGTCGTTTAACGAGTCCCACAAATACCGATCAGCATTTGGATATGCAAGTAAAGAGGTGAGAAAATAAACCATCCATTAAATCTAAAAAAATCAAATGATTTCAAGTTTCAGCCATCTTCTTTCTGTCTTTCAATTCCGCCATCTTGCCTTTATTCCAGCTGGCCGTTTTACTGAAATATTGAGTGATTCTTGCGATTCCTTCCACATCCGCGCTTCCGCAATAAACACAGCCGTCCTTAAGGCCTTTGGTTGTCTTGCCGCAAGCCTTGCAGGTTGTAAATTCAGGCGAAAACACCAGCTGCCGGCAAAGGGATTCCTGAAAGGCCCGTTTGACCAAATCGGCAAGAAAGCCTTTTGCCGGTTTGTCCTCACCCAGCCATAAATGGGTAACGGCACCGGAATTGAAAAAGGGATGAAAACGTCCTTCCGATTTGATCTTTTCCATGACGCTGATGTCGGCAGAACAGTTAAGCTGGGCGGCATTGGTATAATAGAGTCCGCCGGTACTGATATCACCGCGGACAAAACGGCCCGCCGCAGGGGAATAGCGTTTCAAATCAAGCCTCGCGAAACGGTAAGACGTTGTTTCCGCCGGCGTCGGCTCCAGCAGCAACGGCACTTTTAATTTCTTACTCAGCTTGTCAATCTTCGTCTTGATATGTTTGATGACATCCAATCCGTACTTCACCGCCCGCTCCGATTGATGAAGTTCCTGTCCCATGCAGATGTGAACCAGTTCATTCATCCCCAGCAAGCCCACCAGATAAACGGCCCGACTCATGTCGAGATACGGTCGGCCGTCCAAAGACATCGTCAACATAGCCAGAGGCCCCATATCGCCATAAGACATCAGTTTTTCAATAAAATTTTTCTTCTGGACATGGGCCGCCCCCATGAGTTCCAACGATTGGTCTATAAGAACAAACAGCTTATGACGGTCTCCCTCGCATTCATAACCCAGCCGAGGCAGATTCAAGGTAACGTTTTGAATGGCCGCCAGACGCATCAACCAGGGCTTGCTTAAAGATTCTCTCCTCTTATTTTCGTTCGAAACAGCCGCCAGGGCATCATCCACAATACCGGGCACAATTGCACGGTCGAAGATGAAGCAGGGATTGCCTTTTTCGCCGGCCACCTCACAGAGATGCTCCAGAAATGCCTCGTGTCCCGGCGCATCGAAAAACGCCTTCGTCAGGTGGACCAGGGGCCGGGGAAAGGTGAACGGCTTTCCGGTCGCGTCACCTTTTTTGAAGACATCGAAGATCGCCCATGCCAAATTTTGCGCTTCTTCGGCGTAATCGGCGTATTTTTTCCCTGTATCAAGACCTCCCGGACCGATGGCCGACACGTCTCGATAATGAATCGGCGCTTCCCAATACAGATGGATATCCGTAAAGATGGCCTGTCCCCCCCGGGCGGCCGTCAATTGGGAAAATTCATAGATCAGCATCTGGGCAAAATGCCTGATCTCTTTCCGGTTCATCTTTGTGAGATAGGGGGCCAACAGGTAATTGACGGCGTCCCAGGCGAGGGCGCCGGTAAAATGTCCCTGCAGAGTGGCACCGAACCGCACCATATGGGCCAGGACCACCTCAGCATGCTTGGCCGGTTTGGCCACCGTCATGGAGTTGGGCAGGTTCAATCCGAACTTCTTAATATATTCAAGGGACTGAAACGAGCTATAGGGCCGGTCGATATAGCCGAGGCCGTGGAGGTGAATGGCGCCGGACAAATGGGCATCCACGACATCCTGCGAGAAGACATCGTAAAAAGCATATTCGCGCTTGATCCCCTCCGCCAAAAGCAGATTGGTTCCTTCCGGTCCGTGAGGGACGTTGGCATTTTCCTTGTTCCGGTAAAGGATCAGCTCTTTTACGTCATAGAGGGGAAATCCCAGCCGGGCGTGCATGCGTCTGGAATGTTCCAGGCCTCGTTCAATAAGCTTCGCATCGACCATCTCCCGAATGAGAGACGTCGTCAGAAGGGAAATGCCCGATGCCATAATCTGTTTTTCGACTTCTATGCTCACGGCCTCGGCCGTATTCATGTCGATGTTCGTTTCCCGAATCAGGGTGTCGACGATACGCTGCCGGTTCCATCGGGCGACATCTTCGTCGGAGGTCCGGACAAAGAGCGTTATATCGGTTGTTTCCGCTGTCGTCATATATTGGTGTCCACTGCTTTATCCAGATTATCCAGGGTTTTTTCCGCCGCCAGCGTTAATTCCTTGTCTCTCTTATGATTGAGTGCAAAAACCCGGAAGTGGACAACCCTGGCAGGAATAAACCGGTACATATCAATCAGCGGCTCCGGCGATGTGGCGCCGGTGGCCGGATTGAAAATATTGATTCTTTTTTCCGTTTCCGCCATCGGATTGATCGGCCGGGGGTCCTGCGTAGCCATATCCACCCGGAAAGGCGTTTTTTTTAATGAATTAAGGAGCCGCTGCCTGATCAGGTCTTCATAGTCGGCGGCTTGCGAAAAACTTGTCCCCCGCTGGATCTGATCAATGGAAATTTCCGTGGAAAAAGACATCTTCCACTTGACTTCCCTCGCATAGAGTTTTTTCCATTCCCGACCCAGTTTCTTTTTGACGGCATCCCCATCATTAAACAAGCCCTCAACCTTATTAAACAACCACCATTCATCCAAGCGCAGATACGCATCCAGGGTCTGGACGGGATTGGCCGGGAAAAGGATGTTCATGGTCTCGGCGAATATCTCCTGGAGGTGAAGGTCCAACGCCCGGGTCGTCCGATGGAAATAGACATTCGTATAAAGATTCAGCCTGGCGTTTAAAAAACGGGTGAGGGCGGATACTCCCGCCTGATGGAGCGTCAGGCCGTCCCCGGTAAAAAATGTGTAAAAACGAAGCCTGGGAATATCCACCAGGTCAAGGGAAAACCCCGTCATATAGGCATCGCGCTGGACGTAATCCAGATTGTCCACCGTATACGTACCGGAAAAAAGCTGTCGTAAAAGCTGCAGCCACCTCGGCTGCTCCGGTTCCCGGCTGCCGGGCATTTTGATCAGGTAGGCAACCTGGCGGGGATTGAGGATTTCGTTGTTGTCGAACACACCGGAGGGACTCCTGCGAGTTTTTTCAATAATCCGGCCGAGTTTTTTGATAATGATCTGTTTTCCCATGTCTTCATGGGTCAAATCATATTGCTTCAGAAAATGGTCGTCAAAGAAATGCCCGAAAGGACCGTGACCGACATCGTGGAGCAATCCGGCGACGCGAAGCAGCTCTTCCACATAATTTTTGGACGGCAAATCGGGGCAGACTTCCGCAAGACTGGGATAAAGGTGCCTTCCAAACTCCCCGGCGACATGCATCGTGCCGAGGGAATGCTGAAACCGTGTATGTTCGGCCGCCGGATACACCCACCGGGCGGACTGAAGCTGGTAGATCCTTCTGAGCCTCTGCATCCAGGGGGAATCGATGAGATCCTTTTCCGTCTTTTCGTCCGGAATATCCTCCGTCGGCACCGTAAAGGACACGTACTGGTAGATGGGATCGGCAATCAGCGCCGTTCCTTTATAGATTCCGGAATATTCTGAAAGCGCTCTATTCATAGCGGGTCAAGTTTAAACATTGAGGGAAAAAAGGCAAGCAAATTCTTATAAATCAACTGTTTTACAGTTTTATCTTGATTAACAGATTTTGATTGTTTAAAGTCTTTAACGATCTTTAAATAGCCTTAATCTTTCGCAAGGATACGCACCCATGAGACAGCAGCAGTTAGTTGAAACGATGAGCAACCCACAATTTTACCCCCATCGGCCGGAGACGGTCGATTTCATCCAGACCCATATCTCCTATATCTTTATCGCGGGCGATTATGTGTACAAGGTCAAAAAACCCGTGGACTTCGGCTTTCTTGATTTTACGACCCTAGAAAAAAGAGAACATTACTGCCGGGAAGAACTGCGATTGAACCGGAGACTGGCACCGCAAATTTACCTTGATGTCGTCGGTCTGGCCGAAAACGATCAGGGAGATTTGATTTGGGCAGCAGACGGGGACCGGATCGTCGAATATTGTGTCAAAATGAAAAAAATGCCCCACGATAACATGTTGAAAAAAATGCTTGCCGAAGGAAAAGCCGATCCGTCCGTCATGGAGGCTGTCGCCCGGAAGGTGGCCGCATTTCACGAGTCGGCGGAGACGGGGGGCAAAATTGACGAGATCGGCGGCATCGACACGATCCGCTTTAATCACGATGAGAATTTCGAGCAGACGGCACGCTACATCAATCACACCATCCGCGCCCGGCACTATGACTTCATCAAGGCCTATATCTACGATTTTTTTAAAAAACACCGCAAGCTGCTTGTCGAACGCGTGGCCAACCACAGGATCCGGGACTGCCACGGTGATTTACATCTGGAACATATCTGCATCGCTGGAGACGACATCGCCATCTTCGATTGCATCGAGTTCAACGAACGCTTCCGCTATGCCGACGTCGCTGCCGAGGTGGCCTTCCTGGCCATGGATCTTGATTTCAATGGATACCCGAACCATGCCGAGATCTTCGTGAAGGCCTATATTGAAACAACCGGCGATACGGCCATTCAAACCCTGCTTAATTTTTATAAGTGCTATTACGCCTATGTCCGGGGCAAGGTGACCAGCTTCCGACTGGACGATAAGGGGACCGGACCGGAAGAACGGCGGGAGGTCCGGAAAACGGCCCGAAAGTATTTCGATCTGGCTTATACTTACGCCGCCCGCCTGGAGCAGCCGACCTTGATTCTCATGGCCGGGCTGATGGGCACGGGCAAAAGCGCCCTGGCCAGGAAACTAGCATCCCGGCTGGGAGCGGACATTATCCGCTCCGATGTCCTCCGCAAGGAGATGCTGCGGATCGATCCGACGGAGCGCCATCCCGACGCCTTCGGACAAGGCATTTATGCCGACGATATATCGCAACAAACTTATGACAAAGCGCTGGAAGCGGCGCTGGCGAAACTCCGAACAGGCAGGTCGGTTATTATCGACGCGTCATTTAAAAAACGATCCGAACGTCTGAACGCCTACCAGGCGGCAAAAAGGCTGCCGGTGCCATTTTTCGTCATTGAATGCCGCTGCCCTGACCCTGTCATTAAAGAGCGGCTGGAGCGCCGGGCAGCTAAAAAGTCCGAAGCCTCCGACGGCCGCTGGGAGATTTATGCGGCCCAGAAAAACGACTTTGATGAGATCATCGAGCTGCCGAATCGCAGCTATTTGACCTGCGACACGTCGCAGTCTCCTCAGGTCTGCGTTCATCAGATGATCAGACAAATTACCAACCGATAAGGAGAATATCAATGGCTAAAAAACTGAACCAATCCGTCGAAAAGGAAAGATTAATCGGTTTCGTTGATCAATATCTCGCCGCTCTGGTGGCCCATGATCCGTCTCGTCTTCCCGTGGCCGCCGATGTCCGGTTTACGGAAAACACCAAGGACCTCGCCCTGGGCGACGGCCTCTGGAAAACGTCTTCGGCCGTCAAATACCGCCATTGTGTCGCCGATCCTTCCCATGGTCAGGCCGGCCTGTTCAGTACCCTCCATGAAGGTGACGACAGATTGAGTTTCCTTGCCCTCCGGATGAAAATCTCCGATGAAAAAATTGCCGAGATCGAAACCCTCGTCTCCCGCTATGCCGGGTCCGATGTCGCCTTCAAACCCAAGGCGCTGGTCTCGCCCCATCCCCTTTTAGTGGAGCCGGTTCCCGAGCCGGAGCGCCTCCCCCGGGACCAAATGATCGCCATTGCCGATCTCTACTTCGAGGGGCTCGAAAAGAACACCGGGGAATTCGTTCCCCTTCATGATGATTGTAACCGTTTGGAAAACGGCCTGCAGACGACCAATAACCCCGATCTCGGCCTTTTCGGGTCATTCAAGTGCCGCGATCAGCTGCCCATTTTCACCTATATGACCAGCGTCCGCGACCGGCGTTACGTCATCGCCGACGAAGAACTGGGCATCGTCTGGTCCATGGTCATGTTCGACATCCCGGGAAATGTCAAGACCGCCGACATGCCCGGCTACGGCATCTATGAGCTGCCGGAGCGGACGCAATATCCCCGGTC